>NZ_JBFRBH010000001.1:1930122-2251809 GCF_040932485.1 Gymnodinialimonas sp. 202GB13-11 | reverse complement strand
AGGCCAGCCCGGTTTCGAGGTTTTCGCGCACGGTCAGGAGGGGAAAGATCATCCGCCCCTGTGGCACATAGCCGATGCCAAGGCTGGCCAGCTGATGAGCGGCGCGTTTTGCAATGGGCTTTCCTTCCAGCATCACGTCGCCCCCGGATATGGGATGAGTGCCGGAAATCGCGTTGAGCAAGGACGTTTTCCCAACGCCATTTGTGCCCATGATGCAGGTGACTTCCCCAATTTCGGCCCGTACCGAAAGGCCGTTGAGGATTTGGCTACTGCCGTAGTGCAGTGTCAGGTCTTTTGTCTGCAACATCGTTCAGCGCCCCAGATAGACTTCGATGACCCGCTCGTCGGCCATGACGTGATCGAGTGATCCTTCGGCCAGAACGGACCCCTCATGCAAAACGGTGACCCGGCAATCCAGACGGCGGACAAATTCCATGTCGTGTTCCACAACAACGACGGCATGGCTTTCTGCCAAGCGCTTCAAAAGGGTGGTGGTATGTTCCCGCTCTTCTGTTGTCATGCCTGCTGCCGGTTCATCCACAAGCAATAGTTTCGGGTCCTGCGCAAGCAGCATCCCGATCTCCAACCATTGCTTTTGTCCGTGGCTGAGGATGCTGGCCGGATCTTTCAGGCGCTCGGTCAGGCCGATTTCCCCAGCAATCTCTGCAATGCGGGTCCGATCACGTTCGGATACACGGTCAAATATCGCAGCGATGGGACCCCGGGGCTTTTTGAGGGACAGGCGAAGGTTGTCCCAGACGGTCTGGTCTTCAAATACAGTGGGGCGCTGGAACTTCCGGCCAATGCCTTCCTGTGCGATCTGGGCCTCCGATTTCGAAAGCAGAGAATGCCCGAGCTCGCCCCAACGGACCGTTCCTTCGTCTGGTCGTGTCTTGCCGGTGACAATATCCATGAACGTGGTTTTTCCGGCACCGTTCGGACCAATGATCGCGCGCAGTTCGGGAAGGCTGATCTCAAAACTCAGATCGTTGATGGCTTTGAAGCCGTCAAACGTAACCGAGATGCCCTGAACCTCCAGAAGACTGTTCATGTCCTTTCCTTCCGAACGATGTAGTCGACCAAGCCGCCGAGCCCCTTCGGCGCGAAGAGCGTGACCAGAACGAAGCCAAGGCCCAACAGGACGGGCCACCAATCCACCCATTCGATTGCGAAGGCGCCAAGGTTGATGTCGGGCGCCCGACCGCCCGTAAAATAGGTGGAAAGAAGTGAAACGACGGCCGCGCCGATGACAGCTCCATACAGCCTGCCGCGTCCGCCAATGGCGACCCAAACCGCAAGGTAGATCGATGCAATAGGCGCGATTTCATCGGGGTTGATGATGCCCGCTTGTGGATAGTAGAGCGCACCGGCGATACCGCACAGCATGCCCGTTAGCGTGAAAACGAAGAGTTTGTAGGCCTCTACCTTGTAACCCAGGAACCGTACGCGTTGTTCGTCGTCACGGATGCCGCGGATGATATTGCCGAATTTGCCCGAGACAAGCCACGCCGCCCCTATGTAACTTAGTCCCAACGCAATGGCTGAGGCCCAGAAGAACCAGATGGAGATGCGATCTTGTCCGATCTGCTCCGCGCCGGGGATGTTCTGCAAGCCCGACAAGCCGTTGTTACCGCGCAAGCCGGTGTCGTTCTGGAACAGGTATAGTGACAGGGCCAGCGTCATCGCTTGCGTCAGGATGGACAGGTAGACGCCCGTCACCCGGCTGCGGAAGGCGAG
Organism: Gymnodinialimonas sp. 202GB13-11; assembly: GCF_040932485.1. NCBI lineage: Bacteria > Pseudomonadati > Pseudomonadota > Alphaproteobacteria > Rhodobacterales > Paracoccaceae > Gymnodinialimonas > Gymnodinialimonas hymeniacidonis. Next base: position 2,250,072 of record NZ_JBFRBH010000001.1, on the reverse strand, counting down.
CCAGCCAAAGACCAACGCCAGCAGCCCCGGAACAAGCACGATCAGGACGAGCGAAAGGAACAGGCTGTCGGAGGCCGCCCACATCCATGGCCAATCCTCGCCTCCGACGACACTAAAAATTTGCAGCGCGGTTGCGTCGCTGACCTCGGCCTCTGTCGGCGGGATCACTTGATTGGCAAGGTTTGCTCGGACAACGGCTTCGGTCCTCGCGGTCATTAGCCACATCCCGATGCCATAGCCCCCAAGCCCGAAGAAGGCGAAATGGCCAAGCGAAAGGATGCCGCAATAACCCCAAACCAGGTCCATCGCCATAGCGGCGAGGCACAGGCACAGGGTCATGCCAAGGACCTTGGTGAAGCTGACTGATAGGGCACCTGTGCCGTAGGCTTCGGACATGACGGTCACGGCAAGGGCGAAAAGCGCGAGCGTGCCGATGAAAATGGGAACGGAACGGTTCTGTGTCATGGCATCAATCCCCCGCTGCCCGTCCGCGCAGGGCAATCATCCCGCGTGGCCGGAACTGGATAAAGAGGATCACGAACAGGATCATGTAGGTCTGCGCGGCAAGTGTATTGGTGGGATTGAGCCACTCGATCGCTTTTTGCAGGGAGCCGATCATGCCGGCGCCAATGAGCGTGCCGAATATGTTTCCGACACCGCCAACGACGACAGTCATGAAGCTTTGCACAATGTAGTTTGAGCCCATATCGGGCGTAACTTGCGCGAAAAGGCCGATGGCCACGCCCGCCACGCCGGCAATCCCGGACCCAAGTCCGAAGGTCAGCATGTTGATCCGGTCCGGGTTGATACCCATGGACGCTGCCATGGACGGGTTTTGGGTAACGGCACGAACCTCCAGCCCCAATCGGGTGCGGTTGAGGATGAGCCACAGCATAACGAAGAAAATGGCCCCGAGAATGAAGATCGCGATGCGGATGGAGCTGATGGAGACGACATCATTGATGGTCACCGCACCGGCCAGCCAGTCGGGCGGCGTGAAGGGGCGGGCTTGGGTGCCGAAGATCTGGCGTATTATCTGCTGTAGGGCGATTGAAATGCCGAAGGTGGCCAGAAGCGTCTCTAGCGGGCGGTGGTAAAGCCAGCGAATGACGGAGCGTTCCATCAAAACGCCAAGCGCGAAGGTTACAAGAAACGCCAGCGGCAGTGCGATCGCGATGGATAGCGTGTAGTCAGATATGAGGGTTTGCACGACGTAGCCCGTGTAGGCCCCGATCATGATGAACTCACCATGGGCCATGTTGATAACGCCCATCACACCGAACGTTATGGCTAGGCCGATGGCCGCAAGGAAGTAAATCGAGGCCAGCGAAATACCGTCCAGCGACAGATCAAAGAAGCGGTAGATGCCGACCCGTGTTTCGATGCCGTCGAGCGTAAGGCGAGCCGCTGTTGTGACGGGCTGCGAGGCTTCCGCATAGGCGTCGAAGAACGTGTGGGCCGAAAGCGCTGCATCAATCTCAGCGGCTGCGGGGATAGGCAAAGCACGGTCCGCTTCGACCAGGGCAGCATAGGCTGTGTCGCGTGCGGCCTCTGTGTTCAACGTTGCAACTGGAATGCCACCGACGCGCCCGTCAATGACATTTGCGGCAAGGATATCGCGTTGCTGTGCGCGCGAAATCAGCGGCGGGGCCAGTTCGGCTTGCACCAGCATGTCATAGGCGTCTTCTCGGCTAAGCGCGCTGCTGCCCGGTTCAAGGATTGTCGCGATATTTGCGTCATCTGGCAGTGTTTCAGCCACATATCGGCGCGTTGACAGAAGGCGGTTCAATGTTGCGCGGGCATCAAGGCTTACGTTGCCGTCAAGCGTTCGGATGGCGTCAATGCGTGTTTGCTCGTCTTGCGCAAAGGCAATAACGAGACCGGGCAAGACAACCTCCAGCCGAGCAAGAATTGTCGGATCCTCTTCGACACCCAGTCGTGCTTCGACCAATGGCAGGAAGCTTTCGTCGGGGTCGTCGGCGATAGCATCCAGCGCTGCAAGGCGCGTGCTAGGTTCTTCGGCGGCCAACTGGAATTGCACCAATGCCCCGCCGATTACGCGGCGCACCCCGCCGTTGGGACGCAATTGGGTCACCTCGCGCGAGACTGCGGTGCCGATTGCCTCGCCAGTTGAAATGTCGAGCAAAACGACCGGGTCGGCATCTTCGTCTTCCACGTAAACAAACAGACCGTCGCTATCGCGCTGATAAGCTTCTCTGTTCTGCCAGCGTGTCAGAAAATCCGGTAGCTCTGGGTGGCCAGTAGACACCAGCGCATCAAGCGTTTCACCAACTGTGCGCCGGGACGGGTCCGCGATCTGTTCGGCATGGTCCTGCAATATGTCTTGAAGCGACACGCCCTGCGCCTGTGCGGCAGGCGTCAGGAACAGGGAAACCGCCAATGTAATGGCGATGCGGAGGACGTGTTGCATATGGTTTGGCCTGCTCAGAGGGTCGTGATGGCGGGCCGCGCGGAGTGCGCAGCCCGCCGCATAGCGATCAGTAGTTCGACTGGATCTGCACGCAGGTCTCTGTCTCGGTGTTGTACATCCCGCATTCCAGACCAGGCCAATCACTCACCAGAACCGCTGACTCGGGCAGGAAGTCCGTCCAGGCATCGCCCGGCACCGGATCGGTCTGGCTGATGATCGAGAACTGACCATCGGCCTCGATCTCACCAATCAGAACGGGCTTGGCGAGGTGGTGATTGGGCAGCATCACGGCAGTGCCACCTGTCAGATTTGGAACCTCAAGGCCGTACATCGCCTCGCGCACGGCATCGACGTCGGTGGTGCCAGCGGCCTCGACAGCCTGAACCCACATATTGAAGCCAATGTAATGCGCCTCCATAGGGTCATTTGTGGGGCGGCTTTCGTCGCCAATGAACTCATGCCATGCGCTGATGAAGGCCTCATTTTCGGGCGTGTCAGCGGACTGGAAGTAGTTCCATGCCGCGAGGTGACCGACGAGAGGGCCGGTATCAAGACCTGCAAGCTCTTCTTCGCCCACAGAGAACGCCACGACGGGGATGTCGTCGGCCTCGATGCCCGCCGCAGCCAGCTCGTTGTAGAAGCCGATGTTGGCGTCGCCGTTAATGGTTGAGATCACGCCAACCTGCTGCCCACCTTCACCCAGCGCCTGCACATCCGCCACAATGGAAGACCAGTCGGAATGGCCGAAGGGGGTGTAGTTGACGAAGATGTTTTCCTGCGGAATGCCGGCATCCAGAAGATATTGCTCAAGGATGCGGTTGGTTGTGCGAGGGTAGACGTAGTCGGTGCCCAGAAGCGCGAATGTTTCGACGCCCAGTTCTTCGAGGAAGTAATCAACTGCCGGGATCGCCTGCTGGTTCGGTGCGGCGCCGGTGTAAAAGACGTTGCGAGAGCTTTCTTCGCCTTCGTACTGGACCGGGTAGAACATCAGGCCGTTCAATTCCTCGATCACGGGAAGTACCGATTTGCGCGAAACGGATGTCCAAGCGCCGAAAATCACGTCGACTTCGTGCACGGTCAACAGCTCGCGCGCGCGCTCGGCGAAGAGTGGCCAGTCTGATGCGGGATCGACGACCACCGGCACGATTTCTTCACCCAGAAGACCGCCGGCCGCGTTTTGCTGTTCAATCAACATCAGCATAACATCGCGCAACGTGGTCTCGGAAATTGCCATGGTTCCGGTCAGAGAATGCAGGATGCCAACGCGGATTTCTGCGGATGCAGCATGGGCAGAAACCAATGACAATGCGCTGGCAAGAAGTAGTTTTTTCATTTGAGCCCCCTCAGGCGTATACAGGTATTTCGCATGTGCAGCGGTATGGATACGCATTGAGGTGGTGTTGTCTGCCACTATTTTTGCCGCTCTGTTGTGCATTTTTTGCACCATTCCTATAAGTGCCTTATGCGTCACCTAAAAATGTACAGGGCGATCCAAATGATCCATCGCAGCGGCTCCATCCGGCGGGCCGCACAGGATCTTGCGGTTTCGCCCTCTGCCCTCAATCGGTCAGTCCAGGCATTCGAAGAGGAATTGTCGTTCACCGTGTTCCAAAGAACGGCTTCTGGCGTTGAGTTGTCGGAGGCCGGGGAATTGCTGTTGAACGTCATTGACCGACATTTGATTGAATTCGGAGAACTCCAAAGGCAGCTGGGTCGGCTGCGCGATGGCGAGACAGGTGAACTAAGGGTCAGCGTCGGAAGTGACTTGCTCGCGGGCCAATTGTCCGCCGCGATTGCCGATATGGAAACGGATCATCCAGGGTTTTCCATCGAAGTGCGTTGCGAGGACGGGATCGACAGTTTGCGTCGGCGGCAGGTTGATCTTGCCCTGTTAACCAACCCCGTCACCGACGACGCAACGGAGGTGGTCCATGCACAATCCATCAAGTTGGTGGCGTGGAAAAGCGAGGGCCAGAATGCCGTGCCTTCTGGCCTTTGGGATCTGGCTCAAACCCGCGTGCTTTTACCGCCCGAAGGCACTGGGTCCCGGGTCGCGCTGATCCATTTGCTGCGTCGCAACCGCCTTGAGTTGAATGCCGTCTCGTCGCAGCCGGCGTCGCAAGCAGTTGACTATCTTGGACATCCCGATCGCATTGTGTTTTTCCCAGAGATCATTTTGCCGAATTCGGTTCGACGGGGGCAATTTATTCGGCTGCCGTGGGACTTGGGAGAGGTGCAACTTTGCGTTTTGAGATCTGCGCGCGTGCCGATGACACGGGCGGCACAGCTCTTCCTGACAAGCCTCCAGCTCAGGCTGGTTGAGATGACTTCAGACTAGACCCGTCATCATTGGGCAATGAACAAACCGACACCCTGTTCCCTCCAAACCTTGTCCGACACGTTTCGGTTTCCGGCGGCAAAAGCGGGCCGGTGCGAAGAAATATGTTGAATGAACGGCGCAACGCGCAGCTAATGACGCCGTGAAAGAGAAAAAAGGTTTGGGAGGACCGCATGACTAAATCCAACGTTTCTGCTGCAGCTTTGATCGCTGCTGGTTTCGCAGTTGCCATTCCGGCAACGGCGCAGGCTGACGAATTGGTGCTTTACTGCTCGGTGCAAGAGGAGTGGTGCCGCGCAATGTCTGAGGCTTTCCAGCGCGAAACCGGGATTGATGTTCTTATGACGCGCCGGTCCTCAGGTGAGACCTATGCCCAGATCGCGGCAGAGTCTGAGCAGCCGCGTGGCGACGTGTGGTGGGGCGGCACCGGTGACCCGCATCTTCAGGCGGCCCAAGAGGGGCTCACGGCTGAATACAGCTCGCCGATGTTGGGCGAATTGCAAGATTGGGCGCAGCGTCAGGCTGAGACCTCGGGCAACCGGACGGTCGGCATCTACGCAGGTGGCCTCGGCTTTGGATACAACTCCGACCTCGTGACAGATAACCCGCCGTCCTGCTGGGCGGATCTGCTGGATGAGCGCTTTGCCGATGACGTGCAGGTGGCAAACCCGAACTCGTCGGGCACATCCTATACGATGCTGGCCACGATGGTTCAGTTGATGGGTGAGGATGAGGCATTTGAATACCTCGCCAACCTCCATAACAATATAAGCCAGTACACGCAGTCGGGCTCAGCCCCGATCCGCGCGGCGGCGACGGGTGAAACGGCAATTGGCATCGTCTTTATGCACGACGCTGTGGCGCAGACGGTGCAGGGTGCCCCGATTGTTGCGGTCGCGCCGTGCGAGGGCACGGGCTATGAAGTCGGCTCCATGTCGATCATCGAAGGTGGCCCCAATCCCGATGCGGCTCGCGCGTTCTACGACTGGGCCCTGACGCCGGAGGCGCAGGAAATCGGTGCCACGGCCAATAGCTTCCAGATTCCGTCCAACGTGAATGCGGCCACGCCGGAAGAGGCGCCGCGGCTCGAAGATATCGAGCTGATCGACTATGATTTCGCCCTCTACGGCTCCAGCGAAGAGCGCACGCGCCTGCTGGAACGCTGGGATGCCGATATCGGATCGCTGCCGCAGTAAATCTTGGCACGCATCGCTTTGACATCTGATCGGGCCGGGCCCTTGTGGCTCGGCCTGCTTGCCCTCTCGCTGGCGGCATTACCTTGGTACAAGGGCACCTCGCTGCTAACGGGACCGGCGGCCTCGGCCTTGTTCGAGGCTATGTCGGGCCGTGGCTGGTTCTGGCCGTTGATTGTAGTGACGTTGGCCCTTGGGGCCTTGGCGCTCACCCGAAACTGGCAGAGGTCTAACATCGCGCTGGGGCTGACGCTGGCGGCCCTTATCCTCTACCTCTGGCAAGGCTTCGCGGTCGGCCTGCGCGGCCCGTCGGCGGAGTGGGTTGGCGGCCTCTTCCCACAAGCCGCAGAAGGCCAGACCGGCCTCGGCTGGGGCGGGTTCATGGCGGGCGTTGCCCTGATCGGCTTAATCTCGGACCTGATCGCGGCGCGCGGGTTCTGTAGGGGGGAGCGGTTTTCGTCCTTCTGCATCACGGCCATCGTGAGCCTGCTGACCGCTTTTGTCTTCTTTCCAATCATCTCGCTTGGCATGGCGGCTTTCGTCGATACAGATGGCAACCTCGCCCTTGGCACCTTCGTCGAACGACTGTCCGCGTCTGAACTGTGGGGTGTCGGCTGCCTGATCGGTCAGGGGCGTTGCGGCGTCGTTGTGAATACCGTTATCCTTGGCGTGCTGTCGGCCACATTGGCCACGCTGCTGGGGCTGGCGCTTGCGCTATTGGTCAACCGCACCGATTTCCGCATGAAGCGCGCGTTGCGGGCGATTTCTATCCTGCCAATCATCACGCCACCCTTCGTTGTGGGTGTGGCCATCATCCTACTGTTCGGTCGCACGGGCCTGATCACCTCAGGCGTGGCCGACCTGCTTGGCGTCCGCCCGGGCCGATGGGTCTATGGCCTGCCGGGCATTCTGATCGCACAGGTTCTTGCCTTCGCACCGGTCACGTTCCTCGTGTTGCTTTCGACGTTGGAAGCGATCAATCCGACTCTGGAGGAAGCTGCCCGCACCCTCGGTGCGCGGTCGATGAAGACCTTCAAGACGGTAACCTGGCCGCTTCTTCGCCCGGGCCTCGCGGCAGCGTTCCTTTTGGCGTTCATCGAAAGCCTGGCCGATTTCGGCAATCCCATCGTACTTGGCGGCGGGTTTGAGGTGCTGTCGGTCAAGATTTTCTTCGCCGTGGTGGGCGCGCGCTATGACCTTGGGAACGCGGCCACGCTGGCGATGATCCTGCTGGCGCTGACACTGATCGCCTTCTGGCTGCAAATGCGCTGGATGGGCAAGAAAAGCTACGTCACGGTAACGGGCAAATCCGATGCGGGCCTCGCCGCACCCCTGCCGCCGGTCCTGAAGATCGGGGTCTTTGCGGTGGTTCTGCCGTGGATCGTATTTACGCTGGCGGTCTACATCATCATTGCGGCGGGTGGGTTCGTGACCGACATCGGGCGATGGGATCTGACCCCGACCTTCGATCACCTCTCGACCGCGTTCCGATTTGAGTTCGCGGAGAGCGGGTTGGAGCTCTATGGCTCCGCTTGGGACTCGATGATCACCACGCTTTGGGTGGCGGGTATCGCGGCGCCGCTGACTACTCTGGTGGGCATTCTAACGGCCTGGCTTGTCGCGCGGCAGGACTTTACCGGCAGGCGGGCCTTCGAGTTCGGCACCATGCTCTCCTTTGCAATCCCCGGCACGGTCGTAGGGGTGTCGTATGTCGCGGCCTTCAACGTCCCGCCCGTGGACATCACCGGGACGGCGGCGATCCTGATCATCTGCTTTGTCTTTCGCAACATGCCGGTCGGGATGCGCGCCGGCCTTGCGGCGCTGGCGCAGATCGACAAATCGATGGAGGAGGCGAGCCAGACCATGGGGGCAGGTGGGGCGACGACCTTGCGACGGGTCGTGATGCCTTTGATCCGACCGGCGATTTTCACCGCCTTGGTCTATTCCTTCGTCACGGCGATGACGGCTGTCTCGGCGGTGATCTTCCTTGTCTCGGCCCGGCACAACATGGCGACGGCCTACATCATGGGCAGGGTGGAGGCCGGAGAATATGCGCTCGCCATCGCCTATTCGGCGGTGCTCATGATCGTGATGATCTTGTGCGTAGTGATCATCCAATTGCTCGTCGGAACCCGCAAATTGGGGCGGCGCAAGGAATTGCAGGGCGGCGGCGCAGCCGCACCTGCGGAATAAGGGGCGGGCATGTCTGACACAGCCATCGAATTCAAAGATGTGGTCAAGCGATACGGCACGGCGCTGGCGGTCGACCGCATTTCCTTCTCGATCAAGAAAGGGGAGCTTGTGACGTTCCTCGGCCCGTCGGGTTGCGGCAAAACCACCTCGTTGCGGCTCATCGCGGGCCTGGAGTTGCCGACCGAAGGACAAGTGATGATCGCCGGGCGGGACGTGAGCAATGATCCTGCGTCGGAACGCAATGTAGGCATGGTCTTCCAGTCCTACGCGCTGTTCCCGCACATGACTGTACTCGAAAACGTCGCCTACGGGCCGACGATCCGGGGTGTCTCGAAGGCCGAGGCGCGGGAGCGGGCGACCGAAATCCTCGATCAAGTGGGCCTCGCGGGCCTTGGCGCGCGCCTGCCGTCGGAGCTCTCTGGCGGCCAACAACAGCGCGTGGCTGTCGCCCGCGCGATCGTCCAGCAGCCGGACGTTTTGTTGTTCGATGAGCCGCTGTCGAATGTCGACGCAAAGCTGCGCCGCAAGGTCCGGGCTGAAATCCGCGACCTGCAACAGCGCTTTGGCCTGACGGCTGTTTACGTCACCCACGACCAAGAAGAGGCACTGGCGGTCTCGGACCGGATCGTCGTCATGAAGATGGGCCAGATCGCTCAGATCGGGACGCCGGATGAGTTGTATGAACGCCCGGCCTCGTCCTTCGTCGCGGACTTCATCGGGGACGCCAACTTGATTGAGGGGCGGATTGCTTCTGGCCGGTTCCTGGCCGCCCATCTGGATTTGCCCGTCGATGCACCCGATGGCACCGTAACGGCCACGATCCGGCCCGAACGGATTGCGCTGTCCGCTGGCGGTGCCGCGAAAATCATGTCGGCCAGTTACCTCGGAAGCCGCATGGAATACGTCGTGCAGGATGAGGATCTGGAATTCCTCGTCTCCCGCCCGATTTCCGAGCCGCGTTATCAAAGCGGTGATGCTGTTGATCTCAAGATCGACCCCGCTGACCTGATCCTTGTTCCATAGAAAGGCTGACCCATGGCCGATGCCCTCACTGCCCGCGCCGAGCTGGCCTCAGACCTTGCGCGGCGCGCGGGCCAGCTTGCGCTGGATTACTACCGCAACCGCGACACGCTGGTGGTCGAGACGAAGGAGGATGAGTTGGATCTCGTCTCCATCGCCGACCGCGCGGTGGAGGATATGATACGTACCGCGATTGCCGAACACTTCCCCGATGACGCGATATTGGGCGAAGAGGGGGGGGCAACCGATGGCGCGTCGGGCCTGACCTGGGTGATTGATCCGATTGATGGGACTGTGCCCTTCCTGATGGGTCTGCCGCATTGGTGCGTGGTGCTGACTCTTGTGGAGGGCAAGAAGACCCATTTGGGCGTGATCGACGTGCCGATCCCAGGCGAGCATTTTGCGGCGCGCGCGGGAAAGGGGGTGACGCTTGATGGCAATCGCCTAGCGCTTGATCCATCCAAGCGGATTGATCAGGGCCTTGTCGCTGTTGGGGCGTCGTCGCGCACCGGGCCAGGTCCGACTGTCGGGATCATCGCCCAGCTTATGGACGCAGGCAGCATGTATTACCGCAACGGTTCGGGCGCGAACATGCTGGCGTGCGTCGCGGCGGGGCGCCTTGCGGGTTACGTGGAGTTTGCGATGAACCCGTGGGATAGCTTGGCAGGCTTGCTCATGATCGAAGAGGCGGGAGGAGTAATCCACCCTTACCCCGCTGACGCGCGCCTTGGGCTTTGCATGGGGGCCTCACCGGGCGTTTGGGATGATCTGGAACGCATCGTTGCGTCTGAATTCGATGGCGGACTGCCTGCGCCCGAATACTGATCGGGCGGCTCGTTTTGCAGTTTTAATCCATCAGGAATACAGACCCGCCACCCGCCCGCGCAGTTGCGTGAGGGCCAGAACCGTATCAATTGTCGGCGTTGCGTGCCCGGTGATCCGGCCAAGTTCCTGCACAGACCCCAGCAGTGCATCAATCTCCATCGGTCGGCCCGCATCGAGGTCCTGAAGCATCGAGGTGCGATGGGCGCCAACGGCCGCGCCGCCGTCAATCCGGCGGTCCACGTCGATGGGGAATTTCACGCCCAAGGCCTCCGCAATGGTCTGCGCCTCCAGCATCATGTTGCGTGCCACGGCCCGTGTTCCGGGATCGGTGCAGAGGACATCAAGCGTCGCGTGGGTGAGCGCTGAGATCGGGTTGAATGACAGGTTGCCCCATAATTTGACCCAGATTTCATCGCGCAGACGCGGGCGCACCGGGGCCTTGAGGCCGGCTGCCATCAACGCTTTGGACAGGCGCATGGCACGTTCAGACTTGGAGCCATCAGGTTCGCCCAAAGAGAAGCGATTGCCTTCAATGTGATTGATCACGCCGGGCTCGGCCACCTCGGCGGCGGGATAAACCACGCACCCCAATACGCGGTCGGGGCCGAAGCCATCCCATTGCGCATTGCCAGGATCAACTGTTTGCAAACGCGTTCCCTCATAAGGGCCCTCGAGGCCGTGGAAATACCACCAAGGCACACCGTTCACGCCCGACACGATTGTGGTCTCAGACCCAATGAGCGGGGCCATTTTGGGAACAACAGGGGGAACGGAATGGGCTTTGAGTGTTACAATCACATAGTCCTGAACACCAAGATCAGCAGCATTGTCGGACGCGGTGACCGGGACCGTTTTGCGCACACCATCCTCAATCAAGGTCAGGCCATCGCCCTGCATCGCAGCAAGATGCGGTCCCCGTGCGACAAGGCTGACATCGGCCCCAGCTTCGGCCAGCTTTGCGCCCATGTAGCCGCCAATGGCGCCCGCCCCGAAGATGCAAATCTTCATCCTACGCCCCCTCGGTCAGGCCAAGCTTATCAGCCAAGCCGATCCGCTGCAGTTTACCTGTTGCGCCTTTTGGGATTTCGTCGAGGATCACAACCTTACGCGGTACCTTAAACCCCGCAAGCCGTTCTGAAGCGAACGCGCGGATGTCGGCTTCGCTAGCCTCTGCGCCCTCTTTCAACACGGCTGCCGCGGCAACCTCCTCGCCCAGTTTCGAGTGGGGCAGGGCAAAGGTCACAACCTGCGCGACTGCAGGATGAGCAGAGAGGACACCGTCCACCTCCAAGGGGGAGACCTTTTCGCCACCACGGTTGATGATCTCTTTCAGTCGACCCGTGAGAGTCAGGTAGCCTTCATCGTCGAACTGGCCTTGATCGCCAGTGCGGAACCAACGTTTTCCGTCCGCCTCAAAGAAGCTTTTGGCGTTGGCGTCAGGATTGCCCTCATAGCCGGGCGTCACGTTCGGACCCGATATGACGATTTCACCGACGCCGTCGATCAGGTGGTTCTCCGCCTCGTGCGCAATTCGGACCAGGGGCCCGGCTTCAACGCCGACCGCGCCGGGTTTTTGCGCGCGGGGCGGGAGGGGGTTGGAAGCCATTTGGTGGGTCGCTTCGGTCATCCCATAGCCTTCGATTACTGGGGCGTTGAACGTTTCGGCCAAGGCCTCCATCACCGGGCCGGGCAGGGAGGCGGAGGAGGATCGCAGGAAGCGCAGCGGCACATCGGTAATCGTATCGGCGTTGCGGCTGGCCCGGCTGAGGATGGTTTGGTGCATTGTAGGAACCGCGGTGTACCAAGTTGGCTGCGCCTCACGCATCCAGCCGAAGAACTTGAGCGCGTCAAAGCCCGGCGCGCACCAGACCGAACCGCCAGATGCCAGCGTCGCCGACACGGCTGCGATCAGCCCGTGGATGTGGAAAAGCGGCATGACGTTCAGGCAGCGATCCTTTGCCGTCAGATCCAAGGAGGTGCCAATGTTGCCGGCAGAGGCGGCAATGTTGGATTGCAATAGCGGCACGATCTTGGGGCGGGATGTGGTGCCCGAAGTGTGCAAAATCAGCGCGACATCACCGGCTTCAGGAGCGTTACGATCTGACGTGCCGCCAATGCCTTCCGCGCGCAGCGTGAACTGGCCAGCCGGAGAGCCCGCTTCGGTGCCCAAGCGGAGCACCAGAAGTCCTTGCGACTTAGCAGCCTCAAACGCTGGACCTGCCTCGCCTTCAGCAAGGATAATCGCTTTGGCCTTGAGGTCGTCCAGATAGAAGGCGAACTCATCAACCTTGTAGGCGGGGTTTAGTGGGCAGGTCGTCGCCACGTTGGCAACGCACACAAATGCCGCTGCCATTTCGGGGCCGTTGGGTAGAACAATCGCAACCCTGTCGCCGCGCCCGATGCCTGCATCATGCAGCGCCGATGCAGTCTGATCGGCAAGGGTGCGCAGCCCGCCATAGCTCAACCAGTCCTGGCCTGGCGCGCCGATGGCGGGTGCGGTTTGGTCTTGAGCCATCCAGAGTGCGGCAAGGGTGGTTGTCATGTTTTCGCTCCCGTCTTCCAGTTTTTTGGGCACGGATTTGGGCCTTTGCCCATTAGTATTTCGCCCAATTGCAGGTGAAAGCGTAGGCCGATTACGCTGGCGTCCAACACCTTGGTGGCTTTTCCCGGGCGATATGCACTGTTTTCACAAGTCACTGGTAGCGTGGCCTTAGTCATCTGACCAGCCAGCTGGCCGCTGCTACAGGCCGGTTGAATGCATAATTTCCGCAAAATTTCAGTGCCGGAAGTGACCACAATTGGTCTTGTTGGTTACAAAAGTAACTGATAGCTGTCGCCACCTGAAGGGGAGCGCCATGACCGAACAATCCACGCCACGTCCGATGATTCAGGCCCCAAGCCATCCCGGCGCACATGAGGGCTACATGCCCGGTTTCGGCAACGATTTTGAGACCGAGGCGCTGCCCGGTGCCCTTCCGCAAGGCATGAACTCGCCCCAGAAGGTGAATTACGGCCTCTATGGTGAGCAGCTTTCCGGCACCGCCTTCACCGATGTCCGTCCGGAACGCACGTGGTGCTACCGCATTCGGCCATCCGTGAAACACTCGCACCGCTATGAGAAGATCGATCTGCCCTATTGGAAATCGGCGCCCCACGTGGACCCGGATGTGATCTCTCTTGGGCAGTATAGGTGGGATCCTGTGCCCCACCAGGACACGCCGCTGACTTGGCTGACGGGCATGCGCACGATGACCACCGCGGGCGACGTAAACACGCAAGTGGGCATGGCGACCCATGTCTATCTGGTCACTCAGAGCATGGTGGATGAGTACTTCTACTCCGCCGACAGTGAACTGCTAGTCGTTCCCCAAGAAGGCCGGCTGCGGTTCTGCACAGAGTTGGGGATCATCGATGTGGAGCCGCAGGAAATCGCCATCCTCCCCCGTGGTCTCGTCTACCGGGTGGAGGTCCTCGACGGTCCCGCCCGCGGCTTTGTTTGCGAGAACTACGGCGCCAAGTTTGAGATGCCGGGCCGTGGCCCAATCGGGGCCAATTGCATGGCCAACCCGCGTGATTTCAAGGCCCCCGTCGCGGCCTATGAAGACCGAGAAGTGCCTTCTACAATCACCATCAAATGGTGCGGCCAATTCCACACGAGCCAGATTGCGCAAAGCCCGCTGGATGTCGTGGCGTGGCACGGCAACTACGCGCCCTTGAAGTATGACTTGAAAACCTACTGCCCCGTGGGCGCAATCCTGTTTGATCACCCCGATCCTTCGATCTTCACGGTCTTAACCGCGCCAAGCGGTCAGCCGGGGGTGGCCAATATCGACTTTGTGCTGTTCCGAGAACGCTGGATGGTGGCAGAGGATACCTTCCGCCCGCCTTGGTATCACAAGAACATCATGTCCGAGCTGATGGGCAACATCTACGGCCAGTACGACGCTAAGCCAAAGGGGTTCATCCCCGGCGGCATCTCACTGCACAACATGATGCTGCCCCATGGCCCCGACAAGATCGCCTTCGAGGGCGCGTCGAATGCTGATCTGAAGGCCGAGAAGCTCGACAACACGATGTCGTTCATGTTCGAGACCCGCTTCCCTCAACACCTGACCGCCTTCGCTGCGAACGAGGCCCCGCTGCAGGACGACTACATCGATTGCTGGACCTCGCTTGAGAAGAAGTTCGACGGCACGCCGGGCAAGAAATGAGCAGTACGTTCTGGATCTTGATCGGCCTTGCGGTTGCCGTGTCCATCGCGTTCCCGGTTGTGTTGGTGGCCATTGCGCGCAGCATGGGGCAGGGCAGTGGTCCGGGTGTGGCACCGGAAAAGGGTGACGAATGATCCTGTATTCCTACTGGCGTTCCACGACCTCGTTTCGGGTGCGGGCCGCCCTCAACCTCAAGAAGGTGGATTACACGCTCGTTTCCGTAGATTTAGTTGCAGGAGAACAGCACGGTGACGTCTATCGCGCGGTCAATCCCGGGTACGGGGTACCTGCACTGCAACTGAATGACGGCACTGTTTTGACCCAGAGCCTCGCAATCATCGACTATCTCGACGCAACGTTCCCTGAACCACCTATGGTCTCGTCTGATCCTGCCTTGCGCGCGAAGCAATTGGCCGCGGCGTTAACGGTGGCCACAGATGTGCACCCGGTCAACAACTTGCGCGTTCTGTCACGGCTTGAGGGCCAGTTTGGAGCCAACGCGGACGACAAGGTCAGTTGGATGCGGCATTGGATGGCCGAAGGCTTTTCGGCGCTGGAGGCATTACTGCCGGGCGGTGTCGAATACGCCTTTGGCAACACGCCGGACCTGGCGGATATTTGCATCGTGGTACAATGCGTAAATGCGCACCGCTTCGGTTTGTCGCTTGATCCGTATCCCAAAGTGGCACGGATTGAGGCCAACTGCCTTGCCGTGCCTGAAATTGCCGCTGCGGCTCCCGACGCGCAACCAGAAGCGGAGAAAAGCTGATGTCTGAACTAAAACGGTCCTGGCTGGAAAGTGCCAATGTGCCGGACACCGATTTCCCGCTCAACAACCTGCCTTATGGCGTCTTTTCCGTAGATGACGGGGATATGCGTTGCGGCGTGGCACTGGGCGATCGGATCATTGATGCAACGGGGCTTGAGGCTGCGGGCCATTTGCGCGCCGACGCGGACGCCGATGTTCTCGATGCGCCCTATTGGAACGATTTCATGGAATTGGGTCCCGCTGCATGGTCGGCCTACCGCGTTGCCCTGACGGCGATGCTGGCCGAAGACGCCTCGGACGGGGTACAGGACATCATCACCACCTACTCCGTTCCGATGGCAGCTGCGACCCTGCACATGCCCTTCCGCGTGGCCGAATACACCGACTTTTACGCCGGCCGCCACCACGCCACCAACGTCGGCACTATGTTCCGGGGCGCCGAAAACGCCTTGCCGCCGAACTGGCTGCACATTCCCATCGGTTATAACGGGCGAGCATCTTCGGTAGTGGTGTCTGGCACCGATGTGCACCGCCCCTGGGGTCAACTGAAAGCCCCTGATTCCGAGGCCCCCGTCTTCGCCCCATCAAAGCGCTTCGATATTGAGTTGGAGATGGGTGCCATCGTCGGACAACCCTCCGACCGGCCACTGACGGTCGATGAGGCTTGTGAGCATATCTTCGGCTACGTTCTGCTGAACGATTGGTCCGCCCGCGACATTCAGGCCTGGGAATACCAGCCCCTTGGACCGTTCCAGGCCAAGGCAACAGCCACCACCATCAGCCCATGGATCGTCACCGCCGAGGCGTTGGCCCCCTTCCGCACCGCCACGCCCGCGCGCGAAAAGCCGCTGCTGCCGCATCTGGCTGATACCACGCCGATGAACCACGACATCGCGCTGTCCGTCAGCTTGAATGACGAGACCATAGCCGAGACCAACGCGAACGAGCTTTACTATTCAGCCGCACAACAACTGGCCCATCACACGACCTCCGGCTGCCCGATGCGTGCGGGTGATTTGTTGGGGTCTGGCACGATTTCAGGGCCAGAAAAGCACCAACGCGGCTCGCTCCTCGAACTGTCCTGGGGCGGAAAAGAACCGATTGAAACTGATTCCGGCCCCCGCTCCTTCATTGAGGATGGCGACACCCTCGCCCTGCATGGCAGTGCCCACGGCAACGGCTACCGCATCGGCTTCGGCCACTGCGTCGGTACAGTCCTTGCAGCCGCCGAAGACCCATTCGCACACTGAGCAAGCTTTTTTCCCACACTATACCTGCCAGAGGCGTCTGCCACTGGCCCCAGAAAAACCGAAACAGGACAACATGCCATGGCAAAAGCCTTCGCCTCCCAAGGGGATATGACCGAGAAGAAGATTACCTTCGATGAGATCGGGGATGGGCTTTATGCTTTCACAGCCGAGGGCGATCCCAATTCCGGTGTCATCATCGGCGACGACAGCGTTATGATCGTTGAGGCGCAGGCCACCCCGCGACTGGCGCAAAAGGTCATCGACTGCGTCCGCACGGTAACCGACAAGCCGATCTCCCACCTCGTGCTCACCCACTACCATGCCGTCCGTGTCCTCGGCGCATCTGCCTATGGAGCGGATCAGATCATCATGTCTGACACGGCCCGTTCCATGGTTGTGGAGCGTGGGCAGGAGGATTGGGACAGCGAATTCCAACGGTTCCCGCGCCTGTTCGAAGGCCATGAGAGCATTCCCGGCTTGACCTACCCGACCACGACCTTCTCCGACGCTATGACGGTCTATCTCGGCAACCGGCGCATCGACATCAAGCATCTGGGCCGCGCCCACACGGCGGGCGATGCCGTGATCCATGTACCGGACGCCAACGTGATGTTCACCGGTGACATCGTCGAATATCACTCGGCCTGTTATTGCGGAGACGGTCACTTCGCCGATTGGGGTACCACCCTCGACGCCATCAAGGCCTTTGACGTGGATGCCATCGCGCCGGGCCGCGGCGATGCACTAATAGGACAGGACATGGTGAACAAAGCCATCGAATCCACGCGCGATTTCGTCGATAGCACTTACCGCCCTGCCGCCCGCGTGGCCGCAAAAAACGGCTCGCTCAAAGATGCGTGGGATGCGGTGCGCGAGGCCTGCGATCCAAAATTTGCGGATTACGCGATCTACGAACACTGTCTCCCCTTCAACGTCGCTCGCGCTTATGACGAGGCCCGCGGTCTGGACCACCCGCGTATCTGGACCGACAAGCGCGATATTGAGATGTGGGAGGCGTTGCAGGGCTAAGCTGCGAGGCGTTTTTGCGCCCCGTCAGGATGCTGAGCCGAGGAGGGGCTGACGCCCAAAAGATGGAGAAGAAAATGGTCGGTGCCACCTACGCCCTTGCTCACGAACTCTATCCTTTCAACCCGGTCACCGCGCGGGCCGGGCATCACCCCGTCGTCATCATCGGCGGCGGCCCGGTTGGCGTAGCGACTGGCCTTGATCTGGCACAGAAGGGCACGCCCGCGTTGATCCTTGATGACCACGAAGGCGTCGGCCAGGGCTCCCGCGCGATCTGTTTTGCCAAGCGCACGCTGGAGATTGCAGATCGGCTTGGGGCAGGGGCCGGCATGGTCGACAAGGGCGTCGTGTGGAATTTGGGCCGCGTCTTCCATGGCGATGGCGAGGTATTCAACTTCAATCTTCTGCCCGAGGACGGCCATAAGAACCCAGCTTTCATCAACCTCCAGCAACCCTATTTCGAGAAATTCCTAATCGACGCGCTTCGCCGCGCGGAAAACGATGGTAAGCCCATCGAAATCCGCGGCCGCAATGTCGTGACGGGACTCACGCAAGACGGTGACAAGGTCACCCTCGACATAGACACGCCTGACGGGCCGTACCAACTGAACGCCGACTACGTCATTGCCTGCGATGGCGCGCGGTCTCCGACGCGCGAGATGTTGGGCCTCAGCTTCGATGGCCGTGTGTTCGAAGACAATTTCCTGATCGCCGACGTTCGCATGACCGCCGATTTCCCGACTGAACGCTGGTTCTGGTTCGAGCCGCCCTTGGCCGAGGCGCCGCAATCTGCCCTCCTGCATAAGCAGCCAGATGACGTTTGGCGGATTGATTTCCAACTTGGCTGGGACATTGACCGCAAGGCGGAATTGGAGGAGGGGCGCATCCGGCAGCGGATCGACGAATTCCTCCCCAAGGGCACGGAATACGAGCTGGTCTGGACCTCAATCTACACCTTCCAGTGTCGCCGGATGGAACGGTTCCGCCATGGACGCGTCCTGTTTGCAGGCGACAGCGCCCATCAGGTCAGCCCGTTCGGCGCGCGCGGCGCAAATTCCGGGATGCAGGATGCCGATAATCTGGCGTGGAAATTGGACCTTGTCCTGAAGGGGCTTGCGCCGGAAGCTCTGCTCGACAGCTATCATGAAGAGCGCGCCTACGCTGCGGATGAGAACATCCTCAACTCCACCCGCGCGACGGATTTCCTGACGCCAAAATCCGAGATGTCTAAGATCTTCCGCAATGCGGTTCTGACGCTGGCCAAGGATCACGCCTTCGCGCGGCCCATGGTCAATTCAGGGCGGCTGTCAGTGCCGTGTACTTACGACGGCCTTTACCTGAACGGTCCAGACGGATTGGACGCTCCCGCAAGAACACGTCCAGGCAGCCCGTGTCCCGATGCGCCGATGGCCGACGGGTTCCTGTTGGATCGCCTTCCGGGCCGCTTTACACTGCTTGGCTTGGGCATAAAGGCCCCTGAGGTCGCCACCGACTTGCCCATCGGCACACTCACCTTGATGGACGACGACCTGACAGACGAACTGCGGTCCCGCTACATGGGGGAGGCCGCGCAGGCGCTTTACCTGATCCGCCCAGACCAGCACGTCGTTGCCCGATGGGCAGTGGCCGATGAAGCTGCGGTTCAAGCCGCCCTCAAAATCGCGACAGGCCAGATATGACACTAAACACCCAGCCCAACATCCCCGATCCCGATGGCTTCTATGATGAGCTTTTGGCCGCTCATCAGGGGTTGACCAAAGATCAATCCGACGCTTTGAACGCCCGGCTGATCCTGATCCTGGCAAATCATATTGGTGACCGAGACGTCTTGCGCGACGCGTTGAAAGCAGCGGCGCCGTAGCGCACCCATTGCCATTACTGCCGGTTCAGGTGGAAGGTGCATGTAGACACCCTCTGCTGTGGAATGGACTGACACCAAATGGGATTTCGCATCTTCTCTGACAAAGGCCGGCCCGTGCATCTTGGGCGCTACCGGGTTGAGAAACTGGAACGATCCGATGCGGTGAGCCTTTCCTTTGTGGCGCCCTTCCAACCATTGTCCTACGCCTACGATCATCGCCCGCAATCGGTCGTCAACGCGATGCGCGACCATGCCGCCATGTTGGATGCAATCCGAGATGGGCTGATCAATAAGGCAGTCGCGGAGGCTCCGGCAGATCCACAAGAACGCGCCAATCATCTGAAAGCGTTTGGGTATTTTGCAGATGCGTCACTGGTCGGGACATGCGCTCTGCCGCCCGATGCGTTGCTTATTCAACCGCACCTGAACCCCGATATCGCGCGGCTGGCCGACGACCTTCGTACCCGGCAGACCAAGACACTGGCTTCCGGTATCGACCTGATCATGGCCGACCTCAAGGAGTCGATGGAGGCCCCGCCAACGACGATCGACGACCACACCCACGCGATTGTGTTTCTTTATGAGCATCCCCGCGCGCCAGAGGCAGATGAACCCGGCAGCGATTGGATCAGTGATGCAATCGACCATCGCTCAAGCCTGTTAGCTGCAGAAACGGCTGTGGTCATCGCGAACTACCTGCGGGTTTTGGGGCATGACGCGCGGGCGCATACCGCCTCAACTTCGGACGTCGACCTAAACCGCCTTGCCGTTGCAGCGGGGCTTGCTGTGCCGGATGGGGACGGGTTGCAAGCGCCGTTTATCGGGCATGGGTTTGGGATTGCGGCGATTACAACGAGCTTCGCAATTGCGTCCGATAGGCCACTCAACCCAGACGCAGTCTTGCCGGTCTCGCCCAAAGCTTATGCTAAGCGCAGGTTTGTCGACGGTGCCCATCCGTTTGAAACGCTTAAGCGTGTCGAGGTCCCCACCACGTTCATCGACGAAGCCCGCGTGCCGCGCGTGCCGAAACGATCGGACATGTTCGCACGGGCGCAATTCGGCGATATGGGCAAGCCGCTGCAGGATGGGGCGAAAGGCGGACATTACGTGCGCAAGTCCGCGCCATCTTCGGCGCAGCGACGGGCACTCGGGGCCTTCGTTCTTCTACAAGATGGTGCTGCCGCGCCACAAAAGGCTCAGCTCGATCCGCAACACGCGGCAGAACTTGTGAAGGCCACGAGTTACTTTCTGGGCGTGGATGCGGTTGGCCTGAGCCGGTGCCCGGATTGGACATGGTATTCCCACGACGCGGCAGGGGAGCCCATCGACCCACCCCATGACAATGCGATCTCGATGATCATCGATCAGGGGTTCGAGACGATGGAGGGGGCCTCGGGCGATGACTGGATCAGCGTTGCGCAATCCATGCGCGCTTATCTGCGCTTTTCCCTGCTTGGCGGAGTGATCGCGCGCCAATTGCGCAATCTCGGCTACAAGGCGAAGGCGCATTCGGTGATGGATGGAGAGGTTCTTCAACCACCGCTTCTGCTGCTGAGCGGGTTGGGCGAAGTCAGCCGCATCGGCGAGGTCATCCTGAACCCCTATCTAGGCCCGCGCCTGAAATCGGGTGTGGTCACGACAGACCTTCCATTGGCCCATGACAAGCCCATCGACTTCGGCCTGCAAAGCTTTTGTGAGGCCTGCAAGAAATGCGCGCGTGAGTGCCCGTCTGGTGCCATCACGGCGGGTCCGAAGCTGATGTTCAACGGCTACGAGATCTGGAAATCAGATAGCCAGAAATGCGCCACCTACCGGATTACGACCGAGGGCGGCGCGATGTGCGGCCGTTGTATGAAGACCTGTCCGTGGAACCTTGAGGGTGTGCTGGGGGATGCGGTGTTTCGTTGGACAGCGATGAAGGTACCCGGCTCGGCTCCGGCGCTGGCCAAGCTGGATGATCTGCTGAACAGGGGTGACCTGAACCCCACCAAGAAATGGTGGTGGGATCTCGAGATCGAAGAAGATGGCGGCTACCGGCCCACGAAAAAGCCCGTGAACGCACGCGGTCTCCAGAAAGACCTGGACCTGCGCTACGAGGATCAGACGCTTGCGGTCTACCCCGCGCCACTTGTGCCGCACCCATACCCTTACCCGTACCTTATGGACCGTGAGGCGGGGATTGAAGCCTATCAGGCCATGATCACCGCCGAAGAATACAAGGCGCGCCTCGCCCGCGGCGACGATCCCGCCCACAAGACCCGCGACTACGACGAGAGCCCGGTCCTGCGGGTGCAGATCACTAAGGCCGAGCAGACCGCCGAGGATATAACGATCTACGAATTCGCCAGCCTTGATGGCAGCGAGCTGCCGGCATGGGAGGCCGGTGCGCATCTCGATATCGTCGTGGCCCCGGAATTCCTGCGTCAGTATTCCATGTCCGGCGACCCGGCGGATCGGTCGAAATACCAGATCGGCGTGTTGCGGGAGGCGGCGGGCCAGGGCGGATCGGCGCTGCTGCATCGGATCTTCAACGAAGGGCGCAAGGTCTTCATCTCCAAACCCATCAACCACTTCCCGCTGCATGAAGAGGCGTCGATGACGTACCTGATGGGCGGCGGTATCGGCATTACGCCGATGGTCGCCATGGCCCACCGGCTGCACGCCTTGGGGCGACCGTTCGAGATGCACTATTCATGCCGAACACGGGCAACGATGGGGTATCTGGACCACCTGCGCCACGCGCCGTGGGCGGATCGTGTAGCATTGCATATCTCATCCGAGGGGACCCGTGCCGACCTCGCCGCGATCCTGCGCCATAGCGACGGCGCGCATGTCTACACCTGCGGGGCGGAGCCCTACATGACGGCCGTGATGCAGGTGGCCGAAGCTGCTGGATTCCCCGAAGAGAACCGGCATCTTGAATACTTCTCTGTGCCCGAGGCCCCGGACTATGAAAACCACCCTTTCACCATCAAACTGACCCAATCGGGCAAGGAATTGATCGTCCCCGTCGAAAAGACAGTGGCGGATGTCTTGATCGAAAACGGCATTCCGGTGGACCTGAAGTGTTCCGACGGGATCTGCGGTGTGTGCAAATGCGGCGTTGTGGCTGGCGAGGTCGAGCATCGCGATTTCGTCCTGTCAAAGGCGCAGCGGGAGTCGTCGATCATCACCTGCCAATCGCGCGCGGCAGCCCCGGGCGGAGTTATCGAACTGGACCTCTGATTTCGCTTGCCGAAACCCGTTTTTTGCAGCCTCCTGCCGTTGAAGCGTTCGGGAGGGGTCGCACATGAAATCGCGCACAAAAGTCGTAGTGATCGGTGGCGGCATCGCCGGATGCTCGACCCTGTATCATCTTGTACAAGAAGGCTGGTCTGATGTTGTCCTGATCGAGCGCGATGAACTGACGTCTGGCACCACTTGGCACTCCGCAGCTCAGGTCACGAATTTTGGGATGAACCAGACGATGGTTGGCCTGAAAAGCCATTCCATCGCGCTTTATAAGAAACTGCGGGACGATCCGGATTACCCCGTGGGCTATCATCACGGGGACGGTGGCATTCGCCTCGCCAATACCGAGGCGCAGATGCAGGGCTATCGCCACTTCGCCTCCATGGCGCGTGGCATGGGCGTCGAGTTCGAGGTGATTGATGCTGAGGAATGCGCGCGCCGCCATCCGCTGATTTCAACCGACAATCTGCTTGGTGGACTTTGGGACGGTGAAGACGGCGATATCGATCCCGCGCAGCTCTGTCAGGCGCTGGCGTTTCACGCCCGAAAGGCGGGGGCAGAGGTCTATCGTTCGACGGATGTGACCGGGCTGACACAACATGGCGATGACACCTGGACGGTCCATACGGACAACGGCGATATCGATGCGGACATTGTCGTGAACGCCTGCGGCTACCGCGTGAACGAGGTGGGAGCCATGATGGGCGTGCACCACCCTGTCGCGTCGATGGAGCATCAGTATTTTGTAACCGACGACATCCCCGCCATCGCCGAGGCGGGCCACCGTATGCCGTTGCTGCGTTGCCCGATCAGCGATTACTACTCTCGTCAGGAAAAGGACGGTCTTCTGGTCGGCTTCTACGAACAGGATTGCAAAACCTGGGGTATGGACGGGATCAGCCCGGCCTTCTCAAACGATCTGTGCCCTGATGATCTGGATCGGGTGATGGATGTGCTGGAGGGCGCGTTTGCGCGGATGCCGGCGCTTACTGAAGTTGGCATCAAGCGGATTGTGAATGGTCCCATCACTTACACCATCGACGGCGCGCCTTTGGTCGGGCCAATCCCCGGCAAACGCAACGCGTTCTGTATCATTGGCCTGCGCGCAGGTGTGGGTGAGGGCGGTGGCCATGGCTGGCTTCTGGCGCAGCAGATCGTCCACGGAGAGGCCTGCTACGACACTTGGTGCCTCGATCCGCGCCGCTTCACAGGCCACGCAAACGTGGAGTTGACGGCACTCAAGGCGATTGAGGATTACCAGAACGAATTCCGTTTCCACTTCCCGCACGAACATCGCCCGGCGGGCCGCCCAGCGAAGACAACGCCGCTGACACCTGTTCTGGCGGCCGAAGGGGCCGAATTCACCGTGGTGAATGGGTGGGAACGGGTCGACTACTTCAAGCATTCCCCTGATTTTCACCCCTCCCTGACCTTCGACTTTGACGAAACCTTCGACATCGTCGCGGCTGAGGTTGCCGCGGTGCAATCGGGCGTTGGGTTGTGTGAGGTTAACGGGTTCAATCGGTTCGAAATCACGGGCGCTGATCGCCACGTTTTCCTGGATCGCATGTGCTGCGGCACCGTCACACGGCGGCAGGGACGGGTTGGTCTTGGCTACCTTCTCAACCATCACGGGATGCTGAGGTCAGAGGCGACGTTCGCCAATCTACCGGCCAGTGATCGCGGGCCCGACAGGCTCTGGTACGGCTCTGCGGCGGCGGCGGAATATCATGACATGGATTGGCTTACCGCCCATTTGCGCGACGATGAGGATGTTCAGATCCGCTCGCTCACCAACGATCAGACGATCCTCGTGCTGGCAGGCCCAACGGCGCGCGATGTGCTGTCTGCCTGCGCGCGCGGGGATTGGTCGGCTGAGACTTTCCCGTGGCTCAGCGTCCGCGAGGCCTTTATCGGCTTAGCACCCGCGACGATTATGGCCGTCAGCTTTTCGGGTGAATTGGCCTATGAAATCCACGTCCCCAACGCCTCCCTCTACGCCGCCTATCTGGCTCTGCGAGAAGCGGGTCAAGCCCATGGCATGACGTTGTTCGGGGCGCGCTCGGTGGAGTCGATGCGCATGGAGAAAGGCTTCCTGCATTGGAAGGCAGATATCCTGACGGAATTTGACCCGTTTGAGACTGGCCTCTCGCGGTTCGTGAAATTGGATAAGGGCGACTTCGTGGGGCGGGACGCCTTGCTGGCGCAGAAAGAGGCTGGACCGAGGAAGCAACTTGTGACTTTGCATATCGGCACAGACCACGCGCCTGCCCATGGCGGTGCTTCGTTGATGCAGGGTGCACAGGTTGTTGGCACCATCACGTCTGGCGACTGGGGACATCGCGTCGGCCTGAACTTGACTTATGCGTTCGTGGACCCAGAGATGGCGACGGAGGGCACAACAATGGACCTCGATCTATGCGGCGAAATGGTTAAAGCGCGCGTCATCGCCCCTAGCCCCTACGATCCTGATTTTTCGAAGGTCAGAGGTTAAGTCGCGAACCCATCCGCGACCAACACGGCCGTTTGCCAATTCCGGCATGATGCAGCCAAAGCCGGGGCCAACGGGCGGTCGGTTATCAGCGTGTGCATATCCGCCAGTGAACAAATGCGCCCCGGTGCGCTGCGTTGGAATTTGGAATGGTCTGCGACCAGAACCGGAACCCGTGCCTGCGCGATGATGGCTTGGCTCACGCCGATCTCTTGGATGTCGAAATCGAGCACGTCGCCTTCTGCGTCCAAAGCCGAACAGCCCATCACGGCATAGTCGAACTTGAACCGCCGGATCGCGTCGACCGTCATTGCCCCGATCAACCCACCATCGCCCCTGCGCAAGGTGCCGCCGGTGACGATCACCTCGCAGTCCGGGTTGCGGTCCAGTGTGTGGGCCACGTTCATATTGTTGGTCACAACCAACAGGCCCGTGTGGGTCAGTAACTCAGCCGCGACAGCCTCGGTGCTTGTGCCAATGTTCAGGAAGACCGCGCAATCATTCGGGATTTGCGCCGCACATAGGCGTGCCATGGCGGCTTTTTCCTCGGCAAGGAATTCGCGCCGCTCACCATAGGCCACGTTCGATGTGCCAGAGGCCAGAACGGCCCCCCCATGCACCCGATTCAGCTGCCGCGCCTCATCCAGATCGCTCAGGTCACGTCGGATGGTTTGCACCGTCACGTCGAAATGGGCGGCCAGCCCTTCGACCGTCACCTTGCCCTCGCGCCGCGCAATGTCGAGGATTTCTGTCTGACGAAAACTGCTTTTCATGTCCCTGCTCCTGCCGCCCCATCTGACGGATAGGCCGTTCAACAGGCAAGGCTTTTCGCCCATCGACACCTTTCGTTTGCAGCCCTAACGTTCAAGGATCAGGGCAGGGGATGCAGCAATGGATTGGGACGAATTCGCCGAATGGGGTGCGCAGATCAGCGAGTGTGCGGCGGAGTATCACAAAACGCTCACTGAGCGGCCCGTGCGCGCGCAGACCAACCTAGGCGAGATCGCGGCACAGCTTTCTAGCACGCCACCTGAGGCGCCCGAGGGCATGGCCCAGATCCTTGATGATTTCGAACGGATTGTGATGCCGGGCATCACTCATTGGCAGCATCCCCGGTTCTTCGCCTATTTCCCCGCCAACGCCGCCCCGCCGTCGATGCTGGCCGATTTCCTCGTCACCACGATCGCGGCGCAATGCATGTTGTGGCAGACATCGCCCGCTGCGACGGAGATCGAGGGGGTCATGATCGACTGGTTGCGGCAGGCTATGGGGCTGCCCGACGGCTTCACCGGTGTGATCGAGGACAGTGCCTCGTCGGCCACCCTGTCGGCCGTTCTCACCATGCGCGAACGCGCCACCGGGTTCACCGGCAATCGCGAAGGCCTGAATGCCAAAGGCAATTTGCGCATCTATTGCTCGGATCAGGTGCATTCCTCCATCGACCGCGCCTGTTGGGTGGCCGGAATTGGCCAGGATAATCTGGCAAAACTGCCCACAACCGGGCGGCACTTCGCCATGGACACGAAAGCGTTGGAGGATGCGATTGAGGCCGATACCGCTGCGGGCCATCAACCCGCCGGGATTATCGCCGTTACAGGGGCCACGGGCGTTGGGGCCAGTGATATGCTGGTCAATGTCCTCGATGTGGCCAAGCGCCATGACCTCTACACGCATCTGGACGCCGCATGGGCGGGCAGTGCGATGATCTGCCCGGAATACCACAGCGCTTTCTGGCAAGGGGTGGACGGGTTCGACAGTATCGTATTCAACCCGCACAAGTGGATGGGCGCGCAATTCGATTGCTCAGTCCAATTCCTGCGGGACGCGCAGCCGCAACTTGATACGCTGAAGATCGAACCGGAATACCTCAAAACCTCTGGCAGCCCCGTCACCAACTATTCGGAATGGACCATCCCGCTGGGGCGCAGGTTCAGGGCGCTGAAGATCTGGTTTCTGATCCGGGCCTATGGCCTTGGCGGGCTGCGCGCGCGCATCCGCAATCACGTCACGTGGGCGGAGGAGGTGTGCGCGGCTATCCGCGCGATGGATGGGTTCGAGATCGTGACAAATCCCATTCTCAGCATCTTTTCATTCCGCTGCCCGGGCGATGATGCCCGGCAACAGCGACTGGTCGATGCACTCAACGATGACGGGCGCATTTACCTGACACAGGGAATGCATGAGGGCCGAAAGGTGATCCGCTTTCAGGTCGGGCAATTCGACACGACCCGCGACCATGTCATGATGGCCGCTGACGTCATTGCTGAAGTTCACGCGGCCGTCGCCTAGACGGCACGACACCGGCAGGGTAGCCACATGCCATGAAATTGCTCGCCCCGACACACCCCTTCTTCCGTCCCGCCTGGCGGCGCTACGCCATTGTGGCGGTCTGCTTCCTCTGGGCCACGTTCGAGATGAGCCAAGGCAACAACATTTGGGCTTACCTCTTCGCAGGGATCGGGGGCTATCTGGCCTATAACCTGATCTTCGCCTTCCCAAAGGATCCGCCCGAAGACGGTTAAAGTACCACAGGCTGCCCGGTTTCGCGTGACTGTGTCGCCGCATCCGCCAGAATTTGCGCTTGTAGACCATCACGGATGGAGGGTGTCGGCTGCTCCCCGGCCGAGACCGCCGCGACGAATGCCTTCATCTCAGCCGCATAAGCCGCCTCGTACCGTTCAAGGAAGAAGTGCAGGGTGGGGGAGCGTTTGAACCCCTCCGCCGTTGCGCTTTCCACGGATGTCTCAAGGATGTTCTCGGCCCGCAGCATTCCGTCCGCCCCATGCACTTCGACCCGCTGGTCATAGCCATACGCAGCGCGGCGGGAGTTTGAGATCTGGCAAATGCGCCCGGACGCTGTCGTCAATGTCACCGCCGCTGTATCCACATCGCCCGCTTTGCCGATCTCAGGGTCCACAAGGCTGGAGCCGACTGCATGAACGGTGGTGAATTCCTCACCCATCAGGAACCGCGCCATGTCGAAATCGTGGATCATCATGTCCCGAAACAACCCGCCCGAGCTTTTGATATAGCCAATCGGCGGCGGCGATGGGTCGCGTGATGTGATCTGGATCAGTTCAACCGCCCCAATCTCGCCCGCGCGCAGCCGTGTCTGGAGGGCCGCGAAATTCGGATCGAACCGGCGGTTGAACGCGGTGAAGAAGGGCACGTCCGCCGCCTCCACGCCCGCCATCAGCGTGCGGATGTTGTCAACGGACATGTCCACTGGCTTTTCGCAGAAGATCGCCTTACCGGCCTTCGTCGCCGCCTCGATCTGCGCGAAATGCGTGTCTGTAGGAGTGCCGATTACAACTGCGTCGATGTCGCTCGCGCTCGGGATCGCGTCCGTATCCCGCACCTCCGCTCCCGTGGCTTCAGCCAGCGATTGCGCCGCGGCGGGCATGGCATCCGCGACCGCTACGATGCGTGCGTCGTCCATCGTTTTCAGCGTGCGCGCATGGACTTGGCCAATGCGGCCACACCCCAGCAAACCAATGCGGATCATTTCAAACTCTCCCTGAGGCGCCGGTGGAGCGGATCGCAAGCCGCGCCGCCTCCATCACCGGGTCATGTGTTTCTTTCAGGATCTGCACGCGGTCAAATCGCTCCGCGTCCTTGTTCACTGCAGACCGCAACGCATCACCAAACGCCATGCGCAGCTCCGTACCGATGTTGAATTTGCAGATGGTCGAGCCCTGCGCCAGCGCAAGCCGTTGGTCGTGGGGCACACCAGACCCGCCGTGTATCACCAGCGGCACGTCCGTTGCAGCCTCAATCGCGCGAATGCGCGCCTCGTCCAAGCCGCCCTCATGGTCTTGCTGAAGGTGAACGTTTCCAACGCTGATCGCCATGGCGTCAACGCCTGTCTCCCGTGCAAAAAGCGCGGCCTCAGCTGGGTCGGTGCCCGCGCTGTCTTCGCCGCCCGAATAGCCGACAAAGCCAATCTCACCCTCGGCAGAGATGCCCGCAGAATGCGCAAGGTCCGCCACCGCGCGCGTCTCTTTCACGTTATCTTCCAAAGGCTTGCGCGATCCGTCGAACATGAGCGACGTGAAGCCCGCCTCCAGCGCCGCCTCGCAGTCTTCCATTGTATATCCATGATCGAGATGGGCCACGACCGGCACGTCGACGTCTTCGGCCAGATGCCGAAACATCTTACCCAAAACGGGTAGGGGCGTGTGTTCGCGGCACGATGGTCCGGCTTGCAAGATCACCGGCGCACGTTCGGCCTGCGCGGCCATCACGTAGGCGCGCATGTCCTCCCAGCCGAGGCAGACCAAACCGGGCACGGCATATCCACCCTTCAGCGCGGGCTGAAGAACCTCTGACAGAGTCGCAAGCGTCATTTGAACTTAGCCACCATGTCCATGATGCCGGGAATGGTGTGAAGTTGTTCGGCATGTGTCGGCTGGAAGTATTGCTTCAAACTTCGCTGCGACAGGCCACCGAGAATGGTGAAGTAATACATCTCGTAGCCCGGCAGGGCGCAGCATGGATGGTAGCCCTTGTCGATCAGAACGGTTGAGCCATCCATGATGTGATAGGCGTCACCGGGCTTGTTATCCTCCCGCTGGAGCATTTGCAGACCCGAACCATAGTTCGGCTTGAAACGGAAGTTATAGCACTCGTCATGGCGCGTCTCGTCGGGCAATCGGTCTGTGTCATGCTTGTGCGATGGAAAGCCTGACCAGCCACCAGCGCCCACGGTGAATAGCTCCGATACCAGCAAGCGGCCCACGCGGTCATGGTGCCCTGCGCCAAGGATGTGCTTGATTTTGCGATGTGTTTTGGTGTCGTCCGACCCGTACTGCACCAGATCCAGTTCATGCGACCGCACGGCGAACGGTGTCAGCGTCTCCGCAAACTTGGCACCGGCGATGAACGTCTCGGTGTCTGTGCGCGCCGTGATCCGCGCGCCTGTGGCCGTTGGCACATAGACGCCCTCCGGGTCGCCGTCCCACACATCCGCGCCGCGATTGCCGATCTCGGCAAAGGTCTCTCCCCCGACCTCGACATCCACTGTGCCCGTTGCAGGCACAACACAGGTCTCATACCCGTCGAGCTTGTAGTCGAAATGCTCGCCCGCCTTCAGCTTCACGATGTTGAAATAGGTCAGCGGCACATGGGCATCGTCCACATCGACGATGGCTTTGTTCTGATTGTCGTGGGGGGCGATATGCATGGGCGCGCTCCTGGTCAGGCGGCTGTTGGGCCGGGATGCTCGGTCAAAAAGAGGTCGAGCGTGTCTGTATCGGGCATAGCGGGGGCGCAACCGGGTTGTGCCACAACAATTGAGGCACAGGCAGAGCCGCGCAGGACGGCCTCTTTCAGCGGACGGTCCTCGGCCAATCCGGCAAGCAGGCCCGCCATGAAACTATCGCCAGCACCGGTGGGTTTGACGGCCTCAACCTTGTAGATGCCGGTGCGGGTTTCGGTGTCGCCCGTAAAGGTCACGGCACCCTCCGGTCCCATCTTGTAGACGACGATGGATGCGGTGCTGGCCGCCAATTCCCGCGCTTTGCCAAGGCCTTGGGAAAAATCGCCTGCCATAAAGCCAAACTCTTCATCATTGCCCACGATCACATCCGACAAGGCACCGGCCCGCGAGAGGACATCGGCTGCAACCTCAGGCGACGGCCAGGAATAAGGGCGGTAGTCCACGTCGAAGATGATGGGCAATCCAGCCTCACGTGCCAGCTCGAAAGCCCGAAAAGCGGCGCTGCGGGATGGTTCTGCCGCGAATACGGTGCCCGCTGTGATCAGGGCGGAAAAGGCGCTGTAATCAACAGCTTCAACATCCTGCAGGGACATCTGAAAATCAGCAGCATTGTTTCGGTAGATCACTGATTGATGGTCTTCCACTCGCGTCTCGTAGACAGCAAGCGAAGTGCGCTCCTCACCTTGGATGATGCGCACATGCGTTCGTCCAACGCCGTAGTCATCCAACTGGTTCAGGCAATAGCGCCCGACCGCGTCATCGGACACGCACGTCACCAAGTCAGCCGAGAGCCCCAGCTTCACAAGCCCCGCAGCGATATTCGCGCTTGAGCCGCCCATGGCCACCATCATCTCGGTCGCATCTTCGGTGCGGCTGCGATCCACAGGCGACAGGTCCATACCCACCCGCCCGACGACAATAAAGCGCCCGTCTCGGATGCCGCTGAGGACGTGATCCGCCATCACACGCCCTGCCGTTGTTTGACGCGCTCGGATTCCCATTCCGCGTGTTTCTCTCGGACATTTGCATCGTCCGAGACCTGAGCCGTGCCGACCTCCCACCAGGTATGGCCTTCATTCGTCCAGCCGTCATAGGGGTCCACCTGCATCACGATCACGCTTGTTTTGTCTGATGCCTTTGCGCGTTTGAATGCTTCACCCAATTCGGTCGGGTTGGCGACCGTTACGGCGTCCGCGCCCATGGATTGGGCATGGCCCTCAAAATCCACGGCGAAGGCCTCGGGCACCGTCGGGCAATCCTTGATCAGGTTGTTGAAGCTCTGGTTGCCGGTGTTGTTTTGCAGCTTGTTGATCACCGCAAACCCACCATTGTCGAGTACGAGGATGATCAATTTCTTCTGCGTCAGAACGCTAGAGTAAATGTCTGAATTCATCAAAAGATAACTGCCATCTCCGACAAAAACGACTGTGTCTGCTGTGGGCTCACGTTCACTTTGTGCAATTCGTGCGCCCCAGCCGCCTGCGATTTCATAGCCCATGCAGCTGAACCCGAACTCAACATCAACGGTTCCGGGCGACTGCGTGCGCCAGTTTGCAGTGACTTCGGCGGGAAGCCCGCCAGCGGCCGTCACAACACGATCGTCGGGCGCACAAAGTGCGTTTACCGTGCCAATGGCTTGTGCGTAGGAATTGGGACCATTGCCAGCCTTTGTGTTCTCGGCAACGTAGGCATCCCATTTGCGCCGCTCTGCCTGGCAATCGGAAAGCCAGCTTTCCGGTGCCTTGTGCCCATCGAGGGCCTCCATCAACGCTCCGATGCCTTGCCTTGCGTCGCCAACCACTGGCAAGCTGAAATGCTTCGTTGCATCGTAGCGGCCCGCATTCAGCCCGATGATCTTTGCGTCCTTGGCAAACGCCGTCCACGACCCAGTCGTGAAGTCCTGCAGCCGCGTGCCGACGGCCAGGATCAAATCTGCGCGTTCAGCCGTCCAATTCGCACTGTCAGATCCGGTTACGCCGACCGGCCCGATGTTGAGCGGATCATCCGCCGTCAGGTTCGCCCGCCCGGCGATGGTTTCGATCACGGGGATGGCGTGGCGCTCGGCCAAAGCACCAAGGGCCTCGACCGCGCCGGAATATTGAACGCCGCCGCCTGCAATAATGACAGGGCGCTTTGCGGATTTCAGAAGCGCCGCGGCCGCGGCAACCTCTACCGGGTCAGGGATTGCACGCCGGATACGATGCACACGACGTTCAAAGAATTCGACGGGGTAATCATATGCATACCCCTGCAAATCCTGAGGCAATCCAATGAAGCATGGCCCGCAATCGGCTGGGTCCAGCATAGTGTTTATCGCGTTCGGCAGGGATTGCATCAGTTGCGCGGGATGGGTGATCCGATCCCAGAAGCGCGTGACGGCTTTGAACGCATCATTGACGCCGAAGGTCGGGTTTCCGAAATGCTCCAACTGTTGCAGCACCGGGTCCGGAAGGCGCGTCAGGAACGTATCGCCGCACAGCAAAAGCATCGGCAGGCGGTTCGCGTGGGCAAGGGCAGAGGCCGTCAGCAAATTCGCTGTGCCGGGCCCTGCAGATGCGGTGCAGAACATGAAGCGGCGGCGTAGGTGATATTTGGCGTAGGCCGCAGCTGCGAAACCCATGCTTTGTTCATTTTGCCCGCGATAAAGCGGCAATTCATCCTGGACGGGGTAAAGCGCTTCGCCCAAACACGGCACATTGCCATGGCCAAAAATACCAAAGCCACCGCCGCACATACGCACCTCGTCCCCATCGTCGAGCTCGATGAACTGGTTCATCAGGTAGCGCACAATGGCCTGGGCCACGGTCAGCCGAATTGTCTCGCCCTGAGCGGTCATGGTCTCTCCCCGTATCTTGGCGCAGCCGGGCTTGGCCCGGTCGATTGGTTATTGCGTAGGTTCATTTAGCAGGATACGAGTTTTGCAACCGGTTGCAACAGGCATCAGCAAGGGAGGGCACGCCATGGCAGAGATCGGCATCGGTCTGGTCGGTGGTGGCTATATGGGCAAGGCCCATGCGGTGGCTATGGCTGCCGTGGGTGCGGTGTTCGACACGTCCCTCCGTCCCCGGTTGGAGATAATTGCCGCATCGTCCGACGCTTCGGCCGAGCGCTACCGGGCGGCTTACGGATTCGCGCGCGGCACAGGTGATTGGCGCAATCTTGTGGCTGATCCAAAGGTAGATGCGATTGTGATCGCGTCGCCCCAGACCACCCACCGCGCCATTGCGGAAGCTGCTTTTGCCGCTGGCAAGCCGGTATTCTGCGAAAAGCCACTTGGCGCTTCGCTGGACGACGCGATTGCGATGGTGGATGCCGCTGAAACGAGCGGTTTGGCCAACATGATCGGGTTCAACTACGTTCGCACACCCGCCACTCAGCTTGTGCGAAACCTCCTCGCATCCGGCGAAATCGGGGACGTCACCTGGTTTCGCGGTGAACACACTGAGGATTTTCTGGCGGACCCTACGCTTCCCGCGAACTGGCGAACCACGGGTCGCGCGAACGGGTGCATGGGCGATCTCTCCCCGCACATGATCAATTGCGCGCTCGCGTTGTTAGGGCCGATGGCTGAGGTTTCAGCACGCATCGAAACAGTCCATGCCGAGCGCCCGGGTGGTGTTGTCGACAATGATGACCATGGCCAGATGATGGTCCGGTTCGCCTCAGGGGCCATGGGGCATCTGTATTTCAGCCGTGTCGCGACAGGTCGAAAGATGGGCTATGCCTATGAAATTCATGGCACGAAAGGCTCCATCCGCTTCGATCAGGAGGATCAGAACGCGGTCCACCTCTACCGGGCTGATGGCCCTGAGGCGACGCTCGGTTTCACCAAAATTCTGACCGGCCCCGAGCATCCGGACTACCTGCCATTTTGCCAGGGGCCGGGTCACGGGACGGGATATCAGGACCAGATCATTATTGAAGCGCGCGACTTCTTACGCGCGATCGAGACGGGTGAAGCCGTTTGGCCGACCTTCCGCGATGGTTTGGAGGTCAGCCAGATCATCGATACAGCTTTCACCGCTGCCGAGACCGGTAGCTGGGTTTCTATCCCTCAGATCTGAAAGGGAAAATCATGACAATCCGTATTGGAAATGCGCCCTGTTCCTGGGGCGTGGAATTTGCGGACGATCCGCGTAACCCAGCGTGGCGCACGGTTCTGAAGGAAAATGCAGAGGCCGGGTATAAGGGCATCGAGCTGGGTCCGGTTGGTTTCATGCCGGAGGATCCTGTGGAATTGGGGGACGCGCTGGCTGAGCATGATCTGGAGTTGATCGGCGGGGTCGTTTTTCGCCCGTTCCATGATCCAGAGGCGTGGGAAGACGTGTTGGATGGATCGGTGCGCACCTGCAAAGCCTTGGTGGCACATGGGGCGCAGCATCTTGTTTTGATTGACTCAATCTCACCACGCCGTGCGCCCACCGCTGGCCGGGCAGACGCGGCTGAGCAGATGGATCAGGCGGAATGGGCAGCCTATCGGGATCGCATTGCGCACATCGCGAAGATGGGCGCGGAGGAGTACGGGCTGACGGTTGGCATCCACGCCCATGCGGCGGGGTTCATGGACTTCGAGCCCGAACTCGAACGTCTTTTAGACGAAGTGTCTGAAGATATTCTTAAGATCTGCTTCGATACGGGCCATCATTCGTATGCCGGGTTCGATCCGGTCGCGTTCATGAAACGTCATATCAACCGCATTTCCTACATGCATTTCAAGGATATAGACCCGGTTGTTAAGGCCGATGTGATTGCCAAAGGCACCGGATTCTATGATGCCTGCGGGCAGGGAATTTTCTGCAATCTGGGGCAAGGCGACGTGGACTTTCCTGCGGTGCGCCAAGTGCTGGTCGATGCAGGTTTTGAAGGTTGTTGCACGGTTGAACAGGATTGCGATCCGACGTTGGATGTAAGGCCGATGGATGACGCCATGGCGAACCGTAAATATCTGGAATCAATCGGCTTTTAAGCTGATGAGGGAGGCGTGACATGGCGCGGTTGAACTGGGGAATGATCGGCGGTGGCGAAGGCTCTCAAATCGGGCCTGCGCATCGGATGGGGGCGCAGGCGGATGGGAATTTTGTGTTGTCTGCCGGGGCTTTGGACCATG
This sequence comes from Gymnodinialimonas sp. 202GB13-11, assembly GCF_040932485.1. Classification (NCBI taxonomy): domain Bacteria; kingdom Pseudomonadati; phylum Pseudomonadota; class Alphaproteobacteria; order Rhodobacterales; family Paracoccaceae; genus Gymnodinialimonas; species Gymnodinialimonas hymeniacidonis. Next base: position 2,214,908 of record NZ_JBFRBH010000001.1, on the reverse strand, counting down.
ATGCCGATAAGGGCCGTGCTTATGCGCAGCGGTTGGGCGTGGCCGAGGATCGCGCCTATGGGGATTGGCGGGAGATGCTGGCGGGCGAAAAGGACCGCGATGACCGCGTTGATCTGGTGACGGTGGCCACGCCGAACTCCACCCACTTCGAAATCACCAAGGCGTTTTTGGAGAATGGTTTCAACGTCTTGTGCGAAAAGCCGATGACGATGACCGTGGAGGAAGGCGAGGAGATCGTGAAGATCGCGGAAGCCTCGGGCAAGATCTGCGCAGTGAATTATTGCTACTCGGCTTATCCCATGGTGCGGGAGATGAAGCAGCTCGTAAGCACTGGATTTATTGGGAAAATCCGGCTTGTGGTGACATCCTTCTCGCACGGGCATCATGGCGATGCGGGGGATGCGGACAACCCGCGTGTGCGGTGGCGGTATGATCCGGCGATGGCGGGGGTCTCTGGCCAGTTTGCCGATTGCGGGATTCACGCGCTGCATATGGCGTCTTTCATCGCAGGCGACGAAGTGAGGGAGCTGTCGGCGGACTTTGCCAGCACCATCGAAAGCCGCACCTTGGAAGACGATGCGATGGTCAATTTCCGCATGGATGGGGGCACCGTCGGGCGGCTTTGGACGAGCTCTGTCGCCATTGGCCGACAGCATGGATTTGACATCCAAGTCTTTGGAGAGACAGGAGGATTCCGCTGGGCTAGCGAGCAGCCAAACCAGGTTTATTACACGCCCGTGGGCGGTCGGACGCAGATCATGGAGAAGGGTGAAGGCGGGCTATCGGACGAGGCGCAGCGGCTGAGCCGCGTGGCGATTGCGCACCCGGAAGGCTTTCCGTTGGCGGTTGCAAATATCTATGTCGATCTTGCCGCTGCGATCCGGGGCGAGGCGCATGGGAGCTATCCGACAGCTGCCGACGGCCTGCGGTCGATGGCGGCGGTTTATGCGGCTGTGGGATCAGCCAAGGAGCGGGGCGCATGGGTCGATGCCCGGCCACCGATGTTCCGTTGATCGGGGTGCAAGAACCTGTAGTGAATGTGTAGTTATTCTGTAGTTACAGATTTTCGCACAATCCCGCCCCTAATGCTTCACGTCTGTGAGCGGGCGCAGGGTTCCGCGTTCGATCACGCGGCAGGGAAACAGCCGGGTTTCGGGGTGGCGCTTTGGCTCTTGCACTGTGCCAATCACAAGGTCGATCGAAGCGCCGATGATTTCGGCCACAGGTTGGCGGATCGTCGTGAGGTTGATGTTTTGCCAGCTGGACATCTGCATATCGTTCAGGCCGATGATGCCGACATCATCAGGGCAGGATAGCCCGGCCTCTTCCACGGCGCTGAGCGCGCCGATGGACAGAACGTCGTCACCGCAGAAATAGGCCTCGGCCGGATCGGACATGAGCAGTTTCGTCATCTCCACTCGGCCTGCATCAAAGGAATACGCGGCGGCGTAGCTGGTCGTGACCTCAATCTCTGGATGCTCGCGCAGCGCCGCGAGAAAGCCCAGGGCGCGGTCCTGTGTGGATGTCGCATTTTCAGGGCCACCAAGGAAGGCAACGCGCTTGTAGCCGCGCGCGATCAGGGTTTCGCCCGCCATCCGCCCGCAGGCGACGTTGTCGATGCCGACGACATGGACCTGCGGCGCGGTGGTGAAGCGCCCGAATGAGTTCACGACGGGAATACCCGCGGCGCGGTAGGCCTCTGAGAACGACGGCGGCAGGGTGGAGGAGGCAACGATTGCGCCATCTACCGAGTATTGCTTGAGCATGCGCACCGAGGCTTGCGGATCAATTTCATCGGGGCGCAGATTGACGAGCAGAGGGCGCAGGCCCCGGTCTTGCAGGCCGCGCGTGAAACGGTCGAAGACTTCCAAAAACAGCGGGTTATGGAAGTTGTTGGAGACCAGCCCAATCAACTTGGTGCGTCCGGTCGTGAGGCTGGAGGCGAGCGCGTTGGGCGAATAGCCAAGCGCGTCAGCAGCGCGTTCGACCTTGGCGCGGGTTTTCGGCGAGACGGAGGCGCCTTCGGTGAAGGTGCGCGACACAGCCGAGGTCGAAACCCCCGCTTTCTCGGCTACATCCTTCAGTGTCACGCCCACGGGAACCGTTTCCTTTGCAAGTAAATTCAGCCCGTTATGGGCCATTTTCTAGCAAAGAGTAAATCGCATTTTGCAACCGGTTGCAATGAATCAGAATCGCCGCTACGGTTTTGCCAAGGCGGGCGCATGCGATCTGCCTCATGACCTATTGGGAGGACATCATGAATTCATTCTTCAAGACGGTGGCCGTCACGGCCGTTGCCGCAGCAGCCCTGATGGGCGGCACCGCCGTTCAGGCCGAAGGCGAGCGTTACATTCTTGTCAGCCACGCTCCGGACAGCGACAGCTGGTGGAACACGATCCGCAACGCGCTGGCGCTTGCGGGCGAGCAGATGGGCGTCGAGGTTGAGTATCGCAACCCACCCACCGGTGACATCGCTGACATGGCGCGCATCATCGAGCAGGCAGCAGCTTCCGGCCCCGATGGCATCATCACGACGCTGGCCGACCCGGACGTTCTGGGCGACTCGATCACCGCAGCCGTTGATGCGGGCATTGACGTGATCATCATGAATTCCGGCACGCCGGATCAGGCACGCGAAGTGGGTGCGCTGATGTATGTGGGTCAGCCCGAATATGACGCCGGTTATGCGGCAGGTCTGCGTGCTGCGGGCGATGGTGTGACCAGCTTCCTTTGTGTGAACCACGTGATCTCGAACCCCGTTGTGGCTGAGCGCTGCTCGGGCTTTGCTGATGGTCTGGGTGTTGATCTGGGCGACTCGATGATCGATGCGGGCCAAGACCCTGCTGAAATCCAGAACCGGGTTATCGCATACCTGAACGCCAACCCCGACACGGACGGCATCCTGACGCTTGGGCCGACCTCGGCTGACCCGACGATCCTGGCGCTGGAAGAGATGGGCCTTGCCGGCGACATCTACTTTGGCACGTTCGATCTCGGCGAGAACATCGTGGCGGGCATCCGCGACGGCGTGATCCAGTGGGGCATCGACCAGCAGCCCTTCCTGCAGGCCTACCTGCCGGTTGTCGTGCTGACGAACTACCACCGCTATGGCGTGCTGCCGGGCAACAACATCAACTCCGGCCCCGGTTTCATCACCGCAGACGGGCTTGAGATGGTTGAAGCTCTGGCCGGTGAGTACCGCTAAGGCGCGGCGGTCCATGTGATCGCGGCAGATACCGGGGCAGGTGGCGGAGACGTTGCCTGCCCTTTTTCAACGGCACATTTCGCAAGGCCCAAGGAACGCTGGCCTTTCGCAAGATGCTTGAAAGAGAAGACACAACACGGGAGGGGCAGATGTCGGAGACGCAGCCTGCAGCAGGCGGACCAGACGACGAACGAATTAAAGAAATCGGAGGATTGCGGACCTGGCTGATCCGCCCGGAATTGGGCGGGATCGTTGGGGTCATCACGGTCTTCGTCTTCTTCGGAATCCTTGCCGGGGACAGCGGCATGTTCAATCCGCAGGGCATCCTGAACTGGAGCCAGGTTTCGGCGCAGTTCATGATCATCGCAGTGGGTGCCTGCATGTTGATGGTGGCCGGGGAGTTTGACCTTTCGGTTGGCTCGATGATCGGGTTCGCGGGGATTTCGATTGCCATGTTCGGCGTGGTCTGGGGCCTGCCGATGTGGATTGCGATCCTGATCACGTTTGTGATTTGCATCGCCATCGGCGCGATCAACGGCCTCATCGTGGTGCGCACGGGCCTTCCGTCGTTCATTGTGACGCTGGCGTTCCTGTTCATCCTGCGCGGCTTCACGATCTTCATACCGCAGACGGTGGAAAGCCGCACGATCATCGGCGGCATCGAAGACGCGGCAGAGGGCGATTGGCTGGCCTCGATCTTCAGCGCAGACATTATGCAGTGGTTGTTCGTTCTGATGGCCGATTGGGGCTGGATCGACACCTTCACGCGCGGCACGCGCGAGGGGGAGCCTGTGGTCACCGGCATTCCGATGCTGATCGTCTGGGCGCTTGTGTTGGTGGTTGTTGGCCACACGATCCTGACGCGCACACGCTACGGCAACTGGATCTTTGCGGCGGGCGGTGATGCGCAGGCGGCGCGCTACGTGGGCGTTCCGGTGGACCGGGTGAAGATCTCCATGTTCATGGTGACTGCGTTCTGCTCGACCGTTTTCGCCTGCTGTCAGGTGTTCGAATTCGGCACGGCTGCTGCTGACCGGGGCATCCTGAAGGAGTTCGAGGCGATCATCGCGGTGGTCATCGGAGGTGCGCTTTTGACTGGCGGATATGGTTCAGTCGTGGGTGCGGCGCTTGGTGCGATCATCTTTGGCGTCGTGCAGCAGGGCCTATTCTTTGCCGGCGTTGAGAACTCGCTGTTCCGGGTGTTCCTGGGTGTGATCCTGCTATTTGCGGTGATCCTGAACACATACGTCCGCCGCATCATCACAGGAGAACGCTAATGACCGCTCCTATTGTTGAAATGAAAGAGATCAAGAAGCACTTCGGCCCGGTGATTGCCCTGAATGGCGTGTCTTTCGACGTGAAGGCGGGCGAATGCCACTGCCTTCTGGGCGACAACGGCGCGGGCAAATCGACCTTCATCAAGACCATGTCAGGCGTGCACAAGCCGACCTCGGGCGAGATTATGTTCGAAGGCAAGCAGATGAACTTCGCCAGCCCGCGAGACGCGATGGAGGCGGGGATTGCGACGGTTTACCAAGACCTCGCCATGATCCCGCTGATGTCGGTCACGCGGAACTTCTGGATGGGGCGGGAACCTAAGAAAGGTCTGTTCATCGACTTCGACAAGGCGAACTCCACGACCATGTCCGAGATGAAGAAGATGGGCATCAACCTGCGCTCGCCGGATCAGGCGGTTGGCACATTGTCCGGCGGTGAACGCCAGACGGTTGCCATCGCGCGGGCGGTCTATTTTGGGGCGAAGGTTCTGATTTTGGACGAGCCGACATCGGCGTTGGGTGTGCGCCAGACCTCGAACGTGCTGGCCACGGTGGACCGGGTCCGCAAGGCGGGCATTGGGGTCGTGTTCATCACCCACAACGTGCGCCACGCGATGGCCGTGGGCGACCGGTTTACGGTGCTTAATCGCGGCCAAACGCTTGGCACGGCGGACCGGGGCAATATCACGCCGGAGGAGTTGCAGGACCTCATGGCCGGTGGGCAGGAAATGGCGCAGCTGGAAGGCTCGCTTGGCGGAACCGTCTGAATAGGGATCAGACCGATGAAGCACACAGGGTACTTCACCTCCGAAAGCGGGACGCTGGCGGAGTTTGCAGAGCTGACCGCGCGGGTGCTGGACCCGTCTGAGCTGTCCTTCACGGACCGCGTGGAAAAGAACGTGCCGATCTATGATATGGCGGCGCTGGGGCAGGTTTTGGCGGGTCCGAAGCGGTCAGAGCTATTGGCGGAATGGGCTTGGGTTCTGGGCAAATCCGCCGGCGCGGTTGTGCTGAAACAGGCGCAGCCCGATCACGCAGCGATTGATGCGGCGACAGACGTCTTCAACCGGATCGTTGCGGATGAGGCCGGGCAGGGCGGCGGGGCGGATCACTTCGCCGCTGCCGGGGCCAACTCGCGGATCTGGAACGCGCTTGAGAAGCACTGCAAACGCGATCCTGCGGGTTTTGCCGCCTATTACGGTGCGCCTGCGGTGGCGGCGGTTGCCGAGGCGTGGCTGGGTCCAGATTTCCAGATGACCGCGCAGGTCAATGTCGTGCGCCCCGGCGGACAGGCACAGACCGCGCACCGCGACTATCATCTGGGGTTTCAGACGGCGGATGTGGCAGCGAAATACCCCGCGCATGTGCATGACCTGAGCCAGGTGATGACCTTGCAGGGCGCGCTGGCCCATTGTGACATGCCGCTGACAAGCGGCCCGACGAAGTTGCTGCCGTTTAGTCAGATGTTTGCCGCTGGATACATGGCCTATCGGCGCCCCGAATTCGCGGAGCATTTTGAGGCGCATTGCATTCAGCTGCCGTTGGAAAAGGGGGATGGGTTGTTCTTCAACCCGGCGCTGTTCCATGCCGCGGGGGCCAATGTCTCTGAGGATATTCACCGGATGGCGAACCTGTTGCAGGTCTCGTCCGCCTTTGGCCGGGCGATGGAGACGGTGGATCGGGTTGGGATGAGCAAGCTGATTTTCGATGTGATGGGCGACTTGCCGGAAGAACGGCGTGAAGCGGCGATTGCCTGCACGGCGGAGGGCTATGCGTTCCCGACGAACCTCGACACCGACCCACCGGTAGGCGGGCTCGCCCCCGAAAGCATGGCGGCCCTGTTGCGGCGCGGGCTGGCGGAGGGCATGAGTGCGGAGGCGTTTGGCGCGGCACTGGATGCGCAAATCACACGCAGGGGGATTTGATGGACCTATTGGTCAAGCCAAACGGAACAACAGGGCGTGTGCAACATATCACGCCCGACAGTGCCGGGTGGGGCTATGTGGGCTTTGACGTCTGGCATCTGTCGCCGGGTGACGTTGCGACAGGTGGTGAGGCCGGGCGTGAAGTGATCCTTGTGCTGGTTGAAGGCCGGGCGGTTGTCGACGGGCTGGGTGAGATGGGCGAGCGGATGAGCGTGTGGGAAAAGACGCCGCCTGCCTGCGCTTATCAGCCGGGGGACTGGCGGGTGGAGGCGGTCACGGATTGCGTGCTGGCCGTGTGCTCCGCACCCGGGTCCGGTGAGCGGCCGGCTCAGGCGCTTGGCCCGGAGGGCATCAAGATGGTGGATCGCGGCGTGGGCACGAACCTGCGCCACATCCACAACATCGCGATGGAAGACCGCGACGTGGCCGACAGCCTGCTGGTGACGGAGGTGTTCACGCCAGCGGGCCATTGGAGCAGCTACGCGCCGCACCGCCATGACGAGGATGATTTCCCGAACATCACCTATCTGGAAGAGACGTACTACCACCGCCTGAACCCCGCGCAGGGATTTGGCGTGCAGCGGGTGTTCACCGAGGACGGATCGCTGGACGAGACCATGGCGGTGAGCGATGGAGATGTCGTGCTCGTGCCCAAGGGCCATCACCCCTGCGGCACGCCTTACGGGGTGGAGATGTATTACCTCAACGTCATGGCAGGGCCGCTTCGCAAATGGCGGTTCGCGGCGCACCCGGATTTCGCGCATTTGATGTAGGGGCAAGCCGTCCGGTGACAGGGGGATTGGGCGCGCTTATCGTGGGCCTGAAGGGGGGGCACGCCATGGCCGATCAAATCACCGGCGGGTGCAAATGCGGCAAGGTCCGGTATGCGGGAACGCCGCTCGACGCGGCGCCCTTTCGGTGTCATTGCCGCGATTGCCAGCAACTGACCGGCTCGGGCCATACCGAGATGATGCCGTTGGCGCGTGAGGGTTTTGCGATCAGCGAGACGTGCCGAATTTACGAAATGCAGGGCGGGTCCGGTCAATCGACCTATAGCGGCTTCTGCCCGGATTGCGGGGCGCAGTTGATCCGCCGAAGCGCGCGCATGGGGGACCGGGTCTACGTGCATGCGGGATCGCTGGATGACCCGGCACAATATGCCCCGGAGCGGTCGATCTATTCCGACGCGGCGCAGCCTTGGGATGCAGGGTCGATCATAAAGGCGGACTAGCCCGCAATATTGGCCGGGTTCGGCGGACGTGGTAGAACGCCTTCATGCAAAGGATCGCCCAACCCGTCGCTGCCCTTCCTGTCCGCTCCGTCCCGGAAGCGCAGGCCTGGTATCGCGATCATCTGGGGTTCGAGATCAAGTGGCACCATGAGGGCGGGCGCATCGGCGGCGTGGCCCATGGCGAAGCGGCGATTTTCCTGCGGGAGACGGAGGAGGAGATCCAACCGAACGTGTTGTGGATTTTCTGCCCGGATGTGGATGCGGTGCACGCGGATTTGGCCGAAAGGAGCGCGCCGATCACCGGTCCATTAGCTGATACGCCGTGGGGCTTGCGGCAATTCACGGTGACCGACATGGCCGGTCACCAACTGCATTTCTTCCACGACCTTTAGGGCTCACTGACCCATGATGATCGCCATGATGTCGGCCTGACGGGTCAGCATCCGTGCCTGCATTTCGGGGGCAAGCGTTGTCATGATGTTGGTGAACATCGGCTGGGTCTGCACCAGGATCGAGCGGCCGACATCCGAGGAATAGAAGTCGATCATCGCCTGCATCTCTTCCTCGTTGAAGGTGTTGACCATGCCTTCGATCATCAGAACCTCAAGTCGTGGCTGGAAATCGACCAGCTCTTCGGAAAGCAGGTTGCCAAGGTCGGTGAGCTGTTGTTCGGTCAACTCCATCCCGGGCGGCAGCGTGGCGGCGATCTGCGCGGCGGAGGCCTCAGGGGAGAACATGGCCGACATCATCTCCTGCACGGCGGGCAGGGCGGCATATTCGCGGGCGAGTTCCTCGACCGACTGGGCCGCGGCGGTCAGCGGTGTTAGGGCAAGGGCGAAGGCGAAGGTGAGGGCGCGCATGGTTTGGGTCCTTTTTCGAAACTGCATTCATGGGTAACTTGGGTCGTGTGGCGCTGTTTGCCAATGCAAATCGCTTGGGCAAAAGCGGACCGTCGGAGTCATTGGAACGCCATGCGCATTGGTGAGGCATTCATAGAGAGGCTATTGGCCTCCTCAGACGCGGCAGACGCAGTGGCGACGCTGTCCGGGTTTTGGGCGCATCGGGCCCGTGATGGTGCGATGCGCATGGGGCTGGCGGAGCCGGAATGGCAGGTCCAGCTGATCCTGATCTACACGGGCGAAGTCTGGAATGGGGGACATGCGCAATATCACATGAACCGAGGCACTGAACTTGCTGACCCAACCTGTTCTGCTTTGACGGCTGTCGGCTTGAGGGGCCATGCTGCGGTACTTCGCGATGTGACAGGTGGGGCGTGGTCGCCGGCCGAACTGGCGCGGGCCGACCGCGCATTCGATGATCTGGAGGCCGACGTGGACGCAGCGCTGTTGGCCCATTTGCGGCGCCATGCGGACACCATCCTATTGCCTGAGCGTAGGCAAAGTACGGGCTAGAACGACCGTTTGACGCCGTTTGACCGCAGCCAAAGCCAACCCCGAATGCCTGCGCTGACAAGGATCAGGCAAATGAGCGGGATGATCCATTGAGTGGCGATCAACGCGCCGCTCGGGGCTGCGGCAATTGTCGCGCCAAGCCAAGTGAAGGCCACGTTGACGATGATGTAGGCCCCGAAAAGCAACGCGACGATAGGAACCCATGCGGCATGTCCCTCGCGCAGACGGAACGCGATGATGATGCACGCGATGGCTGTGCCGAGCAGCCCGAGAATGGCCGGTCCAAATGTGGGGACGAGCGATAGAAAGAGAATTGCGAGCCCCAGCAGGTTGAAACCCATCAGCAGAAGCGGCAGGCCCGCCATGCGCACGGCTTCCAACGCGCTGTCCTCATCATGGGATACGATCCAATAGCCGAGGAAACGGGTCTTGGACATAGACGGCTACTCTCAGCGCTTACCGTAATAGAGGCCGACAACGTGTTCTGCTTCGGCGAAGAACAGCCAGCGGGCGGTGGCAACCCCAGCGATATGGCTGAGGATGGCCAGCGCGGCGAGGGTGTGGCTGAATGGCAGAGCAGTCAGGATCAACACCGGCAGCGCAAAGGCCAGAACGCCCGCGATGATGCGAAGCTTAAGGCTGTGCTTGCGGCCCACCACATGCACGAATTCGCGCAGCAGGTAGTTTGTGCCGGTGTGCGGCGGCTCGAACGCCGTGACGGCGCCAATGCGACCCAGACCGGTGGCGGTTTCCATATCGGTGCCGGAGCCTTTGAAGGCATGATCGCCCTGAAACCATGCCAGAAGCGTAGCGATGGCTGCCACCATCAGAAGGATCGCCGCTGCGGTGACTTGGCCTGCCAGAAGTGCGCCGCCAGCCAGCGACAACGACAGGAATTTCACCGGCGTGAGCGGTGAGTGCCAACGCGGAACGGTTTTCATCTGCGCGTAGATCATTGAGGTGGTGAAGACAGTACCGACCGACAACAGCGCCCCAAGATAGCCTAGTGGCTGCCATGTGGCATTGAAGAAGACGAGGCCCGCGCCGTAGAGCGCCATGACCAGAAGGGCAGCCACCGCACAGATGCCTTCGCGCGAGAGCCACGATGTTTTCCACTGGCTGAAGGCTTTCCACGCCCGTTCGGGGTGGCCGAGGTGGAAGGTGGACGAGATCAGCCCGCCCACAGCCAGCACGTAACCGATCACGAAGAACCAAAACGCGGTCCAGCCGGTGACCTCGGGATAACCCAGACCGAGGAAGGTCAACAGGCCAAAGCCTAGGCCGGACAGCGTGGTGAAGATGATGACGGAAGGAGCCGGATGCATATCAGTTCGCCTTTCCGGGAAGGGCGTCGAGCGCTTTGTCGAGCCAGCCGATGAAGCCACCGGGGTTTTCGGCGACAGGCTCCAGATAGGGGGCGAGGACGTCAAATTCCGGCAGATCGTCCTTGGGCCGCGGCGGCAAGTATTTGTTGACCGGTTTCGTGCCCTGTTCCGGCATCAGGTCCATTCCACCCCGTTCGGCGGTGAGTTTGGACACATTGCTTTCGGGATCGGCGAAATCACCGAAATGGCGCGCGCCGGCGGGGCAGGTGCGCACGCAGGCCGGTTCGCGGTCTTCCTCGGGCAGGTTTTCGTTATAGATGCGGTCGACGCAGAGCGTGCATTTCTTCATCACGCCTTCGTCCTGGTCCAACTCGCGCGCGCCGTAGGGGCAGGCCCAGGCGCAAAGGCCGCAGCCGATGCAGTCCTTTTCGTTGACCAGAACGATGCCGTCTTCCGCGCGTTTGTAGCTGGCGCCGGTGGGGCAGACGGTAACGCAGGGCGCGTCTTCGCAGTGCAGGCAGGATTTTGGGAAGTGGATGGTTTGTGCCGCCGGGTGCGGTTTGGCGGAGGTCGCCAGCGGCTGAACGGAATAGGAATGCACGCGGTTGAGGAAGGTGCCCGATGGGTCGGACCCGTAGGCGTCCTGATCAGAAAGCGGCGCGCCGTAGTTTTCGGTGTTCCAGCCTTTGCAGGAGATCACGCAGGCATGGCACCCGACGCAGGTGTCGAGGTCGATCACGAGGCCGAGTTTTTTCTGGGTCGAGGTGGGAAGCTGGGTCATGGGTCAGGCCTGGCTGAGTGGAAGGGGTTTCCCCGCGCTTGCGCGCGGCGACCGTGCGAGGGGGCCAGCCCCCTCGTCGTCCATTGGGCTTGAACCAATGGCGCCGCAAAGGACGACCCCCGGGATATTTTTGGCACATGGAAGAGGACGGTTGGATATCATGAGGAGCCCGCGATCTGACTGATGAAGCCGAAGTAATGGACCCGTTCGCTTCCGTAACTCAGGGGGATGATGACCTGCGGGTCGCCAAGAACAATGGCGTGCCCAAGCCAGTCGGCACAATCGTGATAGTCGAGGATATGCGCCGGTTGCGACAGAGCGGCCGCCCCGGTGTTTTCTGCGTGGGTGAAGACGGCTTGCGCAGAAGTGCGGGGGAGGTGAGACAGGTCGTCCAACGCCCACGCCCACGAACAGGTGTTAGTGGAAGAGTCGCGTGCTCCGACCAATTCGACAGACCATTGGCTTCTTGGGCCATTGTCAGGATTGTGGACGATGACGTTGGTCTCGGAAAGACCAGTCATATCAAATGATCCCAGACCGTGTTCGGCATGCCATGTGCGCCATCCGTTTTGCGACGCTGCAGCGGAGGCAGCCGTGAGTTCGGAGTCCGCAGCAGCAGATCCAGCAAGCGCGCCGCTCAACAGAAATGCAGTCACTAGCTTCATTGCCCTACCTTCCAGGCAAGGTCCTTGGGACCCTTGCCCACGGGCGATTTGATCGGTGGATAGGCGGGCTGGCTTTCGGTGGGTGCTTCGGCCTTTTCGATGCGGACTTTCAGATCGAACCACGCCGCTTGTCCGGTGATCGGATCGGAGTTCGTCCAGCGGTGGCCGTCGCCTTTGGCGGGCAGAAGCTCGTGGATCAGGTGGTTCAGCAGGAACCCTTTGGTGGCCTCCGGCGCGTCCTCATCCAGCGCCCAAGCGCCTTTGCGTTTGCCGATGGCGTTCCACGTCCAGACGGTGTTTTCGTTGAGCGCGGCCATCTCCATGACCGGCACGGTGATTGTGCCGTGGGGCGAAGTGACTTTGGCCCAGTCGCCATCGTTCAGGTTGTTCTCGCGCATCAGCTTGGTGGGCACGTAGAGCGGATTGTGGCCGTGCAATTGCCGCAGCCAAGCGTTCTGGGTGCCCCAGGAGTGATACATTGCCATCGGGCGCTGGGTGAGCGCGGTGATGGGGTAGTCATCGACCTTGTTGGCCGGCGCGGGGTCGGACCAGAACGGCAGCGGGTCCATGTTCTCGCGGACCTGCTCGCGCAGATGCTCGGGTGGCTGGATGTCGCCATGGCCCTCGGCCGCGCGGCGGAACTTCTGCATTGGCTCGACGAAGAGCGTGAAGAGGTAGGGCTGCGGCGTGTCGTAAAGGCCCATTTCCACGGCCCAATCCTGGTAGGCCGCGTTCCAGGGCTTCATGTAGTTCGCGCCCTCGGGGATGTGGCTGACAAAGAAGCCGCCATTCTCAATATACTGGTTCAGCTGATCGGGGTTCGGGTCGCCGCGCCCGTGCTGGTCGCCATTCTCGCCACGCCAACCGGCCAGCGGGCCGATGCCGGGGCGGCGGATGTGGTTGACGATGTAATCGCCGTAATCGGCGTATTTCTGGGAGCCGTCCTCATTCACGAAGCCGGGCAGGCCGAGGCGCGCGCCGAGGTCGCAGAGGGCGGATTGGAAGCCTTTGACGTCGCGGTCGGGTTCGATCACGGGCCAGCGGATCGCATCGGCGGCCCCGTCGGCCTCGCAGATCGGGCGGTCGAGCAGGCTGATGCAATCGTGGCGTTCGAGGTAGGTCGTGTCGGGCAGGATCAGGTCGGCATAGGCGACCATCTCGGACGAATAGGCATCGGAATAGATGATATGCGGGATAACATACTCGCCATTTTCATCCTTGTCGGTCAGCATCTGCATGACGCCGCCTGAATTCATCGAAGAGTTCCACGACATGTTGGCCATGTACATGAAGAGCGTGTCGATCTTGTAGGGATCGCCCGCATGGGCGTTGGAGATGACCATGTGCATGAGGCCATGGGCGCTCATGGGGTTTTCCCAGGTATAGGCCTTGTCGATGCGGGCGGGGGTACCGTCTTCCTTCAGGGCCAGATCTTCGGGGCCATGGGTGAAGCCCAGATGCGGGCCGTCGAGCGGTTGGCCGGGTGTGACCTTGCAGTGCGGCTTGGGGTGGATTTTCGAGGGCTTGGGGTAGGGCGGCTTGAAGCGGAAGCCGCCGGGGGCTTCGACACTGCCCAGGATGATTTGCAGGACATGCAGCGCGCGGCAGGTCTGGAAGCCGTTGGCGTGCGCGCTGATCCCGCGCATGGAGTGCATGGAGACTGGGCGCGCGGTCATGGAGGTGTGGGTTTCGCCGCGGAAGTCGGTCCATTCGATGGGCAGCTCAAAGGATTCCTCAAACGCCACGCGCGCCAGTTCGGCGGCGATGGCGCGGATCTTGTCGGCGGGAATGCCACAGCGGTCGGCCACATTCTCCGGCGCGTATTCATCGGACATGTAGCGTTCGGCCATGTGGTGGAGGACGGGCTTGTGGCCGTCCTTGTGGGTGGCCGACAGGTCAGGCTGCACGCCTTTCTTGTCAAAGGCGGTGGGCTTGCCCGTCTTGCGGTCGATGACCAGTTCCTTGCCGTCTTTGTCGCGCAGCAAGAGGCCGGTGTCCTTGTCGACCAGCACCGGCGCGTTCGTCCACCGCGCGAGGTAGTCGAGGTCGATCTTACCCGCCTTCATCAGGCAGTGGACCATGGCGAGAATAAACAGCCCGTCGGTGCCGGGCGTGATGCCGACCCATTCGTCAGCGACCGCGTTATAACCTGAGCGGATCGGGTTCACGCCGATGACCTTGGCCCCGCGCGCTTTGATCTTGCCGAGGCCCATCTTGATCGGGTTGCTGTCGTGATCCTCGGCGACGCCAAAGAGCATAAACAGCTTGGTGTGATCCCAATCGGGCTGCCCGAATTCCCAGAATGCGCCGCCCATCGTGTAGATGCCGGCGGCGGCCATATTGACCGAGCAGAAGCCGCCATGGGCCGCGTAGTTTGGGGTGCCGAAATTCTGCGCCCAGAAACTTGTGAAGGATTGCGATTGGTCGCGGCCGGTGAAGAACGCCAGCTTGGAGGGGTCTTCCTCGCGGATCGGGCGCAGCCAGCCCTCGGCGATCGTGTAGGCCTCTTCCCAGCTGATTTCCTCGAATTCGCCCGAGCCGCGTGGGCCGACGCGTTTCAGGGGCGCTTTCAAACGCGAGGGCGCGTTGACCTGCATGATGCCTGCTGAGCCTTTGGCACACAGTACTCCCTGGTTCACCGGATGGTCGCGGTTGCCCTCGATATAAGCAACTTTGCCCTCCTTCATGTGCACGTTGATCCCGCAGCGGCAGGCACACATGTAGCAGGTGGTTTTGCGGATTTCGTCCGAGACTTTCGGGGACAGGTCCAATACCGGTTGCGCCATGATTTTCGTCCCCCCAAAATGGTCCCTGCAACAGCCTTAATCCCGCAGCGACGTGCAAGGCCATACGGCCAAAACGCGCAGGCGTTAGGTCCACGCGCCGCTTCAGTATTGAGACCTCTGGTCTCAAATTGCAATGGATCGAATGCCGCAATCAGGTATGGGGTGCAAGTCCCGGCACATCCTTCAAGTCGGCCGCGGCCATTTGCAATGCTGCGAGCGCCGTTTCGAGACGGGTTTCAAGGTCGGGCAGGGCGAGGGGAAGGGTTGTGCCAAGGGCGGCTTGCGGCGTTTCGGGAGGGCCGATGGGCACGGCAAGGCCGCAGACACCGGCTTCATACGCGCCGCGGATAACTTGCGCGGGTTGGTCGCTGCCTTTCAACACCTGTCCGATGGCCGTGGTGTCGAGAGGCAGGGTGGAGCCGACCGTCAGGCCAAGCGAGACCCGCGCGCCGGGGCGCGCCGAATGGGCGACGTAGACGGCGACATTTTCGTCACGCACGGCGAGGCTGATCTCTCCGCCTAAGGTCTCCGCATGGGCGTTCAACGTGGGTTGCACGGCGCGCCCGAAGCTGCCCGCTTGCAGGAATGCGCCAGCCGGGCGCAGGACGCGAGGCGCAAGTGAGAAGGCGCGGCCTTGTTGGCGGGCCCATCCGGCCTCAACCAATGTGAGTGTCAGGCGGCGTGCGGTGGACCGGTCAAGGCCAGCGCGCTCGGCGATTTGCGACAGGGTCAGCGCGGGCGCGTCCTCAAACGCTGCGATCACGTCGAGACCTTTGAGAAGCGTGGAAGAGAGGGTTTTCGACATCGGCCCTGCTTTCGTTGACAGGTGCAGCAAAGCGCGGCAGGCTCAATAAGTCAACAAATGTGCGTATATCGCACAATTGAATGAGGTGCCGCGCCCATGATGAGTCAGGAGTTGAATGATCAGATCACCCGGATCGGACCGGGAACCGGCGCGGGGAAGGTGCTGCGCCAGTATTGGCAACCGGCGGCGTTGAGCGATGAGTTGATGGGCGCGCGACCCGTGGTGCCGGTGACGCTACTGGGCGAGGCGCTGGTGCTGTTCCGTGACGAGGGCGGAACGCTTGGCCTGATCGGGCGACATTGCCCCCATCGCGGCGCGGACCTTGCCTATGGGCGGCTGGAAGACAATGGCCTGCGATGCCCGTTCCACGGATGGCACTTCGATTGCACCGGCCAATGCGTCGAACAGCCCGGCGAGCCTGAAGGCAGCCGGATGCATAAGCAGATCAAGGCCGTCAGCTATCCGGTGCGCGAACTCAACGGCATCATCTGGGCCTATATGGGCGAAGGCGACCCGCCGCCTTTTGCCGATTTCGACTGTTTCCGCGCGCCCGACACCCATGTCTTCGCGTTCAAGGGCCTCTGGGAATGCAACTGGCTGCAAGCGATGGAAGTGGGCATCGACCCTGCGCACGCTTCCTTCCTGCACCGCTTCCTGCAGGATGAGGACCCGGCGGACAGCTACGGCAAGCAATTCCGCGATAAGGCTGGAAACACCGAAATTCCGATGACAAAACTCCTGCGCGACTATCCGCGCCCCGAGATCATGGTGGATGAAACCGACTACGGCATGAAACTCACCGCGCTACGCCATCTCGATGATGGGCGGACCCATGTGCGCGTCACGAACCAGATCTTCCCGCAGGCCATTTGCATCCCGATGAGCCGCGAGATGACGATCACCCAATGGCATGTGCCCGTCGATGACGAGACCTGCTATTGGTATTCGATGTTCACTTCTTTCAACGCGCCCGTCGACAAGGCTACGATGCGCGACCAGCGGCTGGCCGAGCATCGGTTGCCGGACTACGCGCCGCTCAAGAATGCGCGTAACAATTATGGCTACGACCCCGACGAACAGGCCGACCAGACCTATACGGGCATGGGTCTCGACATCAACGTGCATGACCAATGGGCGGTGGAATCGATGGGCCGGATACAGGATCGGCGGTTCGAGCATCTGGGCAAGACCGACGTCGGCATCATCAAATATCGCCGCATGCTGCGCGCCGCGATCAAGGCCGTGGAAGAGGGTGATGCGTCGGGCCTCAAGATGCAAAATGGCGGGACGGAGGCCATCAAGGGGCCGCTGTCGAATGATGCGATTGCCCCGGATGAGGATTGGCAGGCGGCGTCCCTTGCGGCAGACTTGGAACGTCGGGGCCATTGCCCCTGGGATGCAAGCGTTTGACGACAGACGAAATTCTGAAGCTGGTGGAACGAGACGGGATCGAGACGATCCGCGTTGTCTTCACTGACCCGCACGGGGTGCTGCGCGGCAAGACAGTGACGGCCAGCGCGTTGCCAAGCGTGTTGGCGGATGGCCTAAGGGTGCCCTCGACACTGCTGTTGAAAGACTTGTCGCATCGCACCGCCTTTCCGGTCTGGGCGGGGGAGGGCGCGCCGATGCAAGGGGCGTCGGACGTGGTCTTGCGGCCCGATCCCGCGACCTTCCGCAAACTGCCCTGGTCGCCCCATTCCGCATTGATCCATTGCGATGTGGAGAGCCCGTTCTGCTCCCGCGCAATTCTGCGCAGCTGCGAGGAGGCCTTGGCGGAGGAGGGCCTGCGCGCGACGATGGGCGTGGAGATCGAATTCCAGGTGTTTCGCGTGGTCGATCCGTCGCTGGCGCCGGCGCAGTCGACCATGCCCGGGCACCCGCCGCAGGTGGAGAACACAACGCAGGGCTATCAGTATCTGACCGAGACCCGTTACTCGGAGGTTGAGCCGATGCTCGACCGCCTGCGCCGCGCAGCGGAGGAGATGGGCATTGATGTGCGTTCGGTTGAGGTGGAGATGGGACCATCGCAATACGAGGTCACGTTTGCGCCCGGCACGCCGTCCGAGGTGGCCGAGCAGGCGGTGAAGTTCCGTATGCTGGCCAAGGAGTTGAGCCACCGCCACGGGATGCTCGCCAGCTTCATGCCGAAGCCTGCCTTGCCGAATGCGGTGGCGAATGGATGGCATATCCACCAGAGCCTCGCGCCCGATTTCAATATGGCCCATTGGATCGGAGGCCTGCTCGCCCATGCCCCGGCTTGCGCGCTTCTGACCAATCCAACGGTCAACAGTTACAAACGCTTCACGCCCTATCAGCTCGCTCCGACGTGCATCGCATGGGCGCACGATAATCGTGGAGCTATGGTGCGCGCGCTCGACGGGCGCGTCGAAAACCGGCTGCCTGACAGTGCTGCGAACCCCTATCTGGCGCTCTCGGCGCAACTCATCTCCGGCCACGCGGGCCTCAAGGCGGCACAAGACCCACCGCCGGAAATGATCGACCCCTATGGCGGTGGTGCACCTGCGCTTCCGGTCTCGCTTGGAGAGGCGATTGAGGCCTTCGCGGCTTCCAACACGTTACGCGCCGCGCTGACGCCAGAGGTCCACGATTGGTTCATCACTCTGAAACGGCACGAGTGGATGCGCTACCTCGCCCATATCTCGGATTGGGAGCAGGCGGAGTATTTCGCCAATCTTTGATATCAGGATTCCGGATAGTGGGCGCGAAAATGAACGCTTGCGGTTATACCTGAGCGGGGCAAACTAATGTGCGACAGATACGGGGAGTGACGGACATGGGACGGCTATCGGCCTTCAACTTCAAAGCCTGGATTGACGAACATCGCCACCTTTTGAAACCGCCCGTCGGCAACAAGATGGTGTTCGAGGACAGCGATATAATGGTGACGGTCGTGGGCGGGCCGAACAAGCGCACCGATTACCATGATGACCCGGTGGAGGAGTTCTTCTACCAGCTCGAAGGCGACATGGTCCTGAAGCTCTACGATCAGGGCGAATTCTACGATGTGCCGATCCGGGAGGGGGAGGTGTTCCTGCTGCCGCCCCATGTGCGCCACTCACCCCAACGCCCGATGGAGGGATCGGTAGGCTTGGTGATAGAACCCAAACGCCCCGAAGGCGCGGTGGATGCGATCGAGTGGTATTGCTTTAATTGTGGAAGCCTTGTGCACCGCGCGGAGTTGCATCTGAAGAGCATCGTGGAAGATCTGCCACCTGTTTATGCCAGGTTCTACGACTCGGAAGAGGCGCGGACTTGCGGATCATGCGGAGAGGTGCATCCGGGGAAGGAACCGCCTGAAGGCTGGGTGACGCTTTAGCGGCAATCCGTTGCGCGGGCGTCCGAAATCCGGCTAGGCTCTGCCGGAACCAATCAAAAATAGCCCCGGCCACACAAGAAGCCGAGGGCGGATAGGGAGAAAAGACATGAAGACATTCAACGCATTGCTGGCCTCTGCGGCCATGGCCGTGACCGGGTTTGCCGGGACGGCGCAGGCTGAGGAATTCCGCTTGGGCCTGATCACGCCGCCACCCCACGTCTGGACGCTGGCCGCCGAAGAGTTCGGCACCGCCTTGTCCGAAGCCTCGGGTGGCGAACATACCGTAACCGTCTTCCCGGCGCGGCAGTTGGGTAATGAGGCCGACATGCTGCAACAGTTGCAGTCAGGCGCGCTCGACATGGCGTTCATGACGGTGGCCGAAATTTCCAACCGCGCCACGGACTTCGGCGCGTTCTACCAGCCGTTCCTCGCCGATGACATGGCCCACGCCGCGGCCATTCTGCGCTCGGACGAGGCGCGTGCGATGCTCGACCAATTGCCCGGTTCGCTGGGCGTTGTCGGCGTTGGATATGGCAGCGCGGGGATGCGTCATATCCTCACGAACGGCGGTGTGACCGATGCGGCCGGGCTTGCGGGCCAGAAAATCCGCATCACGCCGTTTGAGGCAAACCTCGATTTCTACAATGCGATCGGCGCGGCCCCCACGCCGATGCCGCTGCCCGCCGTGTTCGATGCGCTGGCCAATGGGCAGGTCGACGGGATCGACATGGACAGCGAGCTGATCGTGCTGCTGCGCTACCATGAACATGCCGACACAATGCTGCGCACCAACCACATGATGTTCCCGATGGTGGGCCTCGTCTCGGCCCGGGTCTGGGCGGGCCTGTCGGAGGAAGACCGCACGATGATCTCCGACCTGATGGGGGCCGCTGTGGACGGTGTTCTGACCACATATGTGGAGCGTGATGCGGGCTGGCAGGAAGAAATCCGCGACTTCGACGTGACTTATATCGAGGCCGATCGCGACTTCTTCGGGGATGCCGTGGCTGAATGGGAAGGCATCTGGGAAGAGCGCGCCGGTGAGGCGTTGGAAACCCTGCGCGGCGTGGCTGACGCGACCCGCGAGTGATCTGATTTCAAACGAACAAACCCGGGCGTCTGCGGGCGTCCGGGTTTTGCTTGGACGCCTGTCATGTTGACCCGTATCTCACGTTTTTGGGCCAGGATTGAGCTTTCTGCCGCCGCCATTCTAGCGGTGGGTGTGACGCTTCTGATCCTGCTCAACGTCGTCACCCGCACGGCGGGCGCGCCGATCTATTGGGTGGATGAGGCGGCGATTTACACAATGGTCTGGATGACGTTTCTGGGTGCTTCGGCAGCGATCCAGATGCGGCAGCAGGTGGCGATCACGATCCTGACTGACGCGTTGCCAGAAGGAGCCAAGCGCGTAGCTGCGAAGTTGGTGGACCTAGCCGTCTTCGTCTTCGCCGCAGCGATGCTGTGGTTCTGTTGGCGTTGGTTCAACCCGCTCGCGCTGGCACAAAACGGGTGGGACGTGATGGCGTTTCAGGGCAGCACCTTCAATTTCATCTATGCGGAGCCGACGAGCACCTTGGGTGTATCGAAATGGGTGATCTGGCTGGTCATGCCGATCTTCTCGGCAGGTGTTTTCCTGCACGCCACGGCGCATCTACTGAACTTCGCGCCGCCGGAAAGCCATGGCCCGGAGGTCGCCACATGACCCCGGCGCTGTTCTTTGCCAAGCTGCTGCTGGCCGTGCCGGTTGCCGTTGTCCTTGCGCTGACGGCGATGTGGTACATTTGGGAAAGTGACAACACGATCCTTTACGACAGCTTCGCGCAGCGGATGTTCTCGGGCGTGGAGGCGTACGGCTTGCTGGCCATCCCGCTTTTCATGCTGACGGGCGAGTTGATGAATGAAGGCGGCATGACGCGTCGTCTGATCAATGCGGCGCGGGTCTTCGTGGGAGGGTTCCGGGGGGGCCTCGCTTACATCAACTTGCTGGCGAACATGTTCATGGCGGCGATTGTCGGCTCTGCCGCCGCGCAGATCGCGGTGATGTCGCGCGCCATGGTCCCGGCCATGGAGGAAGAGGGCTATGATCGTGGCTTTGCGGCAGCAACCACGGCGGCGGGTGGGCTGCTCGCCCCGGTGATCCCGCCCTCGATGCTATTCGTGATCTACGGGGTGCTGGCGCAGATACCCATTGGCGACATGTTCCTGGCTGGGATTATTCCGGGCCTGATCCTGTCGGTCTGTTTCGCCATCGTGATTGCACTGATCGGCCTAAAACAGCAATTCCCGAAGGGGGAATGGTTGAAGGCGTCCGAGGCTGGAAAAGCCTTGCTTTACGCGCTGCCTGCGATGCTGATCCCGGCGGCCATCATCGGTGGCATAATCGGCGGCGTGGCGACCCCTACGGAATCTGCGGCCGTGGCGTCGGTGGTGGCGTTTGCACTGGGATGGCTGCTCTATCGAGAGTTGGAGCCGAAAAAGCTATTCGAGATGTTCAAGCGCACGGCACTGAATGCGGCGTTGATCATCTTCATGATCGCTGCTGCAAACGTGTTCGGTTGGGTCATCATCTACGAGGCCGTCCCGCAACGGTTGGCCGAGTTCATCACAACAGTCACTGAAAACCCGTTCCTCTTTCTGTTGATCGTGAATGTGGTCCTGTTGTTCGTGGGCATGGTGATCGACGGGATCGCGGCGATCATTCTGGTGACGCCGATCCTCTTGCCCATCGCTATCGAAAGCTACGGGATCAGCCCCTATCAGTTTGGCGTTGTTATTTCACTGAACCTTGTATTGGGGCTGCTGACGCCGCCGGTGGGCGTTGGCCTCTATATTGCCAGCGCGATGGGAGAGACGCCCACCGGTCGCATCCTGCGTCAGCTTTGGCCGTTCCTGATTGCGGTGGCGGTTGTACTGATCCTGCTCAGTTACGCGCCTTGGCTTTCGACCGCCCTGATCAGCTAGAGGCCGCGCGGCCCCGGTTCAGAACCTCGGCTTCTTCCTGCAAGGCCAACAGAAACAGGAGTGCCGCGGGCGAGAGTTGGTCGTCACCCCTGTGCGTGACCCCGATGGGACCAGAGCCGAAGGGCAGGGCGTAGTCCAGACGGGTCAGCACGTTCAGCGCCATGTCGAGGGCGGCAACGGTGCGCGGAACGAGGCCGATTAATTCGCCAGCACCGAGAAGGGTACGGTTGCTGAGGTAGTTGACGCTTTCGACCACTTTTGGCGGCTCGTATTGCGCGGCTTCGACGAAAACTTCATCCATCTGGCGGCGCAGGGTCGTTTCAGGCGGGGGAAGAATCCAGCCGTAGGGGCGGAGATCGTCGAATGTGAGATCGGCGCGTCCGGCCAGGGGATGGTTTCGGCCCACGACCAGTACCACATCGTCATGGATCAACGGCACCTGCATCAGCCCTTTGCGGTGCCGGTGATGCGGCAGGCGGCCAACGACCATATCAACTTCCCCCGTCTGGACGCGAGGCATTAGGGCGTCGTTTGTGCCTTCCATGATCCGGATCGTGACGTTCGGACGCTCGGACAGCACACGCTGGACGGCCATTGGCACAAGTTGTGCGGCCCCGGCCAGAAGCGTACCCACAACGATCCGGCCTGCACTGCCTTCGGTGATATCTTCCATCTCCTGCGTGGCGTTGGAGAGTTGGGTGAAAATCAGCTGCGCGTGGCGGATCAGGGCGGCACCTTGCGCGGTCGGGATCACACCGCGATTGGTGCGCTCGAAAAGTTGCGTGTCGAAATCGGCCTCAAGGTCTTTGACCATACGCGTGGCGGCAGGCTGGCTGATATTCTCTGCCTGGGCGGCGGCCTGGATGTTTCCAAGTCGCCCAACCGTGACCAAGAGGCTGAGTTGGCGTAGCTTCAGGCGGTTCAGGGCGCGGTTGTAGAGGCGGGCCATGTCACGCGAACCGGATGGGGGCGGCTGCCTGGCGGATGGCGGCCACAGCGGACATCGCCGCGAGTGCGGAGGAGCGGGGGTTATCGGGCAGGCCCTTGCCGGTGATGCGGAAGGCCATGGTGCCAAAGGCCCCTTCAGCGCGGATGTCGTGGATGTTTCCGGTGGCGGCGGGGTCGGCGATCAGCTCTGCCCGCGTGTCGTCAAAGCCCGCGCCTGCAAGGGCCACGGCGGCGGCAACGTTGGCGTTCTTGGGATAGGCGAGGGCGGCTTCGCGGGCGGTGCCGGTGAAATGAGTGGCGGCCTCCGTCAGCGTATCCAGATCGACCATATCTTCCGCTGGGGAACCGCGCCACCCTGCGGGCGGTTTGCGCCCGGTATAGGTGACGGTGCTGAGGCCACCCACCGCGCCCGCGCGCAGGGCGTCAAGCGCGCCAATCGCGCCTGAGGCAAGGTGGAGTTGCGCCCCGCCAGACCGGGCGGCGTGTTCCAGTTGAGCCGAAAGCTCAGCGTCGGCCAATGCGCCGAGCGACAGGGTCAGAACGTCGATCCCAGCCGCCAGCGCCTTTGGCCCGTGCTGCGCCAGCCCGGCATGGCCCGCGCAATCAATCAGCAAATCGACGGGCGGCAGGTCAGCAACATCAACAATGGCATGGGCCTGCGCCTGCCGCAAAACCCGCCCGTCCAGGGACAGGTCAGATTGTTCGAGGATGGCGTCGGTTACATACCCCGCAATCGCGCCTTTTCCGATGATGGCCAGCCGCATGGCGCTTCCTTTCCTGATATGTCCAAAGCGTAGCACCAAAGTACATGGCTATCCAGAAAGCGAATATCAGAGGATGGAAGTGCGACTTCTGTTCGACCCGGTGGCATGGGAATGAAGGAGGATGTTCGATCAGGCCAAATTGCATATTGGCGACAGCCCCGTTGACCGCCGCGCTGGGCTGCGATTGCGGGGGGAGGGGTGTTTTGTTGCGGACGTTCAGCTTACCGCGCCTTTGCACCTGTCATTCGCACGCGCGCCTGTGGCGTTCGGCCAGATCAGGTCGGTCGAGCTGGATGCGGCGCGTGAGGTTGAGGGCGTGTGTGCGGTGCATATCGGCGGGGACGTGGAGGTTGCGCGGGCGCTGAGTGTGAATGAGGTTCTATCGCTTGAGTGGCGCCCGGATTTTCCCGTTCTTGCACAAGATCGTGTCACTGGATTGGGGCAGCCGGTTGTAGCCGTTTTGGCCGAAAGCGCGGCCTCTGCGATGGATGGTGCTGAGGCCGTCTTTGTTGACGTTGACGAGGCACCGGCGCCGAATTTGCCGCCACTGGCGCAAAAGCAATGGCGCACGGGCGACCCTGATGCGGCCTTCGCAGAGGCGGCCTTTGTGGTGGAGGCCCAAATCCAGCATCCGCGGCTGTTACCGTCGCCCATGGAGACGCGGGGGATCGTGGTGGAATGGAGCGCAGACGGCCTCACGATATGGCTGTCGACCCAGACGCCACATCGCGCGCGGTCCGAATTTGCCAGCATTCTGGGAATTGATCCGGCGCACCTTCGGGTGATTGCGCCGGATGTGGGCGGGGCCTTTGGCATGAAAGGCTCGGTCTATCCTGAAGAGGTGTTCGCGGTTTGGGCGGCATGGCATCACAAACGCGCCGTCCGGTGGATTGCCACGCGCAGCGAAGACATGTTGTCTGCAACCCAGGGTCGGGGGCTGACCAGCCGGGGCCGGTTGGCGGTTGCCGGGGACGGGACATTTCTGGGGTTGGACGCAGAGGTAGAGGCACCGGTCGGGTCCTGGCTGCCAAATTCCGGGCTGATCCCGGCGTGGAACGGGGCACGGATATTGCCCGGGCCCTACGCGATTGAGACGGTCGATATTCGCACGCGGGCTGTGGTTGAACGGTCTGGGCCGGTGGGCATTTACCGTGGGGCCGGGCGGCCTGAAGCCGCCTGTCTGATGGAACGCCTTGTTGACGTGGCCGCCGCCCGGCTGAACCGCAGTGCAATGGATCTGCGGATCCAGAATGTGCACCCCTCCAGCGCGTTGCCTGTGCGAACGGCGACGGGCAACCTTCTCGATTCAGGCGATTACCCGGCGGCCGTGTTTCAGGCGGCAGAGGCGTCGAACTACGCCGACTTGCTGAAGCAACGCCGCACCGCCCGCGAGGAGGGGCGGGTGTTCGGCCTTGGCGCGGCCTTGTACCTGGAGCCATCAGGCGAAGGCTTTGAAGCCGCCCGTGTCACGTTGGGCGCGGACGGCCGCGTTCTGGTCGCCAGCGGATCGTCTAGCCAAGGCCATGGGCGGGAGACGGCCTATGCGCAGATCGTGGCAGATGTGTTCGACATGCCGCCCGATCAGGTCGATGTCATCCAAGGCGATACCGAAACATGCCCGGCCGGTATCGGTGCCGTTGCCTCCCGCGGGACGGCGATTGGGGGCAGTGCCGTGTTCGCAGCGGCAGAGCGGGTGCGCGCCCGGCAGCTTCGTGGTGACGCGGCCCCGATCGTCGAAGAGGTCCGATATGAGAATGAAGGCCAGGCCTGGGGCTATGGCGTTTATGTTGTGGCGGTTGAGGTGGACCGAGAGACCGGCGTACTGGATGTGCAGCACGTTACTTGCCTTGATGATGCCGGGCGTATGGTGAACCCGGCCTTTGTGGAGGGGCAGGTGCGCGGCGGCTTTGCGCAAGGCTTGGGCGAGGCCCTGATGGAGCAGGTTGTCTACGCCGATGGTCAGTTGTTGAGTGGTTCGCTGATGGATTACGCCCTGCCGAGGGCCACCGACATTCCTGAGTTGAAGCTTCACAAGACCGAGACGCCCACGGCGATGAACGCTTTGGGCGCTAAAGGTGTGGGTGAGGCGGGCACAATCGGCGCGCCTGCTGCGATCCTGAATGCGGTGCTGGATGCGCTGGCCCCCATGGGCGTGGCGCATCTGGATATGCCGCTGACCCCGTGCAAGATTTGGACGGCCATGCGCGCCGTAAAGGAGAATAAGGCATGAAATACAGCCGTTTGGACGCGAAGGATCATGCGCGCGAGCATATGCGCGGGATTTGGGCGGCGTGCCTGAACCCGTGGCGCGCGGATTATTCGTTCAATGAGGAGGGCTTTCGCGCCAACATCCGCCACTGGGTCGATGATCTGGGCATTGCCGGTCTGTTTATCGCGGGCAAGCAGGGCGAGTTCTTCTCCATGACGCTGGAGGAGCGGAAGCGGAATATCGAGGTCGCCGTCGAGGAATGCGATGGGGCGGCAGGCACGATCTTTTCGGCCAGCGACCAGAATTTCGAGACGGTGGTGGAACTGGCCCAACACGCGCAGGCATGCGGTGCGGATTACGTAGTGGTCCATGCGCCAGTGCTGCATTTCGTGAGTGCGCAGGACGAAGTGCTCTACCAGTATTACAAGGCGATTTGCGAGCGCGTTGATATCGGCATCGCGATGTGGAGCCATCCGGACAGTGGCTACATGATGAGCCCCGAGCTGTGTGCACGGATCGCGGATCTGCCGAATATCGTGGCGATCAAGTACTCCGTCCCGCGCCCTATGTACGCCGAGTTGACGCGGCTCGCGGGTGACAAGATCCATGTCTCAACCGCGGATGAGGGCGCTTGGTTGGATAATATCGAGGAGTTGGGCTGGAAGCTCTACCTCTGTTCGTCCCCGCCCTATCAGCTTCAGTCCAAGGGGGATCAGCGGATGAACGAATATACCCGTCTGGCGTTCGAGGGCCGGTTTGAGGAAGCGCGGGCAGTGCGTGACAGCCTTGATCCGGTGCGCGATGCGTTCAAACGCACGAAACCGGCGGACAAGCCGCAGGCCCACGGGAAGTATTGGCAAGAGCTGCTGGGGCAGGTGGGTGGCCCGGTGCGCGCGCCGATGCTTAACCTAACCGAAGCCGAAAAAGCCGCTACGCGGGAGGCGTTTGAGGCGTGCGGCCTGAAGGTCTAGTCCTTGAAGCGCAGGGCGTTGCGACAATAGTCAGGCGCTGCGTCTAGCCGCGAATTCTCGGCTTGCAAGCGCGTGCAGGCCTCCTGATCCGAACAGGCCGAGCAGGCCAAAACCATCTGCTTGAATTGCGAGGCGATAATTGGATCGCTCAGGTCAGTTTCCGTGCGCTCGGCCATGCCTTTGACCAGATCAGCGCTGCGGTCGAATTTCTCAAAAAACATTGGGTTACTCCCCGGATCTGCATGCGCGATCAGAATAGCGCGCGCGCCCCGGGGCACCTTGATCTGCATCAAGCCCGTTAAAGAGGCAGATTCTCGCGCAGGATCAGGTTCGATTGCGGCGGCGTGAAACTGTGATCCTGCCCCCGTGCGGCGGCCGTCAGGGTTGCAAGAACCTCGGCTGCCTCGGCGCGGGCGGACTGGTCGATCACTGTGTCGAGTGTACCGTCGAGCAGCAGGCCCTTGTTGGGTTCGGTCAGATCATGGGCCACGAAGACCAGTCCCCGGTCGCGCTCCGCAGCCTTCAGCGCCCGGGCAATGCCTTGGGTGCCGCCGCCTGCATTGTAGATGGCAACCAGATCGTCGTGATTGCTCAACAGCTCGGCCATCTGTGCCTGTGCCTGATTTCGGTTTTCGTCGCTTTCGCGGATTTCCAGAAGGCTGAGGCCGGGCGCGTCTTCCGAAAGAAGTTGCCGAAGGCCCATCTCCCGCTCCTGATGGGCGCGATAGCTGAGCGAGCCTGCAAAGAGCGCGATTTTGCCGGCGGGCCGGGGACCGAGGAACCGGGTAATGACCTGCCCTGCCAGTCGCCCGGCGCGCATGTCATCGACACCGATATAGGCCAGCCGCCCGCTGCCCGGCAGATCGGAGGCCAGTGTCACAACCGGCGTGCCTGCCCGCGTCACCCGCTGTACGGCGTCCTGGACCAGCGGATGATGGCGCGCCAGAACGGCGATGCCGTCGGCCCCGGCCACCTGTTCGATGGCTGTACGCATCGCGTCGGGCGTTGGATCGGCGATGTCTGGGAAATCGAGAGTTAGGGTGCCGTCATGGCTGGCCATACGCCGGAGGTGATGGCGCAGCTCTTCGATGAACGCGTTGGTGCCGCGGGGCAGCAGGATAGCAAGGTGCACGGGCCGTGGGCTTGCCGGGGTTTCGGCGACATAGCCGATCCGGTGCGCCGCCTGCAAAACGATGGCCCGCGTCCGTGCCGATACGCCAGCGCGATTGTTGAGCGCCCGGTCCGCCGTGGCGGTCGAGACATTGGCGGCTCGGGCGAGGTCTTTGAGCGTTGCGCGCATAGGTATGATGTAAAATGATGTGATCGGGGCCTGCAAGCGCCAGAATCGTCAAATTCAATCGGCAATTCGTTGACTTGAACCCATGCCCCTCGCCACATTTCAGAGCGGGAGGAGGCGAAATGCCCAGAGATACTTACGAAAAGCGCGACTATTCGTTGACTGGGCCAGAGGCGGCCCGGGCAGAGGAATTGGGGCTGGTCTCGGCCGGTTGGTATCATTCCGACGTGCCACGTAAGGTGATGAAAGACCTGATGCAGCGCAGCGACGGGCCGGCGACGCGGGATACGATTCTGTGGATCGGGTTGCTGATTGTCTCGGGCACGGGCGGGGTGTTGGCCTGGGGCAGCTGGTGGTGCGTGCCGTTTTTCCTCATCTACGGTGTGCTTTACGGCTCGGCCTGCGACAGTCGCTGGCACGAATGTGGGCATGGGACGGCCTTCAAGACGCAATGGAAGAACCGTTGGGTTTATAACCTCGCCAGTTTCATGGTGATGCGGAACCCGGTCGCCTGGCGGTGGAGCCATATGCGGCATCACACAGATACGATCATCGTGGGCCGTGACCCCGAAATCGCGATCATGCGCCCGCCGGATATTGCCCGGAAAGCACTGCATTTCATCGGAATCCCGGATGTGTTCCAGCATTTCGGCATCCTGCTGCGGCAGGCTGTATCTGGCCCCGATGAGGCGGAGCGTGGCTATATCCCGGAAAGCCAGATCCCCAAGGCGATCTTCTGGGCGCGACTGTTCGTGGCGGTGCATCTGGCGGCTGTCGTGCTGGCGTTGGCGACTTGGTCGCTTTTGCCGCTGATGCTGATCGGAGGGCCGCGCATCTACGGGACATGGCACATGGTGATGACCGGTCTGTTGCAGCATGGCGCGTTGGCGGAGGATGTGCTGGATCACCGCCTGAACTCGCGCACGGTTTTGATGAACCCGGTCAGCCGCTGGATCTACTGGAACATGAATTACCATGTGGAGCATCACATGTATCCGGTTGTGCCCTACCACGCGCTGCCGCGCCTGCATGCGGCGATCAAACACGACCTGCCCGCGCCTGATCCCTCCATGTTTCACGCATACCGAGAGATGCTTGGCGCGCTGAAGCGGATGCGGACGGAGCCGGGGTACTATTTGCGACGGGATTTGCCACCGACTGCGAAACCCTACCGGGAGGAGTTTCACGGGGCCGATGCGGTGCCTGCGGCGGAATGAGTGATTTATCCAGAAAAGTGGTGCTTGTGACTGGCGCGGCGAGGGGCATCGGGGCGGCGATTTCCACGTCCTGCGAAGCGGCGGGGGCTGAGGTGATTGGGGTGGATCGCGACCCATGTGGCGGGATCGTCGCCGATCTCGCGGAACCAGATGCGCCCGGGCGGGTGATGGAGAAGGCAATCGCGGAGGCTGGTCGCGTCGACGGTTTGGTGAATGCCGCAGGGATCACAACGCGTGCCTCTTTCGTGGATGCCGATATGGCTCGGTTTGACGCACTGGTCGCTGTGAATTTCCGTGCGCCGTTTTTCCTGATGTCGGGGCTGATCCGCCATCTGAAAGGGCGGGGCGCGCCGGGGTCCATCGTGAATATCCAGTCGATGAACGCCCATTGCGGGGTGCCGGATCTGGCGATTTATGCGGGCACAAAGGGTGGATTGCAGACGCTGACGAAGAATGCGGCGCACCATCACATGGTGGACCGCATTCGGGTGAACGGGATCAACCTTGGTTGGGTGGCGACGGAGACGGAGGCCGCGCTGCATGCGGCCGAGAAGGGGCCAGATTGGCTTGAAGCGCAGGGCAGGGCGCAGCCGTTGGGACGCTTCATCACAGCCGAGGAATGTGCGGCGCAAGCTGTGTGGATGCTGTCCGACGCCTCGGCCCCGATGACAGGCACGTGCGTAGATCTGGAGCAATGGGTCGCGGGCGCGCCGCCATGTTAGGCGGGCGGAGCGGTGGAGCCTCGGACAACCAGTTCGACCGGCAGAAGTTCTTCGATGGCGGGGGCGTTTGCTGGGGTCTTGAGGCGCGCCAAAAGGCGCTCAGCCGCGGTGCGGCCCAAACGCTCCCGATCTTGACGGATCGTGGTCAGCGCGGGGACATAGCTGCCTGCCATATCGATATCGTCAAAGCCGACAACCGAGATGTCCTCAGGCACCCGCACCCCGTGCGCGGCCAGGTCTGCGATCAGGCCGAAGGCCACCATATCCGCCGCGCAGAACACGGCAGTGGGCCGGTCCTCCATGGCAAGGATGCGTTCGGCCGCGGTATGGCCGCATTCCAGCGAGAAATCACCGCGAATGATCCAATCATCGCGCGCGGGCAGACCAAGGCGGGTCCGCTCCGCCAGCGCCCCTTCGCGGCGTACGGCGGTCAGCACGTTGCCCTCCGGTCCGGTGATATGGGCGATCTTGCGATGACCCAGATCGGCAAGGTGGCGGATCGCCTGCCGCGCCCCGTCGCGGTTGTCGGACTGGATCGAGGGGAAGGCATAGCCGTCGACCCATTCGCAGGCAAATACGATGCGGCTGTCGACGCCTTGCGCGCGGCATTGGTCCAGCGTCTGCGGGGTCAGACCGCCGTCGAGCGACACCACGCCATCGACGCGGCCTTGGGTGAAATTGCCGACGAGTTCGCCCTCGGCCATCGGGGTGTTTTCTGTGTCTGTGATCAGGATGGAATAGTCGCTGCTCGCAAACCCTTGGCTGATCCCGCGCAGGATCGCGGAATAGAAAGGTTTACCGAGGTTCGGCACAAGGATCAGGACCGCGCCCGCGCGCTGCATCCGCAGGTTCCGCGCGGCGTGGTTCACGCGGTAGCCGGTGGTTTTGATGGCCTCCATCACCTGTTCGCGCGTCCGTTCGGACAAAAGGCCGGGGTTCGAAAGCGCACGACTGACCGTCGCGGTCGAAACCTTCGCCGCCTGTGCCACATCTTGGATCGTCGCGCTTTTGGGGGCCATTTTCATTCCTTGGTTCTGAAATCGCCGCTTGACACGAATCTGATTCCGCTTCGAGTATGTAATCGATTTCATATTTCGCAAAGCGTTTATCGCGGGAGATTGAAATCGATTACAGGGAGGGTAGGCCGATAGCGGCGTCCGCGACATATCAGGGGGATTTCTCCGGGGCCGAGGTTCTGGTCGTGGGCGCGAGCCGCGGTGGAATCGGCACTGCGATAGCCAGTGCGTTCCGTGACGCGGGCGCGCATGTGCAAATCACGGGCGTTGAGGCTGCGCCGGATCCGGATGACGGCTTTGCCTATACGCAACTTGATGTCACCGATACCGATGCGGTGCGTGCCTTCGCGGTCGGGATAACGCGGCTGGACGTGTTGGTGAATTGTGCGGCCATCACGCGCCGCGGCGAAGAGATGGATCCGGAGTTCTTCTCGCACGTCTTGAATGTGAACCTTGTGGGCTCCCTGCGGTGCGCGGAGGCGTTGCAGGGCGCGT
Source organism: Gymnodinialimonas sp. 202GB13-11 (assembly GCF_040932485.1). Classification (NCBI taxonomy): domain Bacteria; kingdom Pseudomonadati; phylum Pseudomonadota; class Alphaproteobacteria; order Rhodobacterales; family Paracoccaceae; genus Gymnodinialimonas; species Gymnodinialimonas hymeniacidonis. The sequence continues at coordinate 2,183,559 of NZ_JBFRBH010000001.1, read as the reverse complement.
TGAAGGGTGGGGCGGTGATCAACATCGCATCAATGTATGCGCGCTTTGGCTCGCCCCGGAACCCAGCTTACGGCGCCAGCAAGGCCGGGGTGGAGCAGATGACGAAGTCACTGGCTATCGCCTGGGCCGAGCATGGCATTCGTGTGAATGCGATAGCCCCCGGCTTTATCGTAACGGAGCAATCCGCGCGCGCCCGGCAGGATGAGAGTTTCACCAAAGGGATCGAAGAGCGCACGCCCATGGGTCGTTGGGGTCAGCCGGGCGACATTGCGGGGGCAGCGCTGTTTCTGGCGAGTGACTCGGCGGGGTTCATCACCGGCGTCACGCTTCCGGTCGATGGGGGATATTCTGTTGTCTGAGGGGGGCTCATGACGGATTTTGCGAAGATTGGCGCGGCGGTGATCGGCACGGGCTTTATCGGCACGGTCCACACGCAAGCCCTGCGTCGGCTGGGCGTGCAGGTGAAAGGTGTTCTCGGGTCCTCCCCAGAGCGTGGCGCGGCACGGGCGGCCGAGATTGGCGTGCCCCATGCCTACGCCACGCTCGAGGATCTTTTGGCGGATGACACGGTGGATGTGGTCCACGTCACCTCACCCAACCACGCCCATTACGGGCAGGTAAAAGCTATCCTGCAGTCGGGCAAACATGTGATTTGTGAGAAGCCGCTGGCGATGACCAGTGCCGAGTCCGCCGAGATGGTGGAGGTCGCGAAGGCCTCCGGCAAGGTGGCGGCTGTTTGCTACAACATCCGCTTCTATCCGCTGAACCAACAGGCGCACGGCATGGTCAAGGCGGGCGATCTGGGCGACATCCGGTTTGTGACCGGCCACTACCATCAGGATTGGCTGGCGAAACCGACCGATTGGAATTGGCGTCTGGTCGCGGAAGAGGGCGGCGCGCTGCGTTCGGTCGGCGATATCGGGACGCATTGGGTGGATCTGACCAGCTTTGTGACGGGCCTGAAGGCTGAGGCAGTCATGGCGGAGTTGGCCACGTTCATCCCCGAGCGGGAGAAGCCGGTTGGGCCGGTCGAGACGTTTTCATCCGCCGCCGGTGCCACTGAAACCGCCCAGATCAACACCGACGACGCCGCGATGATCGTGATCCGCTATCCGAACGGCGCGCGCGGTGTGATGAGTACGTCGCAGATCAACGTGGGCCGCAAGAACTCGCTGCAATGGGATGTGGCGGGCGCGAAGGCGTCTGCGGCGTGGGACAGCGAAACGCCGGACCATCTGTTCATCGGGCACCGCGACGGACCGAACCAGACGCTGATGCGGGACTTCACGTTGATGAACGACTCCGGCGTTGCGGCCGCCACTTTGCCGCCCGGTCACGTCGAAGGCTTTGCTGACTCATTTTTCAATTTTTTCAGGGCTGTGTACGCCGATGTGGAAGCGGGCGGGCGGCAAGCGGACAGCACCTGGGCCACGTTCGAGGATGGCCATTACGAGATGCGGTTCTGCGATGCGGTGGTGCTGTCGGCGAAAGAAAACCGCTGGGTGCGGCTGGATGAGATCGGGGGGTAAGGTATGAAACTAGGGCTACTGACGGCACCGTTTGAAGACAGCGACTTGATGGATATCGCGGCATGGTCCGGGGCGAATGGGTTCTCGGCCTTCGAGGTGGCGTGTTGGCCTGCGAGCGGAGGCGAGAAGCGGCGCTATGCCGGGACGTCTCACATCAATGTGGACGGGCTGACTGCGGCGCAAGGCGACGACATCAAGGGTGCTCTGGCCGAGCATGGCATCGAGATTTCCGGCCTTGGGTACTACCCCAACCCACTGCACGCCGATGCCGACCATCGCGATGAGGTCATTGGCCACCTTATGAAGGTGATTACGGCAGCAGGGACGATGGGCGTGCCGATTGTAAACACCTTTGTGGGTGGGGACCGCACGCTCAACGTCGATGAGAACTGGGAACGCGCCGTTGAGATCTTCAATCCCATCGTCGCCCATGCGCAGGCCCAGGGTGTGCGCCTTTGCTTTGAAAACTGCCCGATGATCTTCAGCTATGACGAATGGCCCGGCGGCCATAACATCGCCTACAGCCCCAAGATCTGGCGACGGATATTCGAGCAATGGGGCGACGCGGTCGGTATGAATTTCGACCCCTCGCACCTGATCTGGCAATTCATCGACCAGACCCGCTTTATCAAGGAATTCGGCCCCCACATGGGCCATGTCCACGCCAAGGACGTTATGGTTGACCGTGACGGGCTTTATGAGAACGGCGTGATGTCCACAGGCATGGGCTGGCAAATCCCGCGCCTTTGCGGGCTCGGTGATGTCGATTGGAGCGACTTTTTCAGCGGGCTCTACCGCGCCGGATACGATGGCCCTGTGATCATCGAGCATGAGGACCGCCTGTTTGAAGGCACGGACGAAAAGGTCAAACGCGGGTTCCTGCTGGCCCGTGACGTGCTGCAACCATTCATCAAGTAGAGGGTGCCAAGCCCCTGAATTCGTTTTGTAATCCCAAGGGAGGAAGACCAATGAGAAAACTTCTTACAACTGCCGCCGCTCTGGCGATGCTGGTGCCGGGTGCGGCCTTTGCCGATGGCCACGCGGCCTACACAATCGGTGTGTCAAACACCGTGCAAGGCAATGGCTGGCGCGAGCAGATGATCTGCGCCATGCGCGCGCAGGCGGCTGTTGAAGGTGACGTGGCCGAGCTGATCGTGGCGCACCGCAACACCGATGCGGCGGGTCAACTTGAAGACCTCAACAACCTGATCGAAGCGGGTGTCGATGCCATCGTGCTCAACCCGTCCAACCCCGACGCGCTGAACTCGGCACTTGATGCCGCCATCGAGGCGGGCATCGTCGTGGTTGCCGTGGACGCCGGTGTGACGGCGGAAGGCGCATATATCCTGTCCAACAACCAGGAAGAATACGCCTATCTCGGCGCGCGCTGGCTGTTCGAACAGCTCGGCGGCGAAGGCGCAGTGGTCTACATGCGCGGGATCGCGGGTGTTTCTGCCGATACCGACCGCGACAACGGCTTCCAGAGGGCGTTGGCCGAATATCCCAACATCGAGGTTGTGCATGAGGTCTTCACTGGCTGGCAGCAGGACCAAGGCAAGCAGCAGATGTTCGACTTCCTCGCCACGGGCATCCCGTTCGATGGTGTCTGGACCTCCGGCATCGACAACGTGATCGTGGATGCGTTCGTGGAATCCGGCGCGCCGCTGGTGCCGATTGTGGGCGCGGATAACGCGGGCTTTGTCCAGTATCTGGCTGAAACCGAGGGTCTTGAGGGTGCAGCTGTGACCAACCCCGGCTCCGTCGGTGGCGCGGGCATCGCACTGGCCGTGGACATCCTGAACGGCGAGGCTCCGGCAGAGACCACTGTTCTGGTCGATCCGGTTCTTTGGGAAAACACCTCTGCCGAAGGGCAGGAGACCATCGCAGGCGCGCTGAACCCGAACCTCGATCCGGAATGGCCCGTCTCGGTCTCCATCCCCGGTTGGACGGACTACTCAATGGAAGAGATCATCGCCTGCGAAGGCTGATTTGAATTGAAAATATCGGGTGCTCCGCCAAGCGTGGGGCACCCCAGTCAATAGACAAACATCCGGGGCGAGATGAGCGGGCAAAACCAAAATGCGCTGTTGGACGCGACCGGCGTGGCGAAAAGCTTCGGCGCGGTGCGGGCGCTGACCGACGCTAGCCTGCATGTCGGGTCGGGCGAAGTTGTTGCGCTGATGGGCGCAAACGGTGCGGGCAAATCGACCTTCGTCAAGATCATCACCGGCGCGCTGAAACCCGATGCGGGTAAGGTTTTGATCCGTGGCAAGCCCGCGCAGGTCGGCTCCCCTGCGCAGGCGCGGCGTTCCGGTTTGGTGCCGGTCTATCAGGAGCCTTCGCTGATCCCAGACCTCGATGTCGCCGACAATCTGCGCCTCGGCGACACGCCGGTTGAGCCGTTTCGCCATTGGGTGAATGAACTGGGGATTGAGGGGCTGCGGCTGGATCACATGATCGCAGATCTACCGCTGGCGACCCTGCGGATCCTCGATCTGGCCCGAGCCATAGCGGCGGAGCCGGACGTGTTGATGCTGGATGAGATGACGGCAGCCTTGCCAACCGATCTGGTGGAGAAGGTGCTAAAAACCGTGCGCGGTCAGGCGGATGAGGGGCGCGGGGTCATCTACATCTCGCACCGCTTTACAGAGATTCAAGAGCTTTGCGACAGTGCCACAGTGCTGCGCGATGGGCGGACGGTGGGCGATTTGAAGATCGCGCCGGGGGCCGAGGAACAGGTGGTTGAGCTGATGCTGGGGGCGAAGATCGACCTTGGCAAAGCCGCCGCGCGGGCGCGCCATGTGAATGAAGGCGCACCGCGTCTGAGCGCGCGTGGGCTGGCCGTTGCGCCCAAGGTGACGGACGTGTCCTTCGATCTCTACCCCGGCGAGGTGCTGGGGGTCGTCGCACTTGAGGGACAAGGGCAGGACGAGGTGTTCGAAGTGCTCTCAGGCTTCCGCAAGGCGACCGGAGGGACGTTGGAGGTGGATGGCCAGGCCGTCAGCTTCAACCACCCGTCGCAGGCCATTGCCGCCGGGCTGACCTTCGTGCCCGGTGACCGGGCCGAAGCGCTGATGCGCGAGCGGTCGGTGCGGGAGAACATCGCGCTGCCCTTCTCCGCCCGCCTGCGCGATTGGGGCCCGTTGAAGGGCAAGCACGAACGCGCCCGCGTGGGCCATGCCATTGAAAAGCTTCAGATCGACACCCGCGCGCAGGGCGAGGTGCAGCGGCTGTCCGGTGGCAACCAGCAGAAGGTGACCATCGGGCGTTGGTTGGCTCATGGGGTGGAGACGCTGCTGTTGTTCGACCCCACACGCGGCATCGATGTGCGAACGAAGCGGCAGATCTATCCGCTGGTGCGGGAGTTGGCGGAGCAGGGCGCGGCGGTGCTGTTCTATACCTCCGAACTGGAGGAGGTGCCGCTGGCCTGCGACCGGGCCGTGGTGATCTTCAACGGGCGCGTTGTGGACGTGATCGACGCCGCGGACGCCGATGAACAGACCTTGATGCGTGCGGCCTATGGCTTGACCGAAGCGAAGGCGGCGTCATGAGCGTGGTGCGCAAGAACGCTTGGGTGATGGGGTTGCTGGCATTGCTGGCGGTCCTGCTGATTGTCACCAAGCTGATCCAGCCGAGCTTTGGCGCAACCGGGCTTGAAAGCCTCGCCCGCGCGGCTTTGCCCTTCGCGTTTGCGACCGCTGGCATGGCGATTGTTGTCATCGTGGGGGGCATCGACCTGTCTATTGCGTCGATCATGGCGGTCTGCGGGGTGACGGCGGCGGTGCTGATGCAAAGCATAGGGGCGGTGCCTGCCGTGGCGATCACACTGGCCCTTGGCGGGCTGATGGGCGCGATCAATGGCGGGTTGATCGTGGTCACAAAGGTGCCGGATATCGTGGTCACACTGGCCATGCTTTTTGTGTGGGAAGGCGTGGCGCTGCTGATCCTTGAGACGCCGGGCGGCACGGTCGCGCCGGGGTTGCGGAGCCTTATCAACGGCTCGCTTATTCCGTTTCTTCCCAACGCCTTGCTCGTCATCCTGATTGCCATCGCGCTTGTCTGGGTGCCGATACGCCGCTCCAAACTGGGGCTGTCGATTTATGCCGTGGGCTCCGATGAACTGGCAGCCTTCCGCTCTGGCGTGTCCGTCGGCTGGACCAAGGTTGCAGCCTATGCCTTGGCCGGGGTGTTGGCTGCGATGGGTGGCCTGTCGCTCATCATGCTGACCGGTATCGGAGAGCCCGTGCCGGGCCCCTATCTGCTCGCCTCCGTTGCGGCGGTGGTTCTGGGCGGCGTCATGCTGGGCGGCGGGCGTGGTGGCCTGCTTGGGCCGATCATCGCGGTCTTCATCCTGCGCATCATCCGCACCATCTTGACGCTCGCGAACGTGGACCCGAACGTGACCACCATCGTGGAGGGCGTCGTAATGGTGGCTGTCGTCATGCTGGGCGCAGTCTTGACCTACCGGGGGAGGCGAACATGAGCGACACACGCATCCACGCGGAAGCTGCGGAAGAGCGTGGCCTCGTCCGTCTTGGCCGGTTCCTCCGCGACAACCCGGTGATCCCGCTGATCTTCTTCCTGATCCTGCTGATCTTCGCGCATTTCTACATCGTCATGCCGGTGCGCACCGGGCGAACCGGCGCGCTGTCCGCCTTCTGGGTCAACAACCTCATCAAGTTTGCCATCCCGCTGGCGATGCTGGCGGCCTGTCAGGTGTTGACCATGCTGACAGCGGGTATCGACCTTTCCGCAGGGATCGTCGCCACCATCGCAGCCTTCGTCTGCGCCACGCTTGCGCCGCTGATCGGGGTGCCGGGCGCGGTCGCCATCGCCATGGCCTGCGGGTTGGTCGTAGGACTGGTGAACGGCTTTGGTGTGGGCGTCGTTCGGGTCCATCCGCTTATCATGACCCTCGGCACAGGCTTGATCGCCACCGGTTGCCTGCAAGTCTACCAGCGCTTCGTGATCTCCACCGGAACGCTGGTGCCGGACTTCCTCATCTGGCTCGGCACCGGGCGGACAGCAGGCCTGCCCAATGGCCTGTTCCTGTTCCTCCCCTTCGCGCTGTTCATCCTGTGGCTGATGCGCTTCACCGGCTTCGGGCGGCTGCTCTTCGCGCTGGGTTCAAACGAGAATGCGGCCAAGCTCAGCGGCGTGAAAAGCTGGCAGGTGTTTCTGGCGCTCTACGCACTGTCCGGTCTGATCGCAGCGCTCGCCGGACTGCTCTACCTAGGAATGATCCGCACACCGTCGTTGCAGCTTGCGAACCCGCTTCTGTTGCCCTCGGTCGCGGCGGCGGTGATTGGCGGGACGTCAATTTTCGGCGGGCGCGGATCCTTTGCCGGAGCCATCGTCGGCGCGCTGATCCTGCGGGTGATCGACACGATGCTGACACTTCTGCAGATGCCGGAAGGGGCGCGGATCGCGCTCTTCGGCTTGATCATCCTGCTGGTCACGGCGCTTTATGTACGGATTACGGGGAGTAGGTAGATGGCACGCTTCAAGGTTGTCGGCATTAGCTTTGACCACATGCATATGGGCGATCTGTTGCGGATGGTGGACGAACACCCGGACGCCGAAATCGCAGGTCTTTATGACCCGGATCGCGCGAAGATGCAGGGCGCTATCGACACGTTCGGTGTCGCGGAGGATCGCGTGTTCACCGACTTCGACGCCTGCATGGCGGCGGGTCCCTACGACCTCGCCATTCTGTGCTGCGCCACGGCGGACCATGCCGAAATGACCGAACGCCTCGCGCCCCATGGCATGCACATCCATGTCGAAAAGCCATTTGCCGCCAGCGCCGATGACGCGCGGCGGATGATGAAAGCGATGGAGGGGACGGGGAAGATCATGTCAATCAACTGGCCTTTGGCTTGGGTGGAAAGCCACCTGACCGCCAAGCGCTTGATTGATGAAGGGATTATCGGTGAGCTGCGCGAGGTGCATTTCTACGACGGCAATCGCGGGCCTCTGTTCCATCTGGCCGACAAGGTGGAGGTCAGTCCAGAAGAAGTTGAGGCACAGAAGCCCGACAGCTGGTGGTACAAGAAGGCCTCCGGTGGTGGTGCGCTGCTGGATTACATGGGCTACGGCGCGACGCTTGGGACATGGTACATGGATGGCGAGGCTCCGCTGGAAGTCACCTGCACCATCGACGACGTGCCGGGGATCGAGGTGGATCAGCACGCCATCGCAGTTGTTCGCTACGCGCGCGGCCTCAGCAAGATGGAAACCCGCTGGGGCACCTTCACCGATCCGTGGTCGGTCAATCCACAACCCATGTGCGGCTTCGTCTTCGTGGGCGGTGACGGCACAATCTGTTCGCCTGACTACGCGCCTTATGTCACCGTGCAGACCCGCGCGAACCCCGAGAAACACGACATCCTCGTCGATCCGCTGCCCGAAGGCCGTGCCGACGCCATTGCCTATATCCTTGACCTGATTGATCGTGGCGCGCAGCCCGAGGGGCCATTCGATCCCGTCCTCTGCCTGACGGCGCAACGGATCGTGGACACTGCCGCCGCTTCCGCCCAACAAAAACGGACCCTGGAGCTTCTGCCATGAGCGACGCCGGCGATAGCGATACCTATGCCCTGAAGGCGGCCGAACTGCCTGAAATCGCGGCGCCCGACGTGGCCTACAAGCCTCCCATGCCGCAGCACCTGAAGCCGCGCATTGGGGTCATCGGCACCGGCGGCATTTCCGGTTCGCACCTCGACGCCTATCGCAAGGCGGGCTGGCAGGTGGCCGCGATGTGGAACCGGACACCCGCAAAGGCGGAGGAAAAGGCCGCTGAATACTGCCCGCAAGCCCGTATCGAGCAGGATTGGCAGGCCATCCTGTCCAACCCCGACATCGACGTGGTCGACATCACGCTGCACCCCGAACACCGGACCGAGATCATCGAGTCCGCTTTGAACGTGGGCAAACATGTGCTCAGCCAGAAGCCTTTCGTAACCGACCTCGACACCGGCATGGACCTTGTGAAGCTGGCGCAAGACAAGGGCGTTAAGCTCGCCGTGAACCAGAACGCGCGGTGGGCGCCGTATTTTGCCTTCATGCGAGAGGCCGCGCGCGCCGGTCATATCGGGCAAGTCCTGTCGATCCATCTAAATGTGCATTGGAATCACGGCTGGACCGCTGGCACGCCCTTTGACGAGATCGAAGATCTGATCCTCTATGATTTCGGCGTGCATTGGTTCGATTTCGTGAACTCAATCCTCGGCGACCGGGTCGAGTCCGTTTTTGCCAGCGCCTTGCGTGGGGCAGGGCAGGCCAACAAGGTGCCGCTTTTGGCGCAGGCGATGGTCCGCGCCGACGGGGCACAGGCCTCCCTGGTCTTCGACGGCGGCATCCCCCACGGCCCTCGCGACACGACCTTCGTGGGTGGCACGGCAGGAAGCATTCAATCAGACGGACCGGATCTGGGCCAGCAAAGGGTGACGATGACCACACCCGACGGCATCGCCCGCCCTGAGTTGGAAGGCGATTGGTTCAACGACGGGTTCATGGGTACGATGGGAGAGCTTCTTTGCGCCATAGAAGACGACCGCGAGCCATCCAACGGGGCCGCCGAAAACCTCCGCAGCCTTGCCATGGCCTTCGCCGCGGTCCGGTCGCGGATCACTGGCAAAGAGGTTGCCGTCGGCGCCGCCCGACGGCTGGAAAGCTAACGTGACGTTGCGTGCCCTCATCATCGGCCTCGGCAACATGGGTCGCAGCCACGCGCTCGCCCACCACGCCGCCCATGATGCTGAGATTGTCGGGCTGGTCAGTCGGACCCAGCCAGATTTGCCGTCCGAACTGCAGGCCTATCCATGGTTCTCAAACGTCGACGCTGCCCTTGCCACCAAGCCCGATCTCGTCGTCATCGCCACCTATTCCGACAGCCACGCTGAGCTTGCGTTGAAGGCCATAGATGCAGGCGCGCATGTCTTTGTCGAAAAGCCCCTCGCCACCAATGTGTCCGACGCGCAGGCGGTCGTGGACAAGGCCCATGCCACGGGCCGCAAACTGGTCGTGGGCTACATCCTGCGCCATCATCCAAGCTGGCAGCGCCTCATTGCCGAGGCCCGCGCGCTCGGCGGTCCGTATGTCTTCCGCATGAACCTCAACCAGCAATCCAAAGGCGCGGAGTGGGAGACGCACAAAGCGCTCATGGACACCACTGCGCCGATTGTCGACTGCGGGGTGCATTACGTCGATGTCTGGTGCCAGATCACCGACGCCAAGCCCGTGGCCGTCCACGGCATGGGTCTGCGGCTCAGCGATGAGATCGCGCCGGACATGTACAATTACGGCCAGTTCCAAGTGATGTTCAACGACGGCTCCGTCGGCTGGTACGAGGCTGGCTGGGGCCCAATGATGAGTGAGACTGCGTTCTTCGTGAAGGATGTGATCAGCCCGAACGGCTCTGTCTCGATCACCGATGCCGACAAGGGCGAAAGCGCCGACATTGACGGTCACACAAAGGTTGGCGGTCTGCTTGTCCACCGCCCCGCGGGCGACCAGATGATCGACCTAGCCGAAGAACCCGGCCATCAGGAATTGTGCGATGCGGAGCAGGCCTATATGCGCCGTGCGATTGCCGAGGATATCGACCTCACCCGCCATATGGAGGATGCGGTGCGCTCCCTCGCTATCTGTCTGGCGGCCGATGAAAGTGTTCGAACCGGTCAGCGCGTCACGCTGTAGGGACAGGGCGCGCCATCGCAAAAGCGGTGAATGCCGCCACTTCGTCCGCCGTAGGCACCCGCCCCGTGAAATGCTCTAGAAATCCGGGCAAGCGGTCCATGCGCTGTGCCATATCCTCCTGCAGCTCCAGCGCGTGATAGCCGATCTGCATGAAATAGAGGATCCGCGCGCGGATATCGGCCTCCGCCGCATCGTAATCATGAGCCGCATACATGGCCGTCACGGCGTCCAACCGCGCCGCATCTGCCGCATCAATCCGCCCGCGTACAGAAGCATCGCGCCGCGACCATTCCCGCACGGCGAAATCCAGATGGGCGTCAAAGATGCTGTCCTCCACAAAGCAACGGAAGAAGTTGCACAGCGCACCCGTTATCGTCTCTGCCGACATCGCGCAGTGGCGCAAGATCGGCGCGGTATTGCGCGCCTCCCAATCGTCCAGCAGCGCCGCCAGAAGCTCCGCGCGGGAGCCGAAATACCAGTAGAAGCTGGACCGTGAGACACCCAACCGCGTGGCCAGCGCGAGGATCTTCACCTCGCCCGCGCCTTCGCTAACCAGCACATCGCGCGCCGCGTTCAACCAATCCTCGCGCGTGACCTTTACATGGCCCGTCAGCGGGTCTTTCGCCGGGTCATCTCGGTGCAGAACGGGGGCAGGGCGGGGCATGGCTCAGCTTTCCGGGTAGGCACCGCCGCGCGCGGTCATCTTGGCAATGGTTTCCTTTAACGCGCCTTGCCGGTCGGGGTCTATGGCGGGGCGGTTCGGGTTGGCCACGATCCCCTGCCAGATGTCCCGCGCGCGGGTTGAGGCATCCTTGGCCCCGCGCTCGCTCCACGTACCGAAATTGGCGTAGTCGTGCACGATGGGCTCGTAGAACTCGGTCTGGTAGCGGGCCATGGTCTGGGCGGCGGCAAAGAAATGCCCGCCCGGCTGCGTCTCGGCGATGGCATCAAGGCCGATCTCGGCCTCCCCCGCCTGCGCGCCTGCGCAGAGCTCGGCCACCATGTTCAGCACTTCGGCGTCAGTCACGAGCTTCTCGTAGGACACCGACAGTCCGCCCTCGATCCAGCCAGCCGAATGGATCACAACGGTCGCCCCGGCCATCAGGCAGCCCCACAGGCCAAACTGGTTCTCGTTCGCCGCCTGCACGTCGTTAAGGTTCGCCGCCGACCCCGCCGCCGACCGCCACGGCAGGCCGATGAACCGTGCGAGTTGCCCGGCCGCCAGCGAGGCTTGGAAATGCGCGGGCGTGCCGAAGGCGGGCGCGCCCGATTTCATGTCCACGTTCGAGGTGAACGTGCCGTAGCAAACCGGCGCGCCGGACTTGGCAAGCTGCGTCAGCGTCAGTGCCGCCAAGGCCTCCGCATGGCTCAACGTAATCGCGCCTGCCACCGTGATCGGGGCCATCGCGCCCATCAGGGTGAACGGCGTTATGATGGAAACCTGACCCGCCCGCGCAAAGTCGATCAGCCCTTGCGCCATAGGGATGTCGAGCGTGCGGGGAGAGTTCGTGTTGATGATCGTGTAGCAATGCGGTTGGCTGTGGAACTCATCATCCGACAGGCCCCGGAAATCTCGGAGAAGTTCAAAGCTTTCAGCCACTTGTGGCGAACCGCGTGAGAAGATGAAGGGGAACTTGTCGCTCTCCGTTAGCTGCGTCTCAAGCGTGTAGTAGTGGCGGATGTTCGTCGCCACATCCTGCGGTTCCACCAGCGGCGGCATCATCTGGAACACGTCGAAATGGTGGGTCAGTTGCACCAACTCGCGGAAATCGCGGGCGCTTCCTGGCCGCCGCCCCCGGATTTCATCGGTTGCATGGGGCGCGCCTGCGCCGGGTTGGAACACGAGGCTTCCAAGCTCCAGCACGATGTCGCGCTCCCGCGAACCGGCGCGGCCCTCAATCCGCGTGGGCGCGCTGGCCAATGCGTCGGCCACGATCTCGCGCCCGATATGGACCATGTCGCCTTTGACGGTCGCACCCGCCGCGCCGAACAGCTTGATCGCCTCGGGCAGCAGGACTTTCACGCCGAGGTCCTCCAGCACGCTCAACGCGGCCTCGTGCATCGCCTCGATCCGGTCCGCCGTGAAGACATCCATCGGCGGGAAGGGGTTCTTCAACTGCCGATAGTTCGTGACCCGCGCCGAGGGGCGTGGGCCAGAGGCATTTCGGGCGCGGTTGCGGCGGCTCATCCCCTCATGGCCTTGCCCGCCGGGTCATAGGGCGAGGCCGGGACAACCGTCGCGCCCCGTTCGACGCCCACGATATGCACCGAAAGGTCCGTGCCCTCCTGCGCGGCTTCGACGTTCACCATCGCCATGGCCAGCGATTTGCCGAGCGTGTGGCCGTAGCCGCCGGAGGTTACGAAGCCGACCATCTCGCCGTTCTGCCAGACCGGCTCATATCCAATCGGGTCGCTATCCCCGTCCGCAATCTCAAGCGTCACGACTTTCTGCGCCGGGCCATTGCCATCTCGTTCGGCCAACGCTTTATCCTTGCCGATGAACGACTTATCCCAGTCGATCCAGCGATCCATGCCGGTCTGCGCGGCGGTGTAGCCCATGGTGAATTCCGCCGACCAGATGCCGAAGCTCTTCTCCAACCGCGTGGACAAAAGCGCGTTGAACCCGACCTCGCGGATCCCTTCGTCCGCGCCCGCTTCCAGCAACATCCGCCGCAGCGTGATGTGGTCGCCGTAGCGGCAGTTGATCTCGTAACCCTTCTCGCCGGTCACAGACATCCGCGCCACACGCGCCTGAATTAGGCCGACATCCAGCGCCGCACAGCCCATGAAGGGCAGGTCAACGCCACCTTCGACCAGCTTGTCGATCACCGCCGTGGATTTCGGGCCGGAGAGAGAGAAGCCGCACATCTCCTCCCCCAGATCGCGCACCTGCACACCGTCGCTTAGGTGGTCGTTGAACCACCGCATGTGCCACGCCCGCAGGTAGTAGGACCCCATGATCCACCACGTGCCGTCGCCCCAGTTGAAAACCGTCAGGTCTCCCATCAATCGCCCGCTTGGTGCCAGCATTGGGGCCAGCTTCGCCCGACCCGGTTTCGGCAGTTTTGAGGCCATCATTTCGTCCAGCCACGCCTCAGCGTCCGGACCCGAGACCTCGAACCGGCTGAACCCGCTAATGTCCAAAAGGCCCACGCCTTCGCGCACCGTTCTGCATTCTTCAGCCACGATGTCATGCGCGTTCGACCGCTTGAGCGTCAGGTTTTCCTCGAAATCCTCGCTCGGCGCAAAGTAGAGCGGCACTTCCAGATCCCAACTCTGCCCCCATCGGCATCCGGCGGCCGTCATGTCTGAATACGCCGGAGCCCGCTTCAACGGACGGCCCGCGGGCAACTGCTCATTCGGGTACGACATCACAAACCGGCGCGAGTAAAACTGCCCCGTGGTCTGCTTGATATACTCTCGGTTCTCGGCAAACTTCCCATAGCGCGCGACGTCCATGCAGTAGGTGTCGGCCTCCGTCTCGCCCTCGATCATCCACTCGGCCAGCGATTTGCCGACGCCGCCGCCCTGAAGGAAGCCCGCCATCACGGCGCAGGCGCACCAATAGCCCTTCACGCCCGGAACCGGGCCGACCAGCGGGTTGCCATCGGGTGAGAAGGTGAACGCGCCGTTCACCCAAGTCTTCACGCCAACATTCTGCAGATCGGGGTAGCGCTCAAACCCAAGGATGAGTTCTTTCTCGATCCGGTCGGTCTGTTCCTGAAACAGCTCCATCCCGTAATCCCACGGCGCGCCGTCCATGGCCCAGTGTTCATGCTCGATCTCGTAGATGCCAAGCAGAACACCCTTCTGATCCTGCCGCAGATAGGTGAACCCTTCGAGGTCCACGGTCATCGGTACTTCGAAATCCAATTGCTCCAACGCGGGGATCGTGTCCGAGATCAGGTAGTGGTGCTTGAGCGGCGATACGGGCAGTTCGATCCCTGCCATTCGGCCCAACTGCTTCGCCCAAAGGCCACCCGCATTGACCACATGCTCACACGTGATCGTGCCCTTGTCAGTCACTACCTGCCAGCCATCAGCCGTCTGGATAAGTTCCTCCACCTTGGTGTGTTCATAATACTCCGCCCCGCGCTTCTTGGCGGCGATGGCATAGGCGTGCACGGTGCCGGTGGTATCCACATACCCCTCCCGATCCGCCCAAAGCGCGCCAAGCACGCCGTCGGTGGACATGATCGGGCAAGCGGCCTGCGCCTCCTCCGGAGTCATCAGATGGCAATCGTGGATGCCGATGGATTGGAACGTGCGATACGCCGATTGCAGCCATTCCCAGCGTTCCGGCGTGCCTGCCAGTGTCAGGCCGCCGGTCATGTGCAACCCGATGTTCTGGCCGCTCTCCGCCTCAACTTCACTCAGCAAATCAATGGTATAGGCCTGCAGCGCCGCCATGTTCGGATCCGCGTTCAGCGCGTGGATGCCGCCTGCCGCATGCCACGACGACCCCGCTGTCAGAACCGAACGCTCCAGCATCACGCAATCGGTCCAACCCATTTTGGCCAAGTGATACAAAACGGAAGAGCCGACAACGCCCCCTCCGATCACGACAACACGGTAATGGGATTTCATGGGCGGCCTCCGTCAGGGTCGAATCTGTCTCTCTGATGGGAGGCTAGGGAGAATTGGACAGGTCTGTCCAGACGGTTTGCGACCTCCGGCGGCTCCGTCCGCGACACATCTAGGTGCTCGGCCTCACCAACGCTGTGAGCAATCGACCAAATGTGTGCGGGATGGCCATCAGCCCAGCGCGCGGCACCTCCTCCTCTGCAAAAGGCTCTCTGATCCGCCAGCGGTCCAGCACCCACCCCGCCAGCACCGCGCCAAGCGCCAGCCCAGCTGCCACGTCTGACACGTAATGCACGCCCACCAACACCCGGCTTACGGCCACCAACACCGCCAAGCCCCAGGCGTAAGCCCACGCCCCCGGCCATATCCGGCAAGCCAGCACAGCCAGCGCGCCCATCGTCGTCGCATGACCCGAAGGGAAGGCCTTCCAGCCCGATTGGAACGAAAACGGCGCGAAGGTCATGGGCGATATCCCATCCAGATAGGCTGGTCTTGGTCGCCCGAAGCCATACTTCAAAGCCTGCACGGCAATCCCTGTCAGCAGGATCAACAGGAAACACGCAACCGCCACGCGCAGCACCGCGGCTGAGACCGGGGAAGGGCCCGCGAAAGCCGCCCCGACCATCAAGGTGATCAATACCAGCGCCTGCCAGTCTGTCTTGCCCACCCATGTGATCAGGCTCGCCGCATCCGCCAAGCCCTCAGGCGCATTCGACACAGCCTGATGCACTGGCACGTCCAGAACGAACGCCACCAGCAGCGCCAATAGAAACAGGGTCAGTCGCATGGGCTTTCTGGCGCCGGGACGCCCGGGGATACCCACAGCCGCAGCGCCACATCGCGGAAATTGGCGGAGTTCACGCCCCGGATCTCCGTCACCCCAATCACTCCGCCGGCCTCGTCCGTCGGTATCCAAGCGGCGCGGTTTTCATCCTCCGAAAGATATGCCAGCGCGCCGTCTTCATCCATCAATGTCACATCGCCCCCCAGCAGGAACGCGGCGGACGGCTCCTGATACCCCACCAGAGCGATAGGTCCGGCCAGGCACTCATGCGCCGCCATCGCGTCCGCGAGTTGTGGCGCAATCCAAAGATCGCGCGCTGCGGGCAGGGAAGCGGCAGTCAACGTCCAACCCATCACCGTCCCGGCAAGGGCCAGTGCGCCCATACCCTGCAACACCTTCATGCGCCAGAAAGCCACCAGCGCCGCCACCGCCGCGGCCAACGTCACCGCAGCACCCACTACGCTCAACCCATCCACGCCCGGCCCATAGACGACGGGAAAGGCCACCATCAGCCCGGCCATCAGAACGGCACCTAGCGCGAACCCCGCCGACCCGATCCAGGCTGGCCAGCCGCGAAACGCGCGCTTGCCGTCAAGCATTTGAACCACGGCGCCCGCACACAGGATCATCAACGCGGGGTAAAGGGGCAGGGTGTAGTGGATCAGCTTTACCGGCACGGCCTCGAACACCAGCCAGCCGGGGATCAGCCAGCCCAAAGTGAAAGCCGTCTCAGGGGTCTTCCGCGTGGTCCAACCATAGACCAGCGCAAGCGGGATCAGCAGGGTCCAAGGCCAGTAGGTGAACCATGTGGTTAACAAGTATTGGCCCGGCAGGCTGCCGGAATGCTCCCCACTGGCGAGGACCTTGTCAGTCAAATCGCCACCGACCGAGCCGGACCAAAAAGCGCCGTCTGTGACAAGTGTTATGGCAATGAACCACGGCGCGGAGAGGGCGAGAAACCACAGCCCACCCACCAGTGGCTTCAGCCGTGCAAGCCAGCCCAAGCTGCGCCCGTGCCACCCACACCATGCAATTGCGCCCACAACCGGCAAGGCCACCATCGGACCTTTCAGCAGGAACCCTGCCGCCAGCGCCGTCCAGAAGATCGCGGGCGTGACCCAGCCCTTTGCCTGATCCAGCCAAACGCGGCCCAAGGCCCCCATGGCCAGGATCACCGAAAGCAACAGCGCGGCATCGGTCTTTGCCGTCCGCGCCTCGGAATGCATCATGTAGATCGTCGCGCACATGATGCCCGCGAGCAGCGCGCCCCTGCGCCCGAGGAGGGGGCGCGCCGCCCAAAACAGCGCCAAGACAGACAGCACCCCGGCAAGGTAGGAGGGTAGGCGGTGCACCCAGATGGGCGTATTGCCCTCGGCCCCCGTCACCCATTGCGCGGTCGTTTGAAGCCAATAGATAAGGGCAGGTTTATTGTGTCGGGGCTGATCCAGCAGCCGAATGTCGATCAGATCGCCGGTATCCGCCATCTGCCGCGCGGCTTGTGCGAAGCGTGCCTCATCGCGGTCCTGCACCGGCAATTCAGCCAGCCCCACACCGAAACTCAAAAGTGCCAGCAGCAGCAGCGCCCAAGGTGCAAACCGATGCGCCAACAGGCCCATGTCAGGGCTTCTCGTGCGCCGCATCTGCCGCCGCCGCCGCAGCCGCTGCGTCCGCCTTTTGTGAACGGCGGATCAGCATCAGGTTGCGCGCATAGACGATCACACCCGTTGACTGGCCAAGGATGAACACCGGGTCTGCGCGGTAGATCGCATAGGCCAGCATCAACAACCCACCCGAGATCGACAGGTACCAGAAGGCGATAGGCACATAGGACCGACCCGCCCGCTCCGACGCAATCCATTGCACGATGAAGCGGGAGGCGAAGATCGCCTGCGCCACGAAGCCCAGTGTGACCCACCAGAACTCCAACCAATTGTCGATATTGAGGAAGTCGAAAAGCCATTCCTGCATGTCAGACGTCCTCGGCTCGGTCGATCTGCACCTCAGATGGGGCCACCTTGCGCCGCCGCCGGATGAGCCAGGCCACGCCGATCAGGTCAGACGCGCCCACAATGGCGCGCCCCAGATTGGTGTATTTGGAGGCACCCGCCGTGCGCGGCTTGTGCGCGACATCGACATGGGCAATCCCCCAGCCATCGCGCTGGAACAGGGCCGGCAAGAACCGGTGCATGTGGTTGAAATAGGGCAGGGCGAGGAAGGCATCGCGCCGGAATGCCTTGAGACCACAGCCCGTGTCCCGCGTCCCGTCCTTAAGCAGCGCCTTACGCAACGCATTCGCCGCCTTCGACGCCAGACGTTTGGCAGGCGGATCATCCCGTTTCACCCGCTGCCCCGCCACAAGGCCCAACGTATCCGGCCCGTCCAGCAACTCTGCCAACAGTTTCGGCAATTCCTCGGGCGGGTTCTGCCCGTCGCCATCCAGCGTCGCAATGATCGGCGCGCGCGCTGCCCGCACTGCCGAATGCACGGCTGCCGATTGGCCCGCAGGTGTGCGATGCGTCAGGATCGTCAACTGCGCCTGCGGATGCGCCGCACGGAACGCCAGCAGGGCCTCACCCGTCGCATCGGTCGAGCCATCATTCGTCACGCAAATCTCGAACGGCCCCAACGGCTCCGCCGCCGCCACACAGCCTCCCAGCAGATGCGGCACGGTATCGGCCTCATTCAGCATGGGGATCACAATGGCGAAACGAGCGGCGGTCATTCAGCGTTCCTTGAGCGGTCCCAAGGGCTTTAGGCCAAAGCCGTCCGGCCCGAAAGGGGGCCTGATCTCACAGCGCGGAAAGCCGCGCCTCCTGCCGCGCGATCAGCGTGTCGATCTCGGCCATGGCCGCAGGGCTCAGCTCCGCGCCTGCTTTGCGGGCTTTGGAGTGGGCAATCGCCCCGCGTTTGGCGAGGACATACTTCCGCGCCGCCAAACCCAGACCGGGCTGACACTCATACCGCACCAGCGGCAGGTAGGCGTCGAACACGTCTCGCGCCCGCTCAATATCGCCGCTGTTACAAAGGCTTACGACATCCCGCATCATCTCGGGATAGGCAAAGCCCGTCATCGCCCCGTCCACCCCTCGTAGCATTTCTTCCAGCAGGAACTGCCCGCCATTGCCGCACAGGATGGAGACCTTGCGCGCCCCTTCCGCCTCGGCCTGCCGCAAGGTGGAGATCTTTTCCAACCCCGGCCAATCCTCATGTTTCAGCATCACGCAATTCGGGCAAATGTCGAAAATCGCCCGCAAAACCGGCGCCGGGATGTGAATTTTCGTGACGAGCGGGAAATCCTGCAGCACCCATGACGTCTCACCCAACCGTTTCGCGACGTCGCCGAAATAGGCAATCACCTCATCATCGGCGCGTGGCGTGCCTTGCGGGGCGACCATCACACCCGCCGCTCCGTGTCCCATGGCGATCTCGCTGAAACGCTCCACCGCCTCAATCCGGGGCGAGGACACACCGACCACCACCGGCAAATCCGTGCGCGCCGTCACCCGCTGGATCACCGCCTCGGACTCCTTGGCCGAAAGCTCGCCCGCTTCCCCCATGATGCCGAGGATCGTGAGGCCAGTCGCGCCCTTGTCAGCATAGAAATCGACCATCGTGTCGATGCTGTCGAGATCCAGCGCCCCGTCCGGCAAGAACGGCGTGGCGGCAATGGTAAAGACCCCAGCGGCACTCTCATCAAGCATCAACTTTCTCCAACTTTGTGAAATTGTTTCAAGGCGACACGGGGCAGGGCCATCGCGACCGCCGCCTGACAAGGTTCGACCACTGGGATGCCCAAAGCGTCCTCAAGCGGAAGGCGAAACCGCGCCATGCCAGCGCAGCCCATGATCAGCACGTCTGCCCCATCCTCATCGCGCAGCTGCCGCCCTACGTCCGTCATCCGTTCCAGCGTGCTGCCCGCGCCATTCAGATCACTTACGCCGAGGCCGATGGCACGGTCGCCCGCCAACCGGTCCAGCACTCCCATCGCACCAAGACTGCGCAGGTGGCGAGCGATCGAACCCGGCAATATCGCAATGATCCCAAAGCGTTGCCCAAGCGTCATCGCAGTCATCACGGCGCTTTCCTGAATGCCTAGAACCGGTTTCGATGTCTGATCGCGCAAAGCATGCAGCCCCGGATCACCGAAACAGGCAATGACAAACCCAGCAGCCGAGTCCTCCACCCGCGCAGCCAGGTTCAAGGTCTGCGGAATGGTCATATCCGCTTGCGCCTGAGTCTCGATCCCCTTCGGCCCCGCGCTGTTTGTCACGCAAATGATCTGCCGCCCGAACGCTTCCAGTGGGCGTACAGCGTCCTCAATGCCGAGCGTTACGTCTTCCGAGGCATTTGGATTGATCACGTAGAGGGAACGCTCGTCACCCAATTCACGCGCCCTCTCGCGTCGCGGTCTGGATTTCGACCTGGTAGCCCTCCGGGTCATCAAACACGAAAGCACGGATGCCGATGGCGTCGTTGACGAACATTTCACTCAAGTTTTCAACGCCCTGGGTCTCAATGTAAGCATACCAGGCATCCACATCCGGCACCCGGACGCAGAACTGCACCGGCCGCGTTTCGGCCCATTTGTGCATCCCGTGTGCCTCGTCCACCAACCCAATATGCGCGCCCTCACAAACCCGCATGATCTTGGCGAGACCCTGCTGGTCGATCACGCAGGGAAAGCCCATCACGTCGCGGTAGAAGGCCTCCGCCCGTGCGAGATCTTTGTAATAGAGAAACGTAATCGCCAATTGGTTCGGCGCATCGGGTCTTTGGGTCATGTGGGCCTCCGGTTGATCCATCGGCCTTGGCCGGGTTGCGTGGTCAGCGCGCTGTCGGACACGATCCGATGGCCGCGCAGGAAAACATGAACAGGCCAACCGGTTACGGTGCGACCTTCATGTGGATTATAGCCGACATTGTCGTGCAGATCATCCGCGCCATAGGTGTAGGTTCGGGTTGGGTCCCACAGTACTATGTCCGCATCCGCCCCCGCCTCAAGCACGCCTTTGCCGGGCAAATTGTAAATCTCCGCTGCGCGCGTTGCGGTCAGGTTGGCAAAGGCTGTCTCCGGCATCTTCGCCTTGAACACGATAGAGTCAAACAACAGCGGTTGGCGCACCTCCAGCCCCGGTTGCCCATTCGCGA
Organism: Gymnodinialimonas sp. 202GB13-11; assembly: GCF_040932485.1. NCBI lineage: Bacteria > Pseudomonadati > Pseudomonadota > Alphaproteobacteria > Rhodobacterales > Paracoccaceae > Gymnodinialimonas > Gymnodinialimonas hymeniacidonis. The sequence goes on along the minus strand of NZ_JBFRBH010000001.1, from coordinate 2,162,814 downwards.
TTTCAGGGAAGGGCGGGTTGGGTCCGGTGCGCAATTTCCCTGTCTCATCATAGCGATAGGGCGCATGGTCAGACGATACCAGATCAAGCGAACCATCCTTCAAACCGTCCCAAAGCGCCACTTGATCAGCCTCATTGCGCTGCGGGGGCGAACACATCCATTTCGCGCCGTCGATGCCCTGATCGAGGATGTCTTCCGTTTGAAAGAGGTAATGCGTGCAGGTTTCCGCAAAGACAGGCGCGCCGCGCTGCCGGGCGGCCCGCACCGCATCCAGCGCTTCGATGCAGGTCACGTGGAAGATCATGACAGGGGCCGAAAGCTCCTCGGCCATGGCGCAGATGTGTTTGATTGCCTCCGCCTCCGCAGCACGCGGGCGGGCTCGCGCATGGTGCTTCGGCTCCGTTTTCCCCTCTGCAATCAGCGCATTGCGAGCCTCAGTTAGGATCGCATCATCTTCGGCATGGACACAGGTTAACGCGCCCGCAGGCCCCGTAATCGAAAGGATATGCCTGATCTGATCGCTGTTCAGGGCGATGTTGTAGGTGGTGAAGACCTTCACCGTCCTGTGGCCTGCGGCGATCAGGGTGCGCAAATCATCGTCGAAATGCGGGGCATCCGGATCCGACAGGCTCAGGTGGAACGCATAGTCGATCATCGCGCCGCGTTCCGCCCTGGCGGAGTAATCCGCGACAACGTCCCGCAAACGCTCACCTTTTCCCTGCGCCGCGAATGAAATGACAGAGGTCGTGCCGCCCAAGGCTGCCGATCTGGTCGCGGTCTCAAACGTGTCCGCGTTCCAAAGCCCCATGCCGGATTTCTGCTCAATATGTGCATGGGGGTCGACGCCGCCGGGTGTGGCCAAGAGCCCGTCTGCCGCGTGGGTGGGGAGAGACGCGTCGAGATCCGCACCAATCGCCGCGATCTTCCCGTCTGAAACCAGAATGTCCGCTCTCCGTCGGCCTTTGCGGTCGAGCACCTCGGCTCCACGGATCACGAATTCAGCTTGATGCCTCATAGGACGAGCATGCTGTGGACCAGCCAGAGTGACAAGGACCGGATCAGGTTAGAAATCGAGATGAGTGGGGACAGAATTGTGGATAAGTAAGCCTGAAAGCACGGCTACGTTGCGATAAGGATTTAGAAAAACCCGCCCATAGACAGTAGCATTCCTACAAAAGCAGCGAAAAATAGCACTTTCGCCACTTTCTTCCTCATCAAGCCTCGATTATCTCGCTCACCCACCTCAGCGCCGCGTTCACCCGCTCTGCACTGCCCATCGCCTCCACGTTCAGTCGCAAAAGCGGCTCCGTGTTCGACGCGCGCAGGTTCAACCGCCAATCCTCAAAACTGAGGCTCAGCCCATCCGTCTCGTCCCGCGCCTTTGCCTTGCCACCGAAAACCTCATCAACCCGCGCAATAGCCGCTGCCGTATCCTTAACCCGAAAGTTCACCTCACCGGATGAGGGGAACGCGGCCATCCGTTCAGTCACCAGATCCTTTAAGGTGTATTCGCGCCGGCCAAGCAGTTCGCAAACCAACAGCCATGGGATCATACCGCTGTCACAATAGAAAAAGTCGCGAAAATAGTGGTGCGCCGACATCTCGCCTCCGTAAATCGCGCCCTCATCCCGCAGTTTTTGTTTGATATTCGTATGCCCGCATGTCGACATCACAGCACGCCCACCCGCGCGCGCCACCACATCCTGCGTGTTCCAAACGACGCGCGGATCATGGACGATGGTTGTGCCCGGCTCTTTCTCCAGAAAAACCTCGGCCAACAGGCCCACCACATATTCGCCCGGAATGAAGGTCCCTTCATGGTCGAAGAAGAAACACCGGTCGAAATCACCGTCCCACGCAACGGCCAGATCAGCGCCGACGTCGCGCACCATTTGCGCGGTGGGCGGCTGGTTCTTTGGCAGCATCGGGTTTGGTATGCCGTTCGGAAAGCGGCCATCGGGGGCGTGACGCATCCGAACGAACTCCCAAGGTACGCCTTTTGCCGCCAAAGCCTCCGCCAGCCTGTCAAAGGTCGGGCCAGCCGCTCCGTTTCCCGCATTCACCAGAATCTTCAGGGGCTTAAGCGCCGTCGCCGAGACAAACGATAAGATGCAATCTACATAAGCACCGCGCGTGTCTGCCGCGTCCACAACGCGGCCACCGGCAACCTCAGAGCCAAACGCGCCGCTTTCCGCCAGCGCCTTGATCTCGGCCAATCCCGTCTCCGCCCCTACCGGCGCAGAGCCCGCTTTGACCAGCTTCATTCCGTTATAGTCCATCGGGTTGTGCGAGGCCGTCACACATATCCCACCATCGGCCCCCAGATGGGAGACGGCGAAGTAGACCTCCTCCGTCCCGCACAGGCCCAGGTCCAGCACCTCGACCCCAGCTGCCACCAAGCCTGCCGCAACGGCCCGCGCCAACCCGGCGGACGAAGGACGCACATCGCGGCCCAAAACCACGCGCCGCGCCTCCAAAACCTCCGCAAAGGCACGCCCGACACGCTGCGCATTCGCTTCCGTCAGATCATCGTCCAAACGCCCCCGAATGTCGTAGGCTTTGAAGAAATTCAAAGGCTTGGGCAGGGGCTCCATGGCGCGGTCCTATCAAAATCACAGCGCCCTTATAGCCCGGCTCAGGCAAATCCGGCCAGCCACCGCGATTGGCCTTGCCGCCTCAAACGCTATAGTCATTCATGTGTTGCAAGACCCGCGGGGCCGACGAACCAGAACCATGATCATCCTCAGCCCCCAGACGGTCGCCAATGCAGGCGCTTTGGAAACGCGCTCACTGCCGAAGAAAATCATTGGCCGCGTGCAAATCCTGCCCCGAAACGCCTCACTCGGCACATGGCTGCGCTTGTTGTTCGAGATGCAATTCCTGCGCTATTGCGCGGCCCTCTTCCCCTTCCTCGTCCCCATCCTGATCTCCCGTGACCTAGCCCTGCCGGTGATGCAAGCGCCGCTGGCCATGATCCTCGTGATCGGGGTGATCGAATTGAAGGTCCTGCGCCTGCCCGACAGCGCGCGCGCCCGCCTCATGCCGGAGGAGGAGGCCGACCGCATCCTTGATGCCTTTGCCTTCCGTGCCAAATCCCTGCTCCGCCGCATCGCGGCACGGCGCGGCATTGCCGAAGGCGACCTGCGCCTTGTGGCCGAGCAATCTGAAATGGCCCGCGTCGCACCGCTGACCTTCGTCTCGGTCCAGTCCGCCACGCCATCGCCCCATATCGTCCCGCTCGACGCAGAGGATCGCACCATATTGGACGACCTCTTTGACGACACTCTGACAGAACGCGACCTACACCGCGCTCAGCTTCGTAAAGAGCAGCATATTCAAGATGTTAGAATCGAAGCGACTGGTGTTTCGGCCCATGCCCGCCTCTCGGCGTGGATGGATGCGCAAGCGGCGGAGGCCTGAGCATGGCGGTCAACGCAACCCGAGTTTCCGCAGGCGGCGCGCTGGACGTTTTGCGCCGGGCTTGGGCCGCGCAGCAGGATGGTGGGCTGACTTCATCGTGGATGCTGCACGGGCGGCCCGGCGTCGGAAAATCCGAAATCATCGCCCAAATCGCGGATGAAATTGGCGCAGAGCTGTACGATCTGCGCCTGACCACGATCGAGCCGCAGGACCTGCGCGGCTTGCCCTTCTACGATCACGACGCGGGCAAAACCGTCTGGTATCGGCCCGAGGATCTGCCCGACGGTGATGCGCCCGCGATCCTCTTTCTCGATGAACTCACAGCCGCCGCGCCCTCGCTCCAGCCAACCGTCTATGGTCTCCTGCAGGAACGTCGGGTCGGTCGCCATGTGCTCCCCTCAAACGTCCTGATCGTCGCGGCGGGCAACATGGTCGAAGACGGTGCCGTCGCGTATGAGATGGGGACAGCCCTGTCTGACCGTCTGATCCACATGATCGTGCAGGCAGATGCCGAGGATTGGCTGAAGAACTACGCCGGTGCCGCCGGTATCCACCCCAGCGTTGCGGCTTTCCTCAAGACCAGGCCCGACCTTTTCGAGACCACTGAAAGCGCCCTGCGCAAAGGCGAGGCCATCGCCTGCACGCCGAGGTCATGGCGTCGTGTCAGCGACATCATGCATCTGAACACCCCTAAACCCGCACGCCAAGTCATGGTCGCCGGCACAGTGGGGGAGGCTGCCGCCGCCGAATTCCTCCTGCTCGCCGATGAAATCGCGGCCACCGTGCAGGTTGAGGCGATGCTACAAACGCCCCGCGCGGACCGGATGGAGCTTTATCCCGCAAACCTCCACGGCCTGACCGCGCTCGTCTACGGCTTGCTCGGGGCCGTGAAAGCGGAGACGATGCCCGCCGCCATTGATATCCTCGCCGATATGCGGCAGATCGACCGTCCGGGCGTCCCGGTGGCAGAGCTTGGAACCTTCGGGTTTGAGCTTCTCATTGCGCGCGCCATGGACAATGGCTGGCAAGCTGCCTTCGCCACCTCCGAGGCCTTCGCCGCCTACCAGTCAGAGCGCGCCGCCGCTGGCCTGCCGTGAGCGCGCGCCACCGCGCCAGCCGCGCCCTTGCCCATCTGGGGGAGGTTGACCCGGCCCTTGCCGTCCTGTCCTTGGCCTGCCGCCACCGCGACGGAACCGGACGGACAAAAACCCAAGGCGCAACAATCCTCTACGGCCCCGGCTTTGAGCAACTGGGCCTCGCCGAGCAGGTCGGGCTGGCCGCCCATCATGTGCTGCACGTGGCCCTCCAACACTCCGACAGAAAGGCCGCTTTGGCCGAACGGTTGGGAGATCGCTTTGATCCCTCCCTCTTCGATCTCGCCGCAGACGGGATAATCAACGAAACCCTGCAACTGGCCGATCACGCCCTGCCACGCCCGGCGGTTCTGTTGACGGAGCTTCTGGCCGAGATGGGCGAAGCTGCGCCATCCGCCGTGGCAGCGCTTTCGGAATGGGATGCCGACTGCCTTGCGATGCATCTCCACGCAGATCCGCAACGCGCTGCCAAGGCACGTGATTTCGGCGCGACACGCGGATTTGCGCAGGATCTGGACCTCGGCGAGGCAGATACGGAAGGGGAGCCTCAGAAGGCCGCGGATTGGCGCAATCACATGTTGCGCGCGTTGGAGGCGGGCCGCAAGGCAGGCACCGGGATCGGACGTCTTGGCGCGATCCTCGCCGATCTCGCGCCCCCCACGCTCCCGTGGGAGGTCGAATTGCGCGGCATCCTAGCCAAGGCGCTGGCCGACCGGCCCCAAATCTCCCACCGACGCCCGGCCGGTCGCTGGGTCGCCATGGCGGCGGACGCAATGGCACGCGGCGCGCCGGAACCTGTCTTCCAGCCCGGCCAATCCCGCGATGCCAGCCGCCCCCGCGTGGTCGTGGCCCTCGACACGTCCAGCTCCATCGACGCGCTCACCCAATCGCTCTTTTTCGCGGAGGTTCAAGGGGTTGCCCGCCGCACCGGGGCCGAGGTGCACCTGCTCGCTTTCGATGAAGAGGTGTTCGAGAGCCGCCGCATCGACGGCTTCGGCGCGACCCTCGCAGACCTTGACCTGCGCACCGGCGGTGGCACCGATTTCGCCCCGGTGTTCGAGGCATCAGACCGGCTCACCCCATCCATTCTGGTGATTTTGACGGACCTCGACGCACCATGCCCCGACGCACCAACCTATCCCGTGATCTGGGCCGTGCCGGGTCGCACTGAGGTCGTCGTGCCGTTCGGGCGCTGCCTTAGGGCAGGGGGCTGACCTACTCGGCGGCCTGCGCCGCGACATGGCCCTCGCGTTGCGCGTGTTGCCAATCCGGTGCAGTCCAAGCTGGCAAATTCTCTGACGGAAGACTGCGACCGAGGATATGATCCGCCGCCTTTTCACCAACCATGACGGACGGCGCGTTCAGATTGCCGTTTGGAATCAGAGGGAAAATCGAGCTATCGGCCAGTCGCAAACCGTCCACACCGATGACACGGTTTTCAGGATCGACCACAGCCGTTCGATCATCGCGTCGCCCCATCCGCGCCGTCCCGCACGGGTGATAGGCCGATTCCGCGTGTTCGCGGATCACCGCATCCAGTGCCTCGTCTGATTGCGCGTCTTCGCCGGGCTGGATCTCGTAATCGACATATTGCGCAATCGGATCGGTCTGGAAAATCTCCCGCGTCAGCCGGATCGCACGGCGGAAATCCTGCCAATCCTGCTCGGTCGACATGTAGTTAAACTGGATGCGCGGGGCCTCAACCGGATCAGCGCTGCGCAGCGTGATCTCCCCGCGCGACGGCGAACGCATCGGCCCGACATGGGCCTGAAACCCGTGCCCGCCGGGCGGCGTCGTGCCGTCGTAGCGGATCGCAATTGGCAGGAAATGGTATTGAATATCAGGGTATTCCACACCTCTATCCGACCGGATAAAGCCGCAGGACTCGAAGTTGTTCGTGGCCCCAAGCCCCGTCTTGGTGAACAACCACTGCGCGCCCACCAAGGCCTTGCCCCAAAGCGACCAATAGGGCGCGATGGAGACGGGCTTTGAGGCCGCATATTGGACATACAACTCGAGATGGTCCTGCAGGTTCTGCCCCACGCCAGCCCGGTCCGCGACCACGGGAATTCCATGCTCCGCCAGATGCTTACCCGGCCCAATTCCACTCATCATTAGAATTTTAGGCGAATTGATCGCGCCAGCCGCCAGCACCACCTCCGCCCGCGCGCGCAGCACCTTGCCACCGGCCAGCCGCACCCCAACAGCGCGGCCTTCTTCGATCTCGATCTTCTCGACCAGACCGTTGACCAGATCGCAGTTCGGCCGCTTCAAGGCAGGCTTCAGGTAAGCCGACGCCGCCGACCACCGCTTGCCCTGCCACACGGTCATTTCGAAAGCACCAAAGCCCTCCTGTCGGTAGCCGTTATAGTCATCCGTCGCGCCATACCCTGCCGCCGCCCCGGCCTCTGCAAAGGCGTGGAAAAGCGGGTTTTTCCGCTCTCCCCGCGTGATGTGCAGCGGCCCGCTATCGCCGCGATAGGCGGGATCGCCCGCATCGCCATGCCACGTCTCGGCCCGTTTGAAGTAGGGCAGGACATCCGCGTAGCCCCACCCATCGGCCCCCATCTCCGCCCAGGTATCAAAGTCGCGCGCATGCCCTCGCACATAGATCATCCCGTTGATCGAAGAGGACCCGCCGATGACCTTCCCGCGCGGCACGGCCATACGCCGCCCGCCCATGTGTGGCTCAGGCTCAGAGGCATAACCCCAGTCATACCGCTTCATGCCCATTGGGTAGCTCAGCGCCGCCGGCATGTTGATGAAAGGCCCCCAGTCCGAGCCGCCATGTTCAACCACCAGCACCGATTTTCCCGCTTCCGACAACCGGTAAGCCATTGCGCAACCAGCAGAACCTGCGCCGATGACGATGTAATCCGCCTCCATCAGAACGCCGCCTCCACCGGGGACATGCCGACATAAACGGTCTTCAACTGGCTGTAATGCTCGATCGCGGCCTTGGAATTCTCACGCCCCACGCCCGAGCCCTTCATGCCGCCAAACGGCACCTCGACGGGCGTCAGGTTGTACTGGTTGATCCAGACGCTGCCTGCATCAATCGCATGCACCACCCGGTGCCCGCGCGTCAGGTCCGCGGTAAATACCGCGCCTGAAAGCCCCAGATCGGTCGCATTGGCCCGCTCAATCACTTCTTCCTCGGTCTCGAATTCCAACACAGACATCACGGGGCCGAAAATCTCTTCCCGCGCGATGGTCATATCGTCGGTCACATCCGCGAAAATCGTCGGCTCGATGAAGCAGCCGGGCTGATCCAGCCGCTTGCCGCCATGAACCAATCGAGCCCCCTCTGACACGCCTTTTTCCACGTAGGAACAAACGATTGAAAGCTGATCTTCACTCACCATCGGCCCGAAATTCGTGGCCTCGTCGCGCGGGTCCCCGATCACTGCCTGCGCCGTCCGCTCAACCAGACGTGCCAGAAACGCCTCCTTAATCCCGCGCTGCACAAAGACCCGTGTGCCGTTCGAACAGACTTGGCCCGAGGCATAGAAGTTCGCATTGATCGCCGCCGAAACCGCCGATTCCACATCCGCATCGTCAAAGATGATCAGGGGCGACTTGCCGCCCAATTCCATCGTCGCGTGCTTCATCTGCGCGGCGGCCGAGGCGTAAACCTTCTTGCCCGTCGCCGCAGACCCCGTCAGCGAGACCTTCGCCGTGCGCGCATCCTCGACCAGCGCCTTACCAACCGCGCCCGCGCCTTGCACCACGTTATAGATGCCAGCGGGCGCCCCGGCCTCAACCAGAATTTCCGCGACCTTCAAAGCACATAGCGGCGTTTGCTCGGACGGTTTGAAGACCATCGCGTTGCCGCAGGTCAGCGCTGGCGCGCCCTTCCACGCCGCAATCTGGGTCGGATAGTTCCACGCCCCGATGCCCACGCAAACGCCCAACGGCACCCGCATCGTATAGGCCCAATCGCCGCCCAAGGGCACATGCTCGCCCGTCAGCGTCGCGACCAATCCGCCGAAGTATTCCAAGGCGTCCGCTGCCGAAGTGGCATCTGCCACGAGCGTTTCCTGCACGGGTTTCCCGGTGTCGAGCGTTTCCAACTCGCTCAACTCCCGGTTCCGCTCCCGCATGATATCCGCCGCTCGGCGCAACACGCGACCCCGTTCCACCGGCATCCACGCGGCCCATTCCTTTTGCGCCTCGAACGCGGCCTTCAAAGCCGCCTCAACCACCGCAGGCGTCGCCTCATGGACGACCGCGATTTCCTCGCCAGTCGCCGGGAAAATCACGGGCATCCGCGCGCCGTCTGTATCCTCCAGATACGCGCCATTCACGAAATGCGAAGCTGTTGGTTGCATCATTCACCTATCCTGCCCGAAGGCTTATTCACCCCGAGGAAACCGTTGATTTTCCTCGACAACATTCAAATCCATGTGGTTGCGCATGTAGCGGTTGGAGGCATCGCGCAGGGGCTGGAAATCCCACGGGTAATACGCGCCATTGCGCAACGATTCATAAACGACCCACCGGCACGCCTGGCTCTGCCGCACATCCGCGTCGAAGCGTTCCAGATCCCACCGCGCTGCCGCCTTTACGCGGAACCGTTCCAGCGTGTCCGCATGGGCCGGATCTTCCGCCAGATTTACCAACTCCTGCGGGTCGGCCCCCATGTCGAACAATTGCTCCGGGTCCAGCGCGCAATTGGTGTATTTCCACTTGCCTTCGCGCAGCCCGACCAGCGGCGAGTAAGACGCCTCCGCCGCATATTCCATCGCCACCGGCGATACGCGCACGGCCCCTCTGCCCAGTGGCACAAGGCTCTCGCCCTCCGTCCACGGCATCACCTCGCCCATATCCACACCGGCCAGATCACACAGCGTCGGGCACAGGTCGATGGTCGACACCGGAGCCTCCACCAGCCCCGCGTCCATCCCCGGTGCGGCGATCATCATCGGCACCCGGGCCGAGCCTTCAAAGAAGGTCATCTTGAACCACAACCCGCGCTCACCCAGCATATCGCCGTGATCTGAAACGAAGATCACGATGGCCTCCTGCCGGGTCCGCTCCAGCACGTCCAGCACGCCGCCGATCTTCTCGTCGAGGTAAGAGATATTGGCGAAATACGCCCTCCGCGATCGCCGGATATCCTCGTCCGAGATGTCGAAGTTCGACCGGTCATTGGCATCCAAAATGCGCTGCGAATGCGGGTCCTGATCCTCGTAGGGCAGGGCGCCCACCTCCGGCATCAGATGCTCGCAATCCTCGTACATGTCCCAGAACCGCTTGCGCGCCACGTAAGGGTCGTGCGGATGCGTGAAGCTGACTGTCAGGCACCAGCGCCGGTCATCATGCCGGCGCGACAGGTCATAAAGCTTCTGCTCCGCCTCAAACGCGACGGCGTCGTCGTATTCCATCTGGTTGGTGATCTCGGCCACGCCCGAACCCGTCACCGAGCCCATGTTGTGATACCACCAGTCGATCCGCTCACCGGGTTTGCGATAATCCGGCGTCCAGCCGAAATCAGCCGGATAGATGTCCGTCGTCAGACGCTCCTCAAACCCATGCAGCTGATCCGGCCCCACGAAATGCATCTTTCCCGACAGCGCCGTGTAATACCCCGCGCGACGCAAATGATGCGCATAGGTCGGCACGGACGACGGAAACTCCGCCGCATTGTCGTAGACGCCCGAGCGCGAGGGCAGCAGCCCCGACATGAAACTCGCCCGCGCAGGCGCGCACAGGGGCGAGGCGGTGTAGGAATTCGCAAACCGCGTCGACCGCTCGGCCAGCGCCTTCAGGTTCGGCGCATGCAGCCACTCCGCCGGGCCGTCGGGGAACAGCGTCCCGTTCAGCTGGTCCACCATCAGGATCAGGATGTTCGGCTTGCTCATGCCAACACCCCGTCGAGATACTCCATCACCCGCGCCACCGCCGCATCCCCATCCGGCGGCCCCAACTCCGCCAGCGCATGGCGAATATAAAGCCCGTCGATCAACGCCGCCGCCGTCGCCGCAACCGCCTCGGGCCGCGCGCATAGGGGCCGCAACGCGTGCACCAAATTCGCCACCAGCCGCCGCTGATAGACCCGCAACAACCGCGCCGCCTCCGCATCCCGCTGCGCCATCACGTAGAACGTCAGCCAGGCCGAAATCACCTCCGCCCGGAAATTCCGCCCCTCAAAACTCGCCTCCGCAATCGCCCTCAATCGCCCGTACGGAGAATCAGCCCGCGCCAGCCGCGCCCGCGCCTCCGCCCCGAACTCCGCCAAAATCGCCCGCATCGCCGCCAAAAGCAGCTCATCCTTCGACCCGAAGTAATGATGCGCCAGCGCTGAAGACACGCCCGCAGCCTTTGCTATCTGGCCCATCGTCACGTCCAGATGCCCCGCGCGCCCGATCTCTGCGATCGTCGCGTTGACAAGCGCGTCCTTACGTATTGCCATCATACCTGTGCGGGGCATCACCGATCCTTTCGTTGCCTTGCCCCAGAAATACGTTTTTAATTGACTGGTCAATCAACAAAACGACCACAACCGGGAGACGAACATGTCACTTCTCAAGAAAACCGCCGTCAGCACGCTGGCCCTCGCCGTGTCCGCAGGCGCCGCCATGGCCGACGGCCACGCCGAATGCGGCACCGTCACCTTCTCCGACGTGGGCTGGACCGACATCACCGCGACAACCGCGGCCACCACCGTTGTGCTCGAAGCGCTGGGGTATGAGACCGAGATCCTCGTCCTGTCGGTCCCCGTCACCTACACCTCGCTGGCCGAAGGTGACGTTGACGTCTTCCTCGGCAACTGGATGCCCACGATGGAGGCTGACATCGCCCCCTACCGCGAAGCCGGCACCGTCGACACCGTTCGCGCCAACCTTGAAGGCGCGAAATACACGCTCGCCACCAACGCCGCAGGCGCCGCCCTCGGCATCACCGATTTCGCCTCCATCGCTGCCGCCATCGACGATCTGGATGGTGAGATCTACGGCATCGAGCCCGGCAACGACGGCAACCGCCTGATCATGGACATGATCGAAGCCGACGCCTTCGGCCTGTCGGAGTTCGAGGTCGTCGAGTCCTCCGAGCAAGGCATGCTCGCCCAGGTCGCCCGCGCCACCGACCGCGATGAGCCCGTCGTCTTCCTCGGCTGGGAACCCCACCCGATGAACGCGAATTTCGAGCTGACCTATCTCGAAGGCGGCGACGATTGGTTCGGCCCCAACCTCGGCGGCGCCACCGTCTACACCAACACCTCTGCCGGTTATGTCGAGGCCTGCCCGAACGTCGGCGCGCTGCTGACCAACCTCGAATTCACGCTGGCCATGGAAAACGAGATCATGGGCGCGATCCTCAATGACGGAGAAGAGCCCGGCGACGCGGCCACTGCCTGGATGGCCGCGAACTCCGACGCCGTTATGGCCTGGCTGGACGGCGTGACGACGATTGACGGCGGCGACGCGGCAGCGGCTGTTGGCGAAGCGCTGGGGCTGTAAGGCTTAAGCGGAGAGAGTAGGGGAGGCCCCGCCCGGTGAGGGCGGGGCCCTTCTTTTGTTCCAAACCTACCACCCGTAGGGCGGGACTTGTCCCGCCATCCACTCACCCACGACCCACGCGCCAACCCCGTAGGGTGAATGAAACCCACCATCACCCCACCGCAAGCAGGTCCATCACCGGGCCGCGGTACGGCGATCCAACGGTCGTGCTTTGGCACTTTATGGTAGCCAAGCTATCGCGCCCTATGAGCGGAGTACCAAGCCCAACCAAGCCGCCGTGCCGGGGGGCGGCCCGACGATGGACCTGCGCCTTACGGCGCACACCGGTCTGGGGTGCCAAACGAGAATGGATCGCTAGCGGCCAAGGGAGACCGCTTTGCAACGAATGGAAAACATACAACCCACTATCACTTCACAGGTTGACCACATGTATCGAAAAGGCGGTGCCGTACTATCGTGAAAGCATTCTAGTCTGTTAAATATAAAAGCGGCGAATGCTGCTCGTTAGTCGAAATGCGGATAGTGTCTGGCCCCACCTCTTATTTCGGTTGCGCTTAGTCGTCTATACTCATCGGGCCAATTCGCCATTGAGTGCTTCAAAGCTTCGAGAGTGTAAGGAATATGTACCACACATCCCTTGTCGCGAATAATCGCTGGGCACCGCGCGTCATCCTGCCTATTTCTCTTGTTGATGTTGGCGGCAATTATCGGAAGTCTAAGCTCAAGTGCTAGTTCCAACTCCCATCGGACGTATTTATAAAGGTTCTTGGTTTTTTCGCCAATTAGAACAACAACAGCTGAGGATTGTATCATCCTCGCTCGCAACTTGGATTTGACGTACTGCTCGTCTTGAGCACGGCTCGTCATAGCATCCAAATCATGAGCATTTTGGTATGAGAAGTTTATGTTCCGGTTCGACTTCCAACCGTTCATGTAGTGGTAAGCCCAACCGTCATTGTCGCCGTCAAACACTACGTAAGCTGCTCCTGCCATCGTGAGTTCCTCTAGTCAGATTGCCTAGCAAGCCATAGGGTATGCTCTCTCGAGAAAGCTTGCTCAGCATCGTTTACAAATTCTGAGATTAGGTCGTCGGTGTCTGGAGTGTCTATCGTTGTAGGTATCAATCCAATCTCGTGCGCCGTCACTGTGTAGGCTGCCGATAACTCGTTGTATTTTTTGATTTGCACCCATCCAACTATCGACGCGGCAACGACGATAAGAGGCTCGATGGGCCAACTTGTAAAATCAGGATGCGCAATCCGACTCAGAACCGCCGATCCTGCCGCGACATAGCATACGCCGCTGAGGAAAACCCAGCGACGCGCCGCTACTCGATTAGAGCCTGCCTTTTTGCGATACCAGTCTCGTTGCTCGCTTATGCGATGCTCCATGTAGTAACTGGCCCTTTCTTCAAGGCACTTCGACCGGACAGCATCCATAGTAGCGGTGATTTGATCGCTTCCAGACCAATCATCAGTTATCCTTTTCGCAGTCTCCAGGTTTTCGCGAAGAATAGTGTTAAGCTGTTCGCGAAATTCCCTCTTTGCTTCCGGATCTGACCCATCAAAAGGCGCAGCATGCATCATGTAACGCCACGTAAGTGTCTTGACACTTTCGGCGAGCGCGCGGCAGCGATACCACCATTGGTCAGGTTTACTCAGCGCCCGTGAGATCAATACGATGAGTCCAACGAAGAATACACCGGCAAAAAGGATGTGGTAAACTACGCCATCAAGAAAGTTCATAGAAAAAACAGCGGCCAAAAACAGCGCCAAGTATTCCCCGAATACGAGAAGCAGGAAATTCCGCTGGAATTGATTAGAAGCGTTGTCCGCATCCAAGAAGAGTGCTGGGTAGTCCTGATGTCGCATAAATACCCCTGACTAGTACGCTTTGTTCGAGCAGACGCATCATTTTGGATGCAAATGCGCCTTCAATGCAAACACTTACCGCCGTCTAGCGCATTCCGTCTTCAAGCCGTTTTGCGGAGTAGCGGCAAGCGAGGATCAAGCGCCTTATCCGCCTCAGAGGTCTATAGCGAGCACTTGCGTTAAGTCGTTTGCTTCCACCCATTGGATAAGAGAAACCGCAAAGCCAACCCCAACCCCTTAACAAACCCTTAACAAAATCCCCATTTCCTAACAAAAACAATACCTTAACCCCCTTGTGCAACCTTGCACAAACCCGCCCGCGCACCGCACCCCCTTCCCATCCCGACCCACCCGCGCCATGATCCCCTCAAACGACCGAAGGGACGACCAACATGAGCTGGTGGAGCGATCTGCGCGCCTGGTGGGCCGATGACGGCATCGCCGAGTGCACCTTCCCCAATGACCCCGACGTCACGGGCCCCATCACCTTCCTCACCGAATGCAAGCTCCGCATCGGTGACGCCGCCGAGGCCGTCTTCGACAGCCTTCAGGCCAACCTCTCCGGCTTCTTCGACCTCATCTCTATCGGGCTTGAGGCGATGATCGAGGTCATCCTCGCCATCCTCCAACAGCCCCCCAACACCAGCTGGTTCCAGGACATCCGCCTGCGCGACGCCTCCTTCCTCTACCCGCCCGAATGGCACCCTTTCCTGATCATCGCGATCTTCACCGCGCTCGCTTGGTACTTCCATCGCGGCTGGAAAGTCCCCACCCTCGTCGCCCTCGGCTTCCTCTTCATCGTCAACCAGGACTACTACGAGGAAACCACCGAAAGCCTCACCCTTGTCCTCTCGGCCTGCGTCGTCTGCATGGGCCTCGGCGTCCCCATCGGCATCGCTGCCGCCCACCGCCCCCGCCTATACGCCTGGATGCGCCCCGTCCTCGACCTGATGCAAACGCTGCCCACCTTCGTCTACCTCATCCCCGCCATCGTCTTCTTCGGCATCGGCATGGTCCCCGGCCTCATCGCCACGGTGATCTTCGTGCTACCCGCCCCCATCCGTCTGACGCATCTGGGCATCTCCTCCACCCCCACTAGCCTGCTGGAGGCCGCAGACGCGTTTGGTGCCACCGGCAGCCAGAAACTGTGGAAAGTGGAGCTTCCCTACGCCCTCCCGCAAATCATGACCGGCCTGAACCAGACCATCATGCTGTCGCTCTCCATGGTCGTGATCGCAGCCCTTGTCGGCGCCGACGGTCTCGGCGTCCCGGTCGTGCGCGCGCTCAATCAGGTCAACACCGGCCTCGGGTTTGAGTCGGGCTTCATCATCGTGGTCGTCGCCATCGTCCTCGACCGAGCCCTCAGGGTGAAAACATGATCCACCAAGCAAGCTGCCACTGCGGCACCGTCAAATTCACCGTCGAAATCCCAGACGGCCTCGCCTCCGCCCGCCGCTGCGATTGCAGCTTCTGCACCATGCGAGGGGCGGTGGCCGTCTCCACCCCGCTCGACGGCCTCACAATCATCGAAGGCGCCGACAACCTGACCCTCTACCAATTCAACACCCGCGCGGCGGAGCATTATTTCTGCAAAACCTGTGGCATCTACACTCACCACCGCCGCCGCTCGAACCCCAATGAATACGGGGTCAACATGGCCTGCCTCGACGGCCACACGCCGTTCGAACTGTCCGAGATCATCGTCCACGACGGCCAGAACCACCCCAACGATGGCGGCGCGCCTGATGGTGTGGCCGGCATCCTGCGTTACGAGGCCAACACATGAGCACCGCCGTCTCTTTCGAAGATGTCTGCATCATGTTCGGCCCGCGCCCCGCGCCCGCTCTGAAACTGGCCGATGACGGCAAGGACCGTTCTGAGATACAGCGCGAAACCGGCCATGTTCTGGGCGTGCATGATTGCTCGCTGGACGTAGAGGCGGGCGAAATCCTCGTCCTCATGGGCCTGTCAGGCTCCGGAAAATCCACGCTGCTGCGTTCCGTGAACGGCTTAAACCCCGTCGCGCGGGGCAGGGTCCATGTTCATGACGGCGATTGGAACTGCACGCTGCCCGGCACCTCGACCCAGGACCTGCGCTACCTGCGCCAGAATTGCGTCTCGATGGTGTTCCAGCAATTCGGCCTTCTGCCGTGGCGCACCGTGCGCGAGAATGTGGGCCTCGGCCTGGAACTGGCCGGGCAGGGCGCGGCGGAACGCACCGCCAAGGTTGATGAACAATTGGCCCTCGTGGGCCTCAGCGACTGGGCGGACCGCAAGGTGGGAGAACTTTCGGGCGGTATGCAGCAACGCGTGGGCCTCGCCCGCGCCTTTGTCACGCAAGCCCCGATCCTGCTGATGGATGAGCCGTTCTCCGCCCTCGACCCGCTCATCCGCACCAAGCTTCAGGACGAACTTCTCGACTTGCAACGCGACCTCAAGCGCACGATCATCTTCGTCAGCCACGACCTCGACGAGGCCTTCAAGATCGGCAACCGCATCGCCATCATGGAAGGCGGGCGCATCGTGCAAATCGGCACCCCGCGCCAGATTTTCTCAGAACCCAGCACACCGTACGTCGCCGAATTTGTCGCCAATATGAACCCACTGGGCGTCCTGACCGCGCGCGACGTGATGCAGGATATTCCCACAGATCACCCGCGTATCCCGGCGGAAACGCCCGTCAAAGATATCCTCACACGTTTCGCCGAAACCCCATCTCCGCTTTCCGTGGAACAGGACGGAGAGGTTATCGGCACTGTCACCCCCGACAGCGTCACCGCGCGGCTCGGCGCCAGCGGGTAGGGCGCAACCGACCCATCTTTGTTACCCGAAAATGCCCGCCGGAGGCGTCCCTCACTCAGCAGAAAGCGCGCCCATCAGCCGTTCCAGATGCCAATCGGTATCCCCAAGCTGCGCATCGATCATCACCAGCCGTTTGGCATAGTGCGCCAACGGATACTCCCAGGTGATCCCGATCCCGCCATGCATCTGGATCGCCTCTTCGGAAACCAGCCGCGCGATCTTGCCCACCAGAAACTTCGCCTGCGCCACGCGTTTGCCGAATTCCGGCGCGCCCTCGGCGGAAGCGGCGAGGATCACAATCGAGCGGGCCTGTTCAATCTCTATCCCAAGATCAATGGCCCGGTGCTGCAAGGCTTGGAACGCGCCGATCAGCTGCCCGAATTGCTTCCGCGTTTTCAGGTAGTCGATCAATATGCCTTGCACGACTTCCATCGCGCCCAAGGCCTCGGCACACAAAGCCAGGGCGCCTGCGTCTAGCGCATCTTCCAACGCGTCCTGCGCGTCGGCCAGCACCAGCTCCCCCGGCGCGCCGTCCAGAAACACCTCTGCCGCAGGGCCGCCGTCGATCATGCCATAGCCTGAGACCTGCGCGTCCTTTGCCTTCACCTCGAACAGAGCCAACTTGCCTGAGTTTTGCGCGGCGATCAGGAACCGCTCCGCCCCTGCACCGCCATAGACCACCGATTTCCGCCCGGTCAGACGGCCATCCTCGGCCCGCGTTTCGATCCCGTCCAGATCATAGGGCGCGTCCACCTCGCCGATCCCCACGGCCACACGCTGGCCCGCCAACACATCGTCCACATGCCTTCCCGCCGCTGCGAGGAGGCGTAAGCCGAGGAGCGTCGGAAGCACCGGTTCGGGACACAGCGCGCGCCCAAGCGCCTCAAACACAACGGAAATATCAAAGCCGGTGCCGCCCATTCCGCCAGCCTCTTCAGAGGCCAGTGCGTAGAAGGCCCCGAGCTCCGCCAACCCAGTCCAAGCCGCTTCTGAATGCCATGGCGCGGCATAGGCCACGTCCACGCGGGCCTCCACAGGGCAGGCATCGGCCAGAAACCGCGCCAACATATCCGCCAGCATCCGGCGGTCATCGCTCATCTCGAAATTCATCCGCGCATCATCCCCTTGGCTAGAATATTGCGCTGGATCTCGTTCGACCCGCCGTAGATCGAAATCTTGCGATTGTTGAAATAGCCCGCAGCATTTTGGGCATGGCCCTTCGGCGCAATGGCGAGGTTATCCAGATCCTCAGAGGGGAAGGGCGCCGCTGCCGGGCCAAGGGCGCGACGTGCGAGGTCGTTCAATTCCTGCCGGATGACCGTGCCCTTGATCTTCAGCATCGACGGCTCCGCCCCCAACTGCCCGCCCGCCGCCGCCTTCGACAGCATCCGCAAATTGGTGATCTTCACCGCCTCCAACTCCGCTTCGACGCTCGCCAGCCGTGCGGCAAAAAGCGGGTTCTCAATCAATGCCTTACCGCGCCGCTTCACCTGCCGCGCCAATGCCTTGACCTGCGCCAAAGCCTGTACGGAAAAGCCCGTGCCTGCGATGTTCGTGCGTTCATGCCCCAAGAGATACTTGGCAATCGTCCAACCCATGTTCTCTTCGCCAACAAGGTTTTCGACCGGTACCCGCACATCAGTGAAGAAGACCTCATTCACCTCGTACCCGCCCTCGATCAACCGGATCGGGCGCATCTCAATCCCCGGCGTATCCAGATCAATCAGCAGGAACGAAATCCCCTCCTGCGGCTTGCCCTCAAACTTGGTGCGCACAAGGCAGAAAATGCGGTTGGCGTATTGGCCCAATGTCGTCCACGTCTTCTGACCGTTCACGACATAAACATCGCCGTCCCGTTCGGCCTTGGTCTTCAAAGACGCCAGGTCCGAGCCCGCGCCCGGCTCAGAATAGCCCTGACACCACCAATCGCGGCCATCCAGAATGCGTGGCAGGTATTCGGCTTGCTGTTCGGGCGTGCCGAACTTCTGCAAAACCGGCCCCAGCATCTTGGTGCCAAACGGCACGATGCGCGGGGCAGACGCCTTGGCGCATTCCTCCTCAAAGATGTGCAATTCGATCGGACCCCAGCCTTGGCCACCGAACTCCGCAGGCCATGTCCCGGCGAGCCAGCCCTTTTCGTTCAGGATGGCGTGCCAACGCTCCATATCATCGCGGGTAGGTTCCTCGCCGCGGCCCACGCGATCTGCAATCTCAGCGGGCAGGGCCTCGGCCAGAAAGGCCTGCACCTCGGCTTGAAACGCCTGTTCTTCAGGGGAAAAATTCAGATCCATCGCACCCTCCGTTGGCTTGCCAAGAAGGGTAGCATCCGTGGATCACATCGCCAGCAAAACCCGACGTTACATCGAGAAAGACGTGCCACACCCACACGACGAAGTCGCATTCGGGTTCTCTATGGTGAACCGCGCGCCGATCAGTTCTTCGGTGAAGTCGATCACGGCATCGGCCAGAAACGGCAGCGACACAGAGTCCACCACAACCTTCTGACCCTGACCTTCCAGCACCAGATCATCCTCACCCGGCGCGTCCAGCTTGATCTCATACTGAAAGCCCGAACATCCGCCGCCTTCCACCGCCACGCGCAGGGCCTGAGGCGCCTCGGCCGCATCGTTGATCTCGGCCAGTCGCGCAAAGGCGCGGTCGGTCACTTTGGGGGGCACGTTCAGCATATCAGATCACCTGTCGCATTCAGCGTAGCCTGAATATATGAGGGGGCAGGGGCAGGGACAAGACGGCCCCGATCAGGAGGCGTGAATATGCGAGCACCATTCGCGTGCGACCCGATGGATACACGCGGGCGCTTGGTTGCCGAGGAGGAGAGCGCACATCGCTCGCCTTTCCAGCGTGACCGCGACCGCATCATCCATTCCTCGGCCTTTCGTCGCCTCAAGCACAAGACGCAAGTGTTTGTGGAGCATGAGGGCGATTATTTCCGCACCCGCCTGACCCATTCACTAGAAGTGGCGCAGGTCGCCCGCACCATGGCGCGCGCGCTGGGCCTGGATGAAGATCTGACCGAAACCGTGGCGCTCGCCCACGACCTTGGCCATCCGCCCTTTGGCCACACCGGCGAAGATGCGTTGCAGGCGCTGATGGCGCCCCATGGCGGGTTCGACCACAACGCGCAGGCGCTGCGCATCGTCACGCAGCTAGAGCGGCATTACGCGGAATTCGACGGGCTGAACCTGACATGGGAAACGTTGGAAGGCATCGCCAAACACAATGGTCCGGTCGAGCCTCCGCTGCCCTGGGCGCTCAACGCTTGTTGCGCGGATGTGGACCTTGAGCTCTCTACCCATGCCAGTGCAGAGGCGCAGGTGGCCGCGCTGGCCGACGACATCGCCTACAACCACCACGACCTCCACGATGGTCTGCGGGCTGAGCTGTTTTCGACCGACGAACTGGCCGAATTGCCCATCTTGCGCGACTGCTTCGCGGCGGTTGATAGACGCTATCCCGGCCTCAACTATTACCGCCGCCGGCATGAGGCGCTGCGGCGCTTCTTTGGTGTTTTGGTTGAGGATGTTCTGGCCTGCGCGCGTGCCGCTCTGGACGAGATCAATCCACAGTCGCCTGTGGATATCCGGATGGCGGGCCGCCCGATTATCCGTTTTTCCAAAGGCTTGTTCGACGACCTCAAAGTCATCCGTACATTTTTATTCAAACGAATGTACCGCGCGCCGTCTGTGGTGGTGATGAGGCGTGAAGTGACGCAGGTGGTCGAAGACCTATTCCCCTTCTTTATGGCCAATCCGGCGGAACTGCCCAAACAGTGGCGCAAGGACGTGGAAGGAATCGCCGGGGATGAGACGGAATTGGCGCGGATCGTGTCCGATTACATCTCGGGCATGACGGACAGGTTTGCATTGCAATGCCATGATCGGTTCATTTCCGAACGGTGAGGGCAGGGCGCATTTGTGTGCCGACGGCGTCGCGCTCCCGGAACCAGTGGATCCAAAGCGACCGGATTGTTCGGTTTGGGTAAACAGTTGATCGGTGAAGCGGATCACGGCACACTGAAAAGGCCCCTATAGCTCACATTACCGGAGCCGAAGAATGTCCATCACCCTCCGCTTCGCCGCTTCGGCGGCGGCCCTTTTTGCATCCCACTCTATTGCTCAGGCCTTCCCGCAAGATGGCCAATTCTATCAAGGTTTTAGCTGTCCAACCGAGGGCTTCACGCCCGGCAGTGAACGCACGGCCTCTCTGGCTTTTCCGACACTGTGTCTGGTCGAGCAGTGCTGCGATTTATCCAACCCGATCAACGTCCGCGATATGGACCAGATTTTCCTTTATGACGGGGCCTGCACGTCCGAGGGCAATGAATTCGACGCGCGGCTGTTGGTGGGGGAAGCCTCCATTGATGGGCTGGTCGTGGTGATCAACAATAACGCCTATACCTACGCGCGGTGCGAACCCTGATTTTCAAGCTCCGCGCATCTTGATTTAATGCAAGGAATTGAATCCATGACCCTGAAATCCTTCGGCATTTCTGCCGTGTTGCTGGTTGCCGCCGCGGCCAGCGCTTCCGCCCAGGTGGCCAATGGCCGCTACCAGATCGGCGCCTGCACCACGCACCCTGAAGAGCAGATCGTCCGATTGGAGAACAATGTGCTGTACGGTTACGAGTC
The DNA here is from genome assembly GCF_040932485.1 of Gymnodinialimonas sp. 202GB13-11. Classification (NCBI taxonomy): domain Bacteria; kingdom Pseudomonadati; phylum Pseudomonadota; class Alphaproteobacteria; order Rhodobacterales; family Paracoccaceae; genus Gymnodinialimonas; species Gymnodinialimonas hymeniacidonis. Next base: position 2,141,515 of record NZ_JBFRBH010000001.1, on the reverse strand, counting down.
CGTTTGCACCCTTTCCAACCCCGTGCCGGTCGACGGCACGGACGGGTATTCTTATGTCGCGAATTGCGAGGGGGAAGGACACACCTGGCAATCGAACCTGTTCTTGATCCCATTGCAGGACGGTCAGGTATTGCGGCTGATCCGCGATGGCAATGTACTTGACTATAACCGCTGCACACCCTGATCTGATTGACGCGGCAGGCGAGGGTGATACACCGCGCGGTATCCAAAAAGGACACCGCTATGACCCTGTTCGACCAGATCCGCGAGGCCGTTCTCGCCGCCATTGAGACGCTTTCTGCCGAGGGCACCTTGCCCGCCGGGCTGGAAACACGCGCGATCACGGTCGAGCCGCCCCGCGATGCGGCCCACGGTGATATGGCGACGAACGCGGCGATGGTGCTGGCCAAGCCCGCGCAGATGAAGCCCCGCGATATTGCCGAGGCGCTGGCCGCCAAGCTGGCCGATGATCCGCGTATCGACAGCGCTGAAGTGGCGGGGCCGGGGTTCCTCAACCTGCGTTTGGCGGCGTCGGTTTGGCAGGGGGTCGTAGCCGATGTCGTGGACCGTGCGGCCGCTTTCGGGCGCTCCACCAAAGGGCAGGGACGGCGCGTAAACGTCGAATATGTCAGCGCAAATCCCACCGGGCCGTTGCATGTGGGTCACACCCGTGGCGCGGTCTTTGGCGATGCACTGGCCTCGTTGCTGGATGCGGCGGGCTATGGCGTGACCCGCGAATACTACATCAACGACGGCGGCGCGCAGGTCGATGTCCTCGCGCGGTCGGTCTATCTGCGCTACCTGGAGGCTCACGGGCAGGAGGTCGCATTCGAGGATGGCACCTATCCCGGCGACTACCTGATCGAGGTCGGTCAAGCGCTGAAAGACAAGGTCGGCGATCAGTTCGTCGATAAGGGCGAGCAGTACTGGCTGGCCGAGATCCGCGAATTCGCCACCGAACGCATGATGGGCCTGATCCGCGAAGATCTGGCCATGCTTGGCGTCGAGATGGATGAGTTCTTCTCCGAAAAATCGCTCTATGGCACGGGTCGGATCGAGGATGCGATCAACGATCTGCGCGACAAGGGTTTGATCTATGAAGGCGTGCTTGAGCCGCCGAAAGGCAAGAAGCCTGAGGATTGGGAACCGCGCGAACAGACGCTGTTCAAGTCGACCGACCACGGTGATGACGTGGACCGCCCGGTGATGAAATCCGATGGCGCCTGGACCTATTTCGCCCCCGACATCGCCTATCATTTTGATAAGGTTTCCAGGGGCTTCGATGAGCTTATTGACGTATTCGGCGCCGATCACGGCGGCTACGTCAAACGCATGAAAGCTGCGGTCTCAGCGCTCAGCGATGGTAAGGTGCCGCTCGACATCAAACTGACGCAGCTGGTCAAACTGCGGCGCGGTGACGAGGAACTGAAGATGTCTAAACGCGCGGGCACGTTCGTAACGCTGCGCGATGTGGTTGAGATGGTAGGCGCCGACGTGACCCGCTTCCACATGCTTACCCGCAAGAATGATGCGCCGCTGGATTTCGACGTCGACAAGGTGCGCGAGCAGTCCAAGGACAACCCGGTCTGGTACGTCCAATACGCCCATGCGCGCATCCATTCGGTGCTGCGCAAGGCGGCGGAAGCTGGCATCACACCCGACACTGCGAACCTGTCGGCCATCGCTGATCCGGCGGAACTCGCGCTCGCCGCAAAGCTCGCCGAATACCCCCGCATGATCGAAGCTGCGGCCGCCACGCACGAGCCGCACCGCATCGCCTTCTACCTCTACGACCTCGCATCCGACTTCCACGCGCTGTGGAACAAAGGCAATGCCGAGCCGCATTTGCGCTTCTTCCAAGAGGATGATCCATCGGCAACATCCGGGAAACTTTGCCTGATTTCCGCCGTGGCGATTGTCATTTCAAACGGCCTTGGTATTTTGGGCGTGAAACCGGTCGAACAAATGTGAGGCGCAAGACCTCCCGTCGCGCCGGTCGAGCAAGTGACATCGGGCCGCCCAAAAGGCTCGGGCGAATGAGGCAGGCATGGCAGATATCCAATATTCCGGGGAATACGCCCCCGAGTCTGGTTACGACTATTCCCATGATTATGCGCAGGATCAGGCGCAAGCGGCGGCTGACGTCAGCCGCGTGACGCAGTTGATCAACTGGGCCGGCGCGGTGGTGTCTATCGGTCTGGTGGTCGGCATGGCGATCTGGGCCTGGCAGCTTTTGATGCGCGATGTGACCGACGTTCCGGTGATACGGGCGATGGAAGGCCCGATGCGCGTGGCCCCCGAAAATCCGGGCGGTGCTGTGGCCGAAAATCAGGGCTTGGCTGTGAACCGCCTGGCGGAAGGAGCAGAGGCCGCCCCGGTTCCGGATCAATTGGTCCTGGCACCTGCGCCGATGGACTTCGACGATGTGCCTGAGCTTGAGCAGGCCTTCGAAAGCGCCTCCGCAGCGGCGGTTGCGCCCGTTGAAGAACCCGTTGACGCGCCTGCCGTTGTCGCCGAAGTCTCGCCAGAGGCCGAGGCCCCCGTCACTGCTGAAGACACTGAGGCCCTGATCGAACGCTTACTGGCTGAGGCGCAGCCCCTTGAAGGCGAGGAAGAAAGCGCTCTGCCCAACGCGGCGGAAGAGCCTGAACTTGTGGCCCGTGCCGACACAATCCCGATCTCCGTGCCTGGTGTGCGCCGGTCGCCCCGGCCCGCCACGCGTCCTGCGGACATTCAAGCCCGGGCAGAGGCAGCGGCAGCCGCCGCAGTCGTCGCTGCGGCAGCAGCCGCCGCCGCACCGGAGGCCGAAGCCGCCCCTGCCGCGGATGAGCCTATCGGCGCGGACGAATTCGAAATCGCAGCCTCGGAGCTTGAGACAGGCACCCGCCTTGTCCAGCTTGGCGCGTTTGACACGCCCGATCTGGCCCGCGCCGAATGGCAGCGGCTGTCGCAGACTTATCCTGACTTCTTTCTTGGACGGGCGCGGGTGATCGAACAGGCCTCCTCCGGTGGGCAAAGCTTCTACCGCCTCCGCGCCCATGGATTTGGCGATCTGTCGGCCTCTCGCAGGTTCTGCGCGGCGCTTGTCGCGCAAGGCGCGGCCTGCATCCCGGTTACGGTTCGGTGACACAAGCCGCGACGATCTTCGGCTGCGAAGGCACGGCCCTCTCTCGCGATGAAAAATCCTTTTTCGCGGAGGCGCAGCCATGGGGTTTCATCCTCTTCACGCGGAACATTAACAACCCCGCGCAGCTATCTGCTTTGACAGCTGAATTGCGCGATTCCGTTGGCCGCTATGCGCCCATTCTGATTGATCAGGAAGGCGGGCGGGTGCAGCGCATGGGTGCCCCCCATTGGCGGCAATGGCACCCCCCGCTTGAGACAGCGGCCAAGGCTTCGGACCCCGTCCGCGCGCTCTACCTGCGTTATCGCCTCATCGCGGAAGAGTTGCGTGCCGTGGGCATCGACGTGCAATGCGGCCCCACTGCCGACGTGGCCCGCGACAGCACGCACCCCTTCCTGCAAAACCGCCTATACGCCTTCGATGCCGAAATGGTCACCGACCTGTCCCATGCCGTGGCCGAGGGGCTGACCGATGGCGGCATTCATCCGGTCGTTAAACATATTCCCGGCCATGGCGCGGCGACGGTGGACAGCCACCATGACTTACCGCGCGTGACGCTTGACCGAGCTGCGCTGGATGCAACCGACTTTGCCGTGTTTGAACAGATGGATCACATCATGATGGGCATGACCGCCCATGTTGTGTTCGAGGCGATTGACCCCGACCTGCCCGCCACCCTGTCGCGCAAGGTCATGCAAGTGATCCGCGAAGACATTGATTTCGATGGTCTTTTAATGACCGACGACCTGTCGATGGGCGCGCTTCCGGGCTCCATCGGGGAACGCGCCGCTGCCGCCCGCGCCGCAGGATGCGACATGATCCTGCACTGCAATGGTGAGCGGGCCGAGATGGAAGAGGTGCTGGAAAACTGCGGCCAACTCAGCGGGGCCGCACAGGCGCGCGCAGACACAGTCATTGCCCGCCGACCCGAGGCTCAACCGCTTGACATCCAAGCCGCCGAGGAGGAACTCTCAAGCCTTCTGGGCGGAGAGGTTTATGTCTGAGGCCGGGCAACCCGCAAACAGCGACGATTGGGATCAGGTGACCGCCCGGCGTGAGGCCGAGGCGCTGATTGTTGATGTCGATGGGTTCGAGGGCCCGCTGGACCTTTTGCTGACACTCTCGCGTACTCAAAAGGTCGATCTGCGCAAGATCTCCATCCTTGCTTTGACCGAGCAATATCTCGCGTTCATTGAACAGGCGCGTCAGTTGCGCATCGAATTGGCCGCCGATTACCTGGTCATGGCCGCATGGCTCGCCTTCCTGAAGTCGAAGTTACTTTTGCCGCCAGAACCCGGTGATGAAGGCCCGTCCGGCGAAGACCTCGCCGCCCATCTGGCATTCCAACTCGAACGCCTCGCCGCGATGCGCGAATGCGCAGCCAAGCTGATGGCGCGCGACCGTTTGGGCCGCGACCGTTTCGTGCGCGGTGCGCCACAGGCCATGACCACGAACCGCAAGATCACCTACACCGCTGGCCTCTTGGACCTCATGCAGGCCTATGCCCGCATCCGCACCAAGGACGATTTCCGCCCCTATGTGATGGACCGTGAGAAGGTCCTGACGATGGAAGAGGCGCTCGACCGCCTGCGCGGCATGGTCGGCTATATGGGCGAATGGGCCGATCTGATGAGCTACCTGCCGGAAACCTGGACGAAAGATCCCAAATCCCGCCGCTCCGCCACCGCCGCCAATTTCGCTGCGGCTTTGGAGTTGACGAAGGCCGGAAAGGTTGAGATCCGCCAATCCGACACCTTTGAGCCCATTCAACTGCGCCGGAAAGACACATGAGCGAGCAGACTGAGAAAACCGAGGAAAGCCTTTTCCGTGCCCCTCCTTTGGCGGAGCAGGAGCGGATGCTTGAAGCGCTTCTCTTCGCCTCTGCCGAGCCAGTCAGCCTGTCGGAGATGGAGGCGCGGATGCCCCACGGCTCCGACCCGGCGGAGGCGTTGGTGCTGCTGCGCAAGCGGTACGAGGGCAGGGGTGTGCACGTCGCCAAGGTGGGTGATGCCTATGCCTTCCGCACTGCCGCCGATCTGGGCTTCCTCATGGCGCGTGAGCAGGTAGAGCAGCGCAAACTCAGCCGTGCTGCCATCGAAACGCTCGCCATCGTTGCCTATCACCAGCCTGTCACCCGCGCCGAAATCGAAGAAATCCGCGGCGTTTCCGTCAGCCGGGGCACAGTCGATCAGTTGATCGAGCTGGAGTGGATCAAGTTCGGCCGTCGCCGCATGACGCCGGGTCGCCCAGTGACTTACGTGGTCACGCCCGAATTCCTCGACCATTTCGGGCTGGAGAATGCGCGCGATTTGCCGGGCCTCAAGGAACTCCGCGATGCGGGTCTTCTGGAAAGCCGACCGCCAGACGCCGAAGGCGAAGATACGTCAGAGCCGCAGCGGGATGCAGATACTGATGATATGTTCGACGACGACCCGGATGCGGCCTTGGATGAAGACGATATCTTCGAGGATGAGTAAGGCGTTCCAGCACCCCATAATGGCCGGTCGCCACATTTATTCCCAAATGCAACGATAAGTCCCGCAGACACACATTCTGACTGGGAAAAGGCACCCCATGGACCGCATCCTGAATATGATTATCCGCCGCGTGATCGGGCGCGTTGTGAACCGTGGCGTCGATGCCGGCATTAATGCCGCGACCCGGCGCGGTGGCGAAAACTCCCCAGAAGATCGCGCACGCGGGCAAGCGACAGCACGCAACGCCAAAGGCGCTTTGCGCATGGCCCGGCGGATTGGGCGCTTCTAAGCCAAGCGGCCAAATCCACCCTTGGGTCTGCCGCCAAACCACGGCAGGGTGTGCGTGCTCAATTTGAGAGGACAACACCACAATGATTACCCGATTGACCCTTAGCACGGGGGTATTTCTCCTCGTTTCCGGGGCCGCGCAGGCGCAGGCTTACCTGTGTCCCGGCTTCGGTGATGTGGACGTGCGCATCACCTTGATCGAAGGCACGGACGCTGCAGTGGCCGAGTTCATCGCCGGGGCAGACAACCCGTCTGGCGGGGGCGATCCCGTTACCATGCGGTCGCAAAGGGGCGGCGACGGCATCACATATGCGGGCGGCGATCTGTTGCTTCGGGGCACTGGGGACATCGCGGATCTGACATCCGGTGATGTCTCGGTTCACTGCACGCTGGAAGGGGCCGAGGCCACGTCAGCCCCAGTCGAGCAACCCGTTGAAACCGTTGAAGAGACTGAGATCGTTGAGGTCCCGATCGATGACGGAGCGGGTGAGGCCACGCCCGATGCCGCAGGCGGCGCGAACATCCCTGCCATATCCCTCGGCGGCAATTTGCGCGCCGGGCCGGGCACAGAATTTGCCGATGTCGGTGGATTGGACGAGGGCACGGAGATCATCCTGCAAGCCGATACCGGCGTCACCTTCAATGGCTACTCCTGGTGGGAGATCATCCTGCCAAGCGGTGAGCAGGCCTTTCAATGGGGCGGCGTAATCTGCGTGCCTGGTGGCGGCGTGTCCGGTGTGATCGAAGATGGAGAATTGTGCCCCTCAGTGGATGCTGAAACCGGCGTAGGCGAAGCAACGGCGGATGCCAGCGGGGCGGCAGATATTGCCGCGATTTCGCTTGGCGGCAATCTACGCTCCGGCCCCGGCACGGCGTTTCCGGATATTGGCGGACTGGAAGAAGGTACGGCTATCACGCTCCTTGCCAACAGCGGCATTCCCTTCAATGGCTATGATTGGTGGGAGATTGAGCTGGCCGACGGCCAGATCGCCTTCCAGTGGGGCGGGGTGATCTGCGTGCCTGCAGGCGGCGTCAGCGGCGTGCTGGAAAGCTGCCTGTAAACAGAGTCTGGACCGCGCGCCGGTGGTATTGAAGCCACAGGTCGCGGCCCTCTGCTGACCCGCGTCACATTCTGCCCAGATTTCGCCACATTTCGCCGCCAACTCTGGCTCAAGATCAATAAAAACAGATCATGAGGCAGAGTAATGGAGCGGATCGTCAGCAGCGTTTTGCGCTTTTTCCAGTCGGTGGACACACCGCGCACCGAAATCCACGTCAACCGGATCGCCATGGGCAGCAGCCATGACCGGGCGCTCGCGGCCTTCAAAGCCGATCAGGCGCGGATCGCCAGCAAGCAGGACGGCGCGACCTTCGCGTCCAAACGCGCGGCAAAGTAAGCGACGCACATCTCGTGCATTCAAGCGCCCCAGCCGGGGCGCTTTTTTTCTTTGTGCTGAGATCTTTGTGCGGCAATCATCCCCCATCAGCTTTGGGGAATTAGCATGAAATACAAAACCGCTTTTGTCGTTTTGGCCATGACGGCGGGTGTGCCAAGCGTTTCGTTTGCGAACGTGAGTTACGCCTGCGGTGCGCTAAACGGCATCGAATTCACGGCCACTTACTTCGATGAGGAGGACGTCGTTGGCGTAGATGCACGCAACCAATCCAACGGGCAAGTGACGCGAGCGGTATTGAACCCCGCCGTCTCGGGCAGTGGGTCGCGGTTCTTTGATCCTTCCACAGGCCTCGATTTCGTCGAACATCAGGGGCAGGCCTTTCTCACCACGGCCTCGGGCGCGCAGTTCAACTGCGTGGTGACAAGCATTGACGAGCCCGGCGGCAGCCAGGCGGGCGGTGGCTACGACCCGCAGGTCGGGCCTTTTCCAGGCTTTTCTTTCGGCGGTAATCTTCGCGGTGGACCGGGAACCAACTTTGCCGATGTCGGCTCAACGTTCGAGGGGCAGCCGATCACTTTGGTGACGGACACGGGCATCTTCTTTAACGGCTATTCATGGTGGGCTGTGCAGTTGCAGAACGGGCAGGACGCTTATCAATGGGGCGGATTGCTGTGTGCGCCGGGCCTCCAGCTTGCAGGTATCTTCAACGAGGGGTGCTGAGGCGGATTATCGTCTGATTTCTGGTTAACAAGAATTCGAAAACCTCGAAAAAACATATGATTAGCCCCGCTGCTCACGCGTGAGCAGCGGCGCCAACAAAGCAAGAAAAAGGGCGCCCCGCCGGGCGCCCTTTCCTGTCTCTGACAGCGGCTGATCAGCAGCTGTAGTACATTTTGTATTCCATCGGGTGCGGCGTGTGCTCGTAGGCATAAACCTCTTCCCACTTGAGCGCGCAGTAGCCTTCGATCTGGTCGCGGGTGAACACGTCGCCTTTCAGCAGGAACTCGTGATCGGCTTCCAGCTCGTCCAGTGCTTCGCGAAGCGATGCGCAAACGGTCGGGATACCAGCCAGCTCTTCCGGCGGAAGATCGTAAAGGTCCTTGTCCGACGGGTCGCCGGGGTTGATCTTGTTCTGGATACCGTCGAGGCCAGCCATCAGCAGGGCCGCGAAGCAGAGGTAGGGGTTTGCCGCCGGATCGGGGAAGCGAGCCTCCACGCGCTTGGCCTTCGGGCTTTCCGTCCACGGAATACGCACACAGCCCGAGCGGTTGCGAGCCGAGTAAGCGCGCAGAACGGGGGCCTCAAAACCCGGGATCAGACGCTTGTAGGAGTTGGTCGAGGGGTTCGTGAATGCGTTCAGCGCCTTGGCGTGCTTCAGGATGCCGCCGATGAACCACAATGCCTCATCCGACAGATCCGCGTATTTGTCGCCTGCGAAGAGCGGCTTGCCGTCCTTCCAGATCGACATGTTCACGTGCATGCCCGTGCCGTTGTCGCCCGCGATGGGCTTGGGCATGAACGTCGCCGACTTGCCATAGGCGTGGGCCACGTTGTGGATGATGTACTTGTACTTCTGAAGCTCGTCGGCCTGCTTTGTCAGGCTATCGAAGATCAGGCCAAGCTCGTGCTGGCAGCTCGCCACTTCGTGGTGGTGCTTATCAACCTTCATGCCGATGCGCTTCATCGTCGAGAGCATCTCAGAACGCAGGTCCTGGCCCGCATCGATTGGGTTCACCGGGAAGTAGCCGCCCTTAACGCCGGGACGGTGGCCCATGTTGCCCATCTCGTACTCGGTGTCGCCGTTCCAGGACGCGTCCTGGGCGTCGACCTCGTAGGAGACCTTGTTGATCTCAACCGACATGCGGACATCGTCGAAGACGAAGAATTCGGCTTCGGGGCCGCAATAGAACACGTCGCCGATGCCCGAGGACTTCAGATAGGCTTCGGCCTTCTCGGCGGTGCCGCGCGGGTCACGCTCATAGCTTTCGCCGGTGTCCGGCTCAACGATGGAGCAGTGCAGGCAGATGGTCTTTTCCGCGTAGAACGGATCGACATAGGCGCTGTCGGTGTCGGGCATCAGCTTCATGTCGGAGGCTTCAATGCCTTTCCAACCGGCGATGGACGAGCCGTCAAACATGAAGCCTTCCTCAAGGAAGTCCTCATCGACCTGATCCGACATCACGGTGACGTGCTGCAGCTTGCCGCGCGGATCGGTGAACCGGATATCGACGTATTCCGCGTCCTCGTCCTTCACCATTTTCAAGAAGTCTGCTGTGCTCATTCTGACCTTCCCTTTGGTTCAAATAGGCCCCGGTCGGGGGTGTTTCGTAGTTTGGATTAGATAGCGTCTTCGCCCGTCTCACCGGTCCGGATACGGATCGCCTGGGAGATGTCGGACACGAAAATTTTGCCGTCGCCGATCTTGTCGGTCTTGGCGGCGTTAATGATGGTCTCGATCGCTGCGTCGGCCTGATCTTCGCTCAGAACGACCTCGATCTTCACCTTCGGTAGGAAGTCGACGACATATTCGGCGCCGCGGTAGAGCTCCGTATGGCCTTTCTGACGACCGAAGCCCTTCACCTCGGTCACGCTAAGGCCTTGCACGCCGATTTCTTGGAGGGCTTCCTTCACCTCATCCAGCTTGAACGGTTTGATGATTGCTTCGATCTTTTTCACGGGCCGACTCCCCTCGCCATCTCTTCGATGTTCTGACACCATCTTGGGCAGGGGGCGTCCATGAGTCAGGGGGAGCGGTGGTCAATCTTTGGGCGGAATCTGAGGTGGCAGGTCACTTATTGTGCAAAGCGATCAAAAAATAGGCGAAACTGAATCAATGACTGATATGCGCCTGCTGACGGCTGCAGAGATGCGCGGTTTGGAGACTGCTGCCATTGCGTCCGGTGAGGCGACGGGACCGGACATGATGGAACAAGCCGGCGCAGGCGTGGTGCAGGCAGTCCTGTCGCGGTGGCCAGAGTTAAGGGACGGCCCGCGTCGCGCAGTGGTTTTGTGCGGGCCGGGCAATAATGGAGGGGATGGATACGTCATCGCGCGGCTGCTGGCGCAGCAATACTGGGACGTTTCCGTGTTCGGCATGGGAGAGGGCGACGCCATGCCCCCGGATGCGGTGGCGAACCGACGCCGTTGGGAGGATATCGGTGAGGTTGCCCCGCTCGAACAGGCCTCGGCCGATGGAGCGGACCTGATTGTCGACGCAGTATTCGGCACAGGCCTCAGCCGCGGTTTTGCGCCGCCTGACCGCGTTGGGGGCTTGTTTCATAACCTGTTCGCGGATGGTTTCTGGGGCCATGGCCGCGAACTTGCCCCATATGTCGTCGCGGTCGACGTGCCGTCGGGGCTGGATGCGGATAGCGGAAAGGTCCTTTGGACTGACAGCCAATGGTGCGGGGATATCGCTGCACATCTGACAGTCACGTTTCAGCAACCCAAACTGGGGCATGTCCTTGCCGATGGGCCTGCGCAGTGTGGAGATCTTGAGGTTGTAGACATCGGCCTAAAAGACCGTTCGCAAGGCATTCCTTTGGCGCGGCTGCCTGACCCGTTGTTGGCGGAACCGTCTTTGCTGAAAGGTGTGTTAGAGGCGCACAAGTTCGACCACGGGCACGCGCTGGTTCTGACAGGGGGCATGGGGCGCACCGGGGCCGCGCGCCTTGCGGCACGTGGAGCGTTGCGCATTGGGGCGGGGCTCGTCTCATTGGGTGCGCCGGGGTCCGCGATGATGGAGTGCGCGGCGCAAATCAGCGGGCTGATGTTGCGGCGATGTGGGGATGCGGACGGCTTACGCGCAGCACTCGAAGATGACCGTATCAATGCCCTTTGCATCGGGCCGGGCTTCGGGATTGGCGAGACGCAGATCGCGATCGTTCAGACGGCTTTGGAGATTGCAGCGAACCGAGGGGCGCGCTTGTCTGTGGTTCTGGACGCGGACGCCCTATCGAATTTTTCTGGTCAGCCTGACGAAATTGTCCCTCATCTGGCCGACGTCGGTGTCATCACACCCCATGGCGGTGAGTTCGCCCGGGTATTCCCTGATTTGGCGGCCCGGATGGCAGAACGTGCGACCCACGGCCCGGCTTATTCTAAGGTCGATGCCGCGCGGGAGGCGGCCGAGCGCGCGCAATGTGTGGTGGTGTTCAAGGGCGCGGATACTGTGATTGCGGGACCCGATGGTGAGGTCGCCGTCCATGCTGCCGCTTACGGGCGCGCGGCCCCTTGGCTTGCGACCGCAGGATCGGGGGATGTCTTGGCCGGGATCATCACGGGTCTTTTGGCGCGTGGGTTTGAGCCCTTCTTGGCCGCTCAGGCCGGTGTGTTTCTGCATGTTGAGGCGGCGCGCAGCTTTGGGCCGGGATTGGTTGCCGAGGATTTGCCGGATCTTTTGCCCAAGGTCTTGCGCCGGATTGAGATCGACGCCGACCTGAAAAAGTAAGCGGCGCCCTGTCCCGGGGCGCCGCTTGAAATCCGTGAGAGGGGGGGCGGTCTGCAACGCCCTTGTTCACGGTATCGGACGCTACTTCGCGTCCTCTCCTCCGTGGCGTGTTGTGCGTCGCCACTGCCACCCGCACGCAAACACCGTGCGGACTGACCGGGTTACTTCGCCGAGGCTGCCACCTTCGGCTTGTCTGCGGAGGCAAGCTCCAACCCATCAGCATAGAGGATCTCTGGTGCGCCGAAGTAGAGCGACAGCATGATCTGCCGTCCGCCGGTTTCGGTGCGAATAAAGTTGCCGTCCACAAGGCGGGCGGCGGGAACTGCGGCGATGTCCTTGCCCCAAAGGGTCTTGGCGCGCCAATCACGCACCAGCACGCGCTGGCCGGGCATCAGGATGACATCATTGGACGGTTTGCCGCCCAGTGCATCGGCCGACACGCGGACGCGCGGTGTGCCTTCCGGCAAGTTGTGGCGCATCACCGCTTTCAGAGTGCGCACACCACGCCGCGTGATCACGCGGTCGCCGGGGTTCAGGAATTCTACGGGGATCGCGCCGTCCAAAGTCAGGACCTGCGTTCCGGGGGCAAGACCAGCTTCACATGCGCCAGCTTTGCCACCCACACCGGCCTGCGGCCGCGGGGTTGCATCTGTCATTTTGATACCTGCTCGTTCGTTCGGGCACTTTGTGCCTCGTTTATGTGAACGCGAGGTTACGGCATCCTCACCCATAGGGCGAGTTTTTTCTTCGATGTGGATCGTGGTGTCGGTCATGTGTCTTCCCCTCAGGTTTCGGGTGGCAGCCCGTTGATGGGAGATACCTCGCGTGAGATTCGGGCATAATCTGGGCGAAAGGTGGTTACGCTTAGGTTAATGCTGAGGAGTTTTTTGGCCTCGCAATGCCCGGCATGTCCTGCTAAACGCACCGCCGATGCGGGTGTGGCGAAATTGGTAGACGCACCAGATTTAGGTTCTGGCGCCGCAAGGCGTGGGGGTTCAAGTCCCTCCACCCGCACCAAAACACAAAAAAAGTATTTTATGATCAAATAGTTAACATGAAATAATCTTGCTTCATCCACCCTGCAGACCACCTTCCTTCTTTGCGTCGGTTGGTCTCGCTTTGAACTGAGCTGACCCAAATTTGCGTTCTGGAATTTCAACGCTGTTCGCACTATCGCCCCCAACAACAGCACATTGTACCGAGTCCGGGACGCTACCTGGATGTGCTCCAAATCTGCTATGGGCGCTTGTAACGATGCAACGCGGGGCAGCCTTCAGTGCGTACCCCTCAATTGCATCTAGCGGATCTCTGAAGTTTATGAAGGGCGTATTGCGTTGAAAAACTCATCGTTGATTGAGACGTAATTCGCTGATTCAATTGCCTCAACGAGCGGGGGCATTGGCGATGATGGGACCGAGGCAGGAAGCGCAGGCGGCGCTGTTCTACGAGTTCTCGCTGGAAGACCATGTTCCGCAAGACCACCTGTTGCGGTCGATTGATCGCTTTGTCGATTTGACCGGCATTAGGTCGTACCTCGCGGATTTCTACAGCCACACCGGGCGTCCGTCGATCGATCCTGAACTGCTGATACGCATGCTGCTGGTTGGCTACTGCTTCGGCATCCGTTCCGAGCGGCGTCTGTGTGAAGAGGTGCATCTGAACCTGGCCTACCGCTGGTTCTGCCGCCTTGATTTGAACGATCGCGTTCCCGACCATTCCACCTTTTCCAAGAACCGTCATGGCCGCTTCCGCGAGAGCGAGCTGCTGCGCCATCTGTTCGAGACGACGGTGGCAAGGTGCATCGAAGAAGGGCTGGTCAGTGGCCAGCGGATGGCGATTGATGCCAGCCTGATCGAGGCGGATGCCAACAAACAGAACTCGACACCGAAGGAAGAGTGGGACGTATCGACCATCGATCCGGCAGATGCGCCTCGCGCAGTTCGCGAGTATCTCGACACGCTGGACGAGGCCGCATTTGGTGCCGCCAGCGAGGTGCAGCCCAAATTCACCTCGCATTCCGACCCGGCGAGCCAGTGGACCGCGGCTCGTAAGGGGCCAGCGTTCTTCAGCTATTCTGACAACTACCTGATCGACACAGACCACGGCGTGATCGTAGATGTCGAGGCGACGCGTTCCATCCGGCAGGCAGAGGTTGGATCGACCAAGACCATGCTGAAGCGGGTGAAGGCGAAGTTCGACCTGCATCCTGAACGTCTAATCGCGGACACGGCCTATGGCACAGGGCCGCTTCTAGGCTGGCTGGTCGATCGCAGAATCGCGCCGCACATACCAGTCTTTGATAAGTCCGGTCGCAACGATGGAACTTGGACGCGTGCCGACTTTGAGTGGGACGCCGAGAACGACCAGTACATCTGCCCCGAGGGCCACGCCCTGAAACAATTCCGCCGGAACTACTCAGACCCAACCAGGGGGCCAACGGGCAAAGGCACGGCTCGATACCGAGCCTTGAAAGATGTTTGCCAGGTCTGCCCATCCAAAGCCGAATGCTGCCCCAGGGCCGATGCCCGCAAGATCACCCGCGAAGAACACGAAGACGCTCGGCAGGTCGCCCGCAACATCGCAAAAACCCGCCAGTACGGCATCTCGATGAAGCTTCGGAAGAAGGTCGAGATGCTCTTCGCCCATCTCAAACGCATTCTTGGCTTAGGTCGGCTCCGACTACGCGGGCCATGCGGTGCAAATGACGAATTTCTCCTTGCCGCCACCGCCCAAAACCTCCGCAAATTGTCCAAGATCTTTCCTGCACCGCAGCAAACACCAAAAGCCTGACAAGAAAGGCACTCGCACCCCGTTCAGACCGCGGCTTTCTGCGCCAGAAACACGTTGTTTTTCCACAGAATCGGCGGAAACCGGACCTTCGCTGCACTTTGCACAGAGGTCCGTTAAGCGAGCTGCGACTGCAGCGTCCCGAACCTGCGTCCAAGGTCGGGAATGGGCCGTTCGCGACGGTTGGTCGTAAACTCTTGCCTGTGGCCTATGACTCCCGAGATTTTCTGCACCGAGACAGCGAAGGGTGCTCTCGGACCCAGTCGTGGTGCCCTCGAGCATTCAATATCGAAAGCATCTGCGAACCAGTGGCCGACTTCACAAGTAGCGCCGATGAGATAAAGGGATTCGTCGCAATAGTGTATCGTGAAAGAATGTTTGTTTGGTACGTGCCAATCCACGTTCCATGAGAGCATTTCTCGAGTGAAATTGGAGTTCGGTAGCTTTTGTTTTGCCCCATCGGTATTGTCAGGGGAACATCGCATGAGCGGGGCAGGGCGGTCTCGTAGCCTCCATGGATGTCCAAACGCGCCCTATTCAAATACTTCAAAACCAGTCCCGAGATCATCCGTCTTGCTGTGATAATGTACGTTCGTTTTCCTCTGTCGCTTTGGAACGTCGAAGATCTGCTCCATGAGCGCGGCATCGATGTCTGTCATGAAACGGTGCGGTATTGGTGGCAGAGGTTCGGCCCGATGTTTGCGTCGGAGATTGAGAAACGGCGGATCGAGGGCTTGAAATCAAGCAAGTGGCTTTGGCACTTGGACGAGGTTTTTGTGCAGATCAGCGGCAAGACGCACGATCTTTGGCGGGCCGTAAATCACGAAGGCGAAGTGCTCGAAAGCTACGTCACGAAGCGTCGCGACAAGAGGGCCGCGCTCAAATTCCTAAGAAAAGCAATTCGCAAGCACGGTCGACCTGAAGTGTTGGTAACCGACAAGCTTCGTTCCTATAGCGCCGCTCTCAAGGAACTTGGCGGTGCGGATCGGCAAGAGACAGGTCAATGTGAAAACCATCGAGCGGAGAATTCGCACCTGCCGTTCCGACGAAGATAGCGTGCGATGCAGCGGTTCCGGCGCATGCGAAGTATGCAGAAATTCGCCTCTGTCCACGCTTCGGTCTGCAACCACCTCAACCGCCAATAGTTTATAAAGTCGGCCCCATTTTCAAACTGAACCGCACCGCCGCTCTAATTGAGTGGCGCGCCCTTTGCGCCGCATAAGCGGCAGCGCTTCTGTCCTAGCTGAGGCTGGTTCAAATTAGTCTGACAGTACCAATCAATCGGCCAATTATTGCCGAACTGCGGCAGTTTGACGTGGGCGTTAACTTCTCGTTAACCACACACGCCTAGGTAGAGCAAAACTGCAACAGAGTGGTTAGTCATGAGTGACATGGAACTAATTGAGCGCACGCAATCCGCGTTGCTGGAGGCAGAAAGTCAAGGTTTTTTGCACACGGCCAAGGCATTGCGATCTGAACTTGAGCGTTTGCTAACGCCCTACCCACAAACGAATTATGCATCCCAGCTCGTGAACTGCGGGGCATCGGCTGATGTTGCGGCGCCTAGGGGGCGATCCTAATACCTCAAGGATTAATGGTTTGTTAAGTGTTCTCAAATGAAAGTAAGTGCTTTCACGTGGGGCAAATTGAGAATGTACGAAGAGAAGTTATTCACAGAAATCGCCAGTCTTCTGACGCTCGCATCAATGATGGGACACGATGATCATCCGGGGCTCAAACGAACCCTTATTAGGGCTCTTGCTGCCGACACGGGGATGTCACCAACGGATGTCGACTCACTACTCCACTTAGCCGAGGCAAACCGGCTTGCTGGACGAGCTGTTTTAGGGACGAAAACAGCAGCACACGCCGACCACGTGACTGCCTTCTACTCGGAGGTTTGCGGACATGGCATAATCGGATGCCGGACATGCGGGTCACTGCTCCACAGCTAAGCAAACAAAATGTCTAAATTCGAAGGCGTTGGGATTTCCCCGCTGGCGACTGATCGTATAGCGCTCCGATCACCGATGTCTACCTGAGTATCAATTTGTTGAGTGCCCTGCCAGATGGTAAGATGCCAGCGAGGCTTGGATTGGGAAACCCTTTATCGCGTAATATTCCAGGTCCGCTGGTTCCGCGAGGCCGGTTTCTTTGGTAACGTCCCTATGCCCTTAATCAAGGCTGGGTTTGCTTCGTCAACGCACTCTACGAGATCAATTCTCAAGAATGCCTCTTCAGAGCGCCGCAGAACTTAGCTCGCGTTTTCGACACCCATCATGTCCCTTGCACGATCAAAACTGGCATTGTTGACAAGGCAATGTGGCGTGCCATCTACCACCGTCGCGATTTGCAAAACTTCTGCCGTCGTTTTTGTGTTACGTTGGTCGAGGAGGATACTTCTGTAGTTAGCAAACAGGTCTTTGACCTCTTGGCTTGTGCCCAGACTTAAGAACTGGCTGCCGATTGAAAACTGGAAAGGAATTAGAAACACAAGGGAAAGATACTCCAACTGACCCTTCGTATAGGCGTAAGCCTTATCGTAGAAGAAATCTTGGATTTCCTGAGACATTTGAACGAACGACACTTCGCGTCCTAACGTAGCTTAACTTGGTACTCATACTTGCGCTGTCTCTGCCTGCAGAATTAGTCTAAGCTGTCTGATAACTCCATTCTGCGCGGATTCCGCCAATTATACAGCCCTTTGCTTCGCCAATTAGTGCAATATCCAGCAAGGCCTGTTTTGGAGAAGCTGTGCTGCGGCGAGCTGACCGCCGACCAACCACAGCTTTGGGCCGCGAGACACACCTCTAAGCAAATTACACCCTTCTATGATGCTGCGTCGGGCAGTTTCTAGGCCAAAATACCTTCATTCTGCGAAGCAACGAATATCGGCTTTGCTGATGATCGCCGACGTCTCGTAACTGGGCCGGTTGTAACAGCGTTCGCTGTGAGCTCAATTCATTGACAACTGGCGCAAACCAAAATCCCACTCGGAATAAATCTCCGAAAACCCTGCGCAATAAGGTTCTGGTCAAGAGCCTAGGTGTTGAGTCACAGTGTTTGGAGGATCTTCGAGCGCAAGCATTGCTCTGGCTGAGGAATGGACACAATGAGCGAAACAATCAATTTGGTGATGGGCAGTGCATGGGACTTTATTCTAATAGCAGTAACAGTGGTCGTCGTCGGATTTCGCGCGTTTGAACGACGGGCGAACCAACAAAAGGATCAGTAAGGGTCGCGGCTGGCGCGAAGTGCGACGCGAAATCTGGCTACTTAGCGAGGGTAGAAGGGAAGCCCTGCCTTAGCCTTGCAAGGGTCCCGATCATTCGTACCAAACCGCGTTTTTCCGAAGCGAAGCCGAATGCACGCCAACCTACGCAACATTCGGCATATATTCCCGCGGTTCGCCGCAAAGCGGAGTTCCATTCTTCTGGTGGCGCAGCAGAAGTTGCTTCAATTTCTTACCATTGGCGAAAACTCTCGCAGGCGTCATGGCGAAGATTTCCGATGGGTTGAGTGTCTTCCTGATGGTCCTCATTTCTGACCGACTAAGGTCCGCAAGAACGCTTCGGCCCAAGAATAGGCTTTCCGTTCCGAGTCCATTCGCTTCAATGATCGAGTGTTCACTTAGCAGCAAGTGAATGTAGGAGAACGGTTTCTCTGTTTCCACGCGGCGTATTCCCTTGAAACCGATTAACTGCGCTGCGGGCGCAAGGATCTCCTGCTCCCCATACATTCTTTGGGCAATTTTCGATCGGATCAGCATCCGGTGCTGCGGTGAAACGAATAAATCGGCATGGTTGGAAGTAAGGGAGAACGCCGTCCCCGGTATTCTAATCGGGGCATGTCTCGGGTTGGCTCGCAGATGCTGTGCCGAGATTCTGCGATGTCGAATGTAGGCAACCGGCATGGCACTGCCACCCAGTACGCAAACAAGATCACCAACACGAAGGTCCTCAACTTTAATGGAGCCAGTTGGGGTGGAAATCAATGTTCCAGGTAGAAAACACGGTGGGCCGAGCTGGCTCGTCAGGAGAGGTCCTTGCGTCGTCACATATGTCGAGGAAACAAATTCCCCTCCAGATAGTACTTGCCCATCTGTCGGGGTGAAAATGACACTGCCATCGCTGATGTAGATTGTCGTGCCCACGTAAGTCACGTCGCCGACCCCGGGTACAATGATAGTCACTGTATCGCCTGGCCAAGAAGCTGTGACATCCAGACCGGCAACAGCGTCGTCATCAAACTCGTCAATATCGCCGTCATCATTCTGATCGGTAAGAGTGAACTGCTGTACGGTCACTACCGTTCCAGGATCTGGCGGATTTGCTGGGTCAAACGTGAAGAATTGATCAGTAAAACTGGTCGGCATTTGGTCACCCTGTTGGTTGAGTAGACCGAGCCGTAGCTTCCCAAATTCAAAGAATTACTAACGTTAAAGAGAATACAGAATTCTCTTCAGATTCAAGAAAAACTCGAGAAGACGTGCCAAAATAGTATTCTTGTTGAATACGGGAAAACCGTATGCGGTGTGGCGACTACTGTCAGTCCGCTGCGTCATGCCAAGTTAGCTCGAAGCTAAATGGAGATTCAGCAAAGAATATCAAACTGGTTCCCTCTGAGACGACCTTATAGCGATATGATACAGATTTGAGGAGCAGAAACGGCGGAGGGCCTGTTCGTCATGGATGTGCAACTGATCAGCCCCGCTTGAGTGGTCCAAAGCCAGTTTGGGGCTGCCAACTGACTTAGTCACCTAAGCTGGGATTGATGCAAGATGCCAAAGAAACAAACTCCGACCCATGGGCCTCAATGCTAGTTGGTCGCAACGACGAGTGGCACTAGGGCAGTTTGTCTATCGATAGTTCCACTTGTGGGAGCTTCGAAATTGAACGCCAAAGGCACCCACTCGTCTGATTCAGCATTTTGAATAGGTCGAACCCGGCCATCGGCTTTCCAAAGTAGAACCCTTGCAAAATATCGCAACCTAATTCGCGAGCGAGTTGCGCCTGGTCTTCAGTCTCGACCCCTTCTGCGACCACTTTCAGCCCTAGGCTCTTACCAATTCCAATGAGCGACTCGATCAGTGCGCGGGAACGTTGGCTTTCTGCAGCTGGCTGAATGAACTGACGATCAATCTTGAGAATGTCTGGGTTTATCTGAAGCAGCCCCTGGACTGAAGCATGACCGGTTCCGAAATCGTCTACTGCAATCTCTACGCCGATTTCACGCAACTCCTCTAATGTCCAACTGGTGGTGCTATGGATCTGCTCCAGGTAAACTGATTCAACAAGCTCAACAGTCAAACGTGTCGGGTCGATCCCTGAGACTTTAATTTCATGTAAGAGCGTCGTATCGGAGAGGCGACCAGCAGAAACGTTGATCGCAAACCTAGAGAGCTTGGTATGTGCTTTATCAAGATATGTCACCGCCTCCGCAAGGCGGCTGAACAAGATCGCATCAATCTTTGCTAGGATCCCCATTTGTGCCGCGACTCCTAAGAAATCCGCGGGCGGCATGAGACCCTTTGTCGGATGAGACCATCGTACAAGAACTTCAACACCCGTAATTTGACCTGTCGAAGCATTCACCAAAGGCTGGAAATAAGGAACGAACTCTTCCCGCTCGCACGCAACTAGTAGCTCTGTCGCTAGATGCCTGGTCGCTAAGGATTTGGTATGCATTTCCGCCGTAAAGAAGGACCAACGCCCACGGCCCGCCGACTTGGCGTGATAGAGCGCCGTGTCTGCATCCCCGACGATTTCTTCGGGGTTCTTGGTATTTTCGTCCGCGATCGCCAAACCGACACTGGCTCCACAGGAAACCAATTTTCCGCCGTATTCAAATGGCTTGGACATCTCCTGCATGATGACGTCTGCGAGGCCGCTGATTTCGAGAGCGCTCTCTCCGAGAGGCCTCAAAATCACAAACTCGTCTCCCCCTAAGCGCGCCACAAGGTCCGAGTCGGAAGTGATCCGCTTCAGCATTGAGGCGACGGCGACAAGTAAACTGTCCCCCGCTTCATGGCCAAGCGTGTCGTTGATGGCCTTAAAGCGATCCAGATCGATGTACAGGATTGCGAAGGCGGTGCCGCTCCTTCTTAGGGAGGAAATCCAGATGCTTAGGTTCGCCTCAAAGTGCCGCCGGTTAGACAGGCCGGTTAACGGATCCTCGTTGGAGTCGCGTGTGACGGCTGTGGCGATGGAGCGTAGGCGTCTGTTCTCGCTTTCCAAGAAAGCGATTTGTTCCGTGTAGTTCGCAACTAGATCGTTGGTGGAGGCGTCGTTTGCGAGCTCAATAACGTTCTTCAACGGAGTTGAGCGGGATTGAAGCTCGATCAAGGAGCAGAGCCACCAGCGACTGCCGTCCTCTGGGTCAGTGAGTGGTGTCCACGTCATCGTAACCCAGACGGGGTCACCGTTCTTCTTGTAGAGCCGCACCATAACGGAGAAGTGCTCCCAGCGCATCAGCTTATCGATGGTAAGGAGGTGGGCGCTTTGGTCCATGTCCGGGCTGACAAAGATCGTCGCACGCTGGCCTATAACGTCGGCTTGGTCGAATCCCATTATACGAACCAGCGACTTGTTGCACCAATGGAACACCATCACTGCACCGTCGTCATCACTTGCGAGTGCCAGCCCCAAGCCTTCTTTGCACTTGGAGGGCACTTGTTCGAGGAGGCGGGGCGATATCATGAAACCAATCACTAAGAGCCTAATGAGTATCGCTCATAAGTTAACGAGTGGTTAACGGAGCCCGGCGCGTTTGCGGTCGAAGCCCCGTATGTTTGGCGGCGTCCGCCAAAGCATTTAGCGGCCGCTCGCGGGAGGCAGGCCTGCTTCGGCTGGGCGCCGGCTTGCGCCAAATGCGCAGAGCAATGCTAAGAGGCACAACCCGCATATCGCGAGGCTCGCGTACCCTATATCCATCCCTGCCAGGACGGAGACTGTCGCAATACCGCCGATCCGAGCAAAGGTGATGTCAAGGCTCGCCGAGAAGGTCGTTAAGCCTTCGGGCGCAAATCTTAGGATTAGCTGCGTCGAGGGTGCATTGCTACACGCCAGTCCAGCGCCGACCAGAACGGACGAAAGTGCGACGAGCAGGAAGCTTTGATGATTGAACAACAGCAGCACTGCGACCGCCAGAAATAGCGGCGCGGTCAGCATGATCCCTTGGACATGATCGCGATCGACCAAGTTCCTCAGAACGGTGCTGATGCACGAAAAGGTGAGCCACGCCAACGACAAGACGAGCCCGATTCCGGAGGCGCTGATGTCATTGTCGGACAGCCAAACCGGGAGGCGGAATAGATAATAGGTGATGCTTCCGTAGGTGAAGAAGACGTAAGCGAGTGTCAATAGAAGGTCCCGACAGCGCAGGATTTCCCAGTGGTTTGGTGTGGGTGCCGTGGAGGGTGCGGTATCTTGCGACTCAGTACATTTCGTCAGCAAGACCCACGCGCTGGCAGCCGAAATTGCGATGAAGGCGAAAGCCAGTCTCCAGCTTTGCCCCCCAAGGAAGTGCCCATAAAGAAGCGGGGCGAAGGCTGCGATGTAGCCGGTGAGACTCCCCCACAAGATCAACGCACGTCCTGGCATGTCAGGGGAGGCACGCGTGAGGTAAATTGGGACCAGCGGGGAGAAAATGCCGCCCCCGAACCCTTGCACGAGGCGCCCGAAAATGAGGGTTTCATAGGTCGGCGCCGTGGCAGCGACCAAAGCGCCCGCCGCGAAACACGCTACTCCCGCGCCAAAGACTTTCCGGATGTTGAGCGCGTCGCCGAAGCATCCGCAAAACAGCACACCAAGGGCGACCGCGGCGCCGTAGGTATTGAACACCCAGGCAAGATCCCCAACCGACAAAGCAAAATGCGCCTGTATGGCGGGCAACAAGAGGGGCAAAAGGGTAAGGTCCATCACGAAGGCGACGTAGGCCGAAATCGGTCTGAGGATCACGGCACTGCGCAAGGTGAGCCCTCCGGCAATCTTTCGAATTTTTGCGGATATCGGCGTCAATTTCCAGAGTGTTTCCTCAGCCATTGGCAGGAACTCCAACCCGTAGAGCGGCGCGCGCGAGCGATGCGGGCATCGTTGTCATTGCTGCCACCGTCGCGCCTTGGACGGCGGGTCGTGTTTTGGACAGTGTACGCGCCAATTCGCTGGCTTCCATCCAGATCAGATAGTCTTCCTCGGTCACCTGTTGGTCCGGCCCGATCCAACGTCCAGGCTCGCAATGGTTGAAGCAATAGCGCAGATGCGCACCTTTGGCAGCGACACGCTGCGGCACAAGCGCGAAGACATACGAGGGGTTCCAAGCCGCCACCGCAACCTCGAGCATCAGACGCGAGAGCAGGGTGGTCACGCCTTGACTGCGCGCGCCACCAAGGCCTTGGGCGCGCAGCCAGAATTCGCCCTGATAGCAGACCTGTCCGGTGATGAAATCAAGCGCGTTGGGTCCCGAATAAAAGGTCTGATCCGGGTCAGGCGTCGAGTCAGGCGTGATGTATTTGTGGCGATGACATACCAGGTGCGTGTTCAGCGAGGTGCCCGACAGGTCAAGAAGCCGCACGGCTTGCGTATGGATCAGATCACCGTCTTCGTTGAATCCGCAAATCCAAAAGCCGTTCGTTTGGTCAATGTAAGAAGCCGCTACGTCGAACATCGGATAGATTGGCCCTCGATCAGACAACTTGCTTCGGTAGGCCCGGTATTTGGCGAAGTCGTCGCCAATCTCGATACGAATGCCGGTTTCTTCCAGGTCTCTAGCAATTCGGGACAATTGGGTTGTTAGTTCAAAAAGTCTACTTGGCGAAGTCATCCTTGAGCAGCTCCTCAGTCCCAGTTTACTGGGCGTATTCGAAGACAATATGGTTAACATACCGTTAGTCATGAGTTGGTTTCGAGGTTTAACGGAAAATCGCACTGAATGTGCTTAGGCTGCATCGGCCGCGAGGCTTCACAGCAACTCTGTGCGTGAGAGATGACCGCTCAAGAAAGATGTTCCATTGCTCTTTCGTGCATCGCACGTGGCGCGTCGCCACAACGGCTACATCCCTGTATACCTGTCCACCATTAGCGTGCTGATTAGCTAGAGATACGAGATTTGGGCGAGAAACCGCTTACGCAAAGGTTAACTTAAGACTTCATTAACACTCATTACCGACACTTCCTTTTGCCAATAGGGAGAATGACCATGACCCCAGATACTTCCATTCTAGAAAAGCTGCTTGTCGCGGAAACCGCAGCGGAGCGGCGTGGCTTTGAGAACACTAAGCAGGTACTTACTGAGATGATTGAGATTGAACGGCGAAGCCTCTTGGTTCGTGGCGCGGGCTTCTATGTTGCACCCACCAACGGAACCACAAATCAGCTTCGCCCCATTTCGAAAAGGTCGTTAGGGGATTGTTAACCAAGCGCCGGCATCCTCTTCGCTATTGTATGGGGAAGAGATATGACGAGAAACACAGACGACGTGTTCCGTGCAATCGCTGAACTCGCGCTCGAATGTTCAAGCGAACACGGAATAGACAATTCATTGAGAAGACTGGAACCCGTACTGAAGGGTTTGAGCGAAGACTCCGGAGTGAATCTTCATTTGCTTCGGTCGCGGCTGCGACGGCAGATAGAGGTGCTGAATCCATCATACGTCGTTGCTTGCAGTCCGCTCCCGAAATCGGGCCAAGCTGGCCAAACAGCGCACGATTTCCTGAGGAACCTCCACTAGGCCTACAAGCAGACGAAAGGGCCTTGTTTGACCTGCCAGCGCGGGCGGTTCGAGGAGCCGTGTTCTACTCGCTCATGGGAACGCCCGCTGTTGCCCCCTCCACCAGCTACTGGCACCAAAATTCAGGCCCGTCAGGCCAGTACCGTGCAAGGCCCTCACGAACGAGAATGTCACCAACGTCGTCGCCGTTCACATATAGATTTGCCAGCACTCTGCCGTAGCGGTCGGCTTCTCCTAACGACTGGATCTGCCAGTCGCTGGTGTTCAGCAATTCAACCAAGCGTCTGGAAGCCGCGCGGGCCAAATCAATCTCGGTGAAGCCGCCACAGACGTTCGTGTATTCCTCCGGTGTGTCGCACCCGGCAAGACGGTAGTTCACGCCGTTCAGCCAAATAGTGTCTCCATCTACAACGCAAGTGTACCGATCTGTTCTGGGGCACGGTTCAATAGCAGCCGCTCCATAACCGGATGCTGCAAAAAAGCAGGATCGCGGCAAAAGCTGCCTTCATCCTGGATGCTTAGGGAGACTCCTGGGCCAGTTGCACTGTCGCTAGCCTCGAGAATTGTCACACTTTGAACTTCATACCAAGATCGCAGGGTCGCAATTGTCGATGATTGAAGGTCACGTTTGCCTTAGTTTTGAGACGCCTTAATTCTTAGAAACGTGTTCTGTGCTTCGGTGATCTCTTATATGACTACACGTACGCAAAACCTCTAAGTGAAGACAGGGTCTCATT
The DNA here is from genome assembly GCF_040932485.1 of Gymnodinialimonas sp. 202GB13-11. Taxonomy (NCBI): domain Bacteria; kingdom Pseudomonadati; phylum Pseudomonadota; class Alphaproteobacteria; order Rhodobacterales; family Paracoccaceae; genus Gymnodinialimonas; species Gymnodinialimonas hymeniacidonis. The sequence continues at coordinate 2,116,529 of NZ_JBFRBH010000001.1, read as the reverse complement.
CTAAAATACTTCCGCTTTTTGCTCTTCCGCAGGTGGTGAAGCGCAGCAGCGAAACACCTATGAAGCAAAATGTACCCTTCAACCAGTTCCCTCCGAAAGAATACGGCTTGCCCGCGGTCGCATAGAAAATACAGTTCTGAATCCATTTGATCGGCACGAGGTTATGGTCCTTATCCCTTTGATTCGAGAGACGCCTGTAAAGTGGCTGCGATCTGCACAGTTTTATCTCGACCAGTCCACCATGCACTCTGATCCGTGTTGCGGTAGGCCAACCGTTCTGCGATCGGTTGTGAGTGCGTGCATGAAAGAATTGCTTTTTGATGATCTGAACAGGATAGGAAGTATCTTCAGTTGGTGTTTTCGCGACTCTGTGCACTCCGAGATATGCTGGTCAGGCACGCCGGCGGTGAGCACAGTATTCGATCGGGTGATTTAGCAAGCAACCGTCAAAAATCATTCATATGGTTAAAAATGATAAGCTATTTGATTGAGTCTAGTCTTGTGCTAGCCGTAGGGCACGCGTGAGGGCACGGGCATAGCGCGCGTACAAGGATTTAGGATTGCTCCGTCCAAGCTAAGAAAAGCATGAACGGCTGCTGAAGCGCGCGGCGTTGGTGTTCGCTTGGACAGCTTCAGACGCGCAAAAAATCACGTTGAATTTGCTCAAACTTCTTTCTGTCCGTTAAGATAGCTTTCGAAGAGGCAAGACTTGTAGTTATTATTTGCACTTGGAAGGCAAGGTAAGAGTAGTTCTTTTTGAGGCAAATTAGGGAAATGGAGGCTCTAGCGGCCCATGAACTCCTTGAGAATGGCAACACGGCACACGCCACAGCAGCAGTAGTAGCAAGTCGCTTTCCAGACGCGTCAGCTTTGGAGATCTGCTTTGCACTTTGCACGGTCGCAGCGAACCTTGAAGCGCCAGTCATCAATCACCCCAAACTAGGAGTGCCATTGCCGCTTGCCATCTATCGGACAGCTACCACCATAGCCGCTGATGTTTGCTTTCTTCAGACCTCACAACAGAGTCACGTATTGGCATGGCAGTTGGCTGAGTACTGGAGCGCAAGCGGCGATGAGTTTTTTGTTGCGTCCGCCAAATGATGCATGCGCTTCTCCTTGGAGCTTCAAAACCAGCCAATTTCCATAGAAAAAGGTAAACGTGAGAAAGCCAGTCCCAAGCCAGTTTTTTTGCTCTTGTGGCATAAACGTGCGGCTATTTCTGCGACGCGAAATCTGATGAGACCGCGGTAACGAAATCGAGCGACGGCTTCTGCATCATCGGACCACTAGGTTACAGCAGGCTGGACAAAATGGATCACGTTTGACCCGATGCCCATCACAACGAAGGCGGTACGCATCCGCACCCCGATATACTGGATAGTAGTGCCCAGGGCGAACGTACTGAGCTTGTTAACACCGCTGTAAACATGATGCGCTACTTCCACAACTTCTTCAACGAGACGGCTCCCCAGAGTGGGAATGACCTTGGGCGATCGCATTCAGCTGTCAAAAGATAGCCTGGTAGACCGAGTACTACGATCCACCAATGCGGGCCGCGAGCATAGAATTTGCCAACGAGGCATTCACGCATCGGATTCTAACCAACATTTTCGCCTAGTGACACTGATAGTGCCTATAACGATACGTCGTCCGCTCGCCAGGCAATGTATCTAGATGAGAGGATATGGTTTACAAAAGCCTTCAGAAACCCCTTCAACAGGTTTCCATCCTCCATCGCTTTGCCCAATTTTGAACATCCGGTACAACCTGTAGAAGGACTAGCCCTTGGTCAGCGAAACTGAGGGTGTGATGATGACTGTTTATGAGATCACCACAATTGAGTCGACCGGTACTTTTTCTACTGACGGCCATTTCAACGTGAATGTTTTGCCTGGTGCAAATACAGGTGAAACCCCATGGGGAGGGAACGATGGCAATCCGCTTGGCGCGCCAACACAGGAAACCCTGAATGCTCTATCTGAGTTCAGGGTCGATTACACGAGGTTTCCGGCTGGTCAAGAAAAAGAAGCGTTCTCAAATTACGGTATCGTAATCAACGGACAATTAAGTGATTTTCTAGATGAATACCTTTCGCATGCTCATGAGCATGGCATGAAGGTAAGCCTGGTCGTTCCAGTTGAAACACTGGAGCCATACGGAGGCGTTGGCGCAGCAGAGCTTTACGACCAACTGGCAGCGATGTCGCAACTGATCGGTGAACAGTATCCCGGCACTGTGGCGTCATATGAACTCGGCAATGAATACTGGATCAAGAGAGAGCCGGGCGACGAGACGCGTGAAGTAGACTATGGTGCTGGTGCCGCTCAGGCTGCAGTCGCGTTAAAGTCTGGCATGGACGCTTCGGGCGACAGCGCAGCTATCCTAATTCAAGCCTGTGGAAACCTTGGGGGAAGCTATGGAAATGATATCGGCACAGCGAATGCAGCAATTCAAAACGCTTTTGAGAAAGTTGCTGATCCGAATGGTTTGATCGACGGCGTTGTTAGAAACTTTTATTGGCGGGATTCCGGCCAGGGTGGCTTCCAGGATGATAGTGGAATCTTTGCCGAAGATCGCGGGCTTAGTGAGAATTTCGACGGAGGTGCAGCGGCAAATTGGGAAGATTGGGTTGGAACCGAGCTTTTGCGAGTTGTCGGCGAATTCAATATTAATCGCAATATGGCCCTAAGAGGTGATGAAGTTGATATCGGAATTCATGGAGCATCCTTTTTATTGGAGCACTATACAAACCTGGTGGAAGCAGAAGTAGATTTCTCGTTCGCTTGGCCGATCATCCATAGTACCCAAAATGCGTATCTCAACCGCCATGAGGATATAGTCATCGAAACTGTGAATGGCTACGACGTCGTAGTTAACAGCACGCGCGCGGCAATGTTCGACATTCTTGGAGAGGTAACCGTTGGCCTGGAGCTTTTGAATACTGATTGGACTGCGACTGAGGGTGCAGGGGATCTTGAAATTACTGTTTTCAGCAGCCCGTTGCAGTCTGAGGAGATGCCGCAGAGAAGCGAGATCTTTATCAGCTCTAGAACTTCAGAAGCCGACGCCTTCACGGTAGATCTTTCTTCGGTTATAGATAAAAATGCAGAATTGTTTGCATATATCGTCGGGTATGCGCAAACCGGAGGTAATCACCGTAACGCCGAGCTGCGCACAGTTGACCTGGGTTCAGCTTGGATTGACGGCACTCTCGAAGTCTTTCTGAACCCTTACGAGGTGCTGCACATTACGTCTGTCGAGCCAAGTACTTCCCCCGTGGAAACCGTCAACGAAATCCCTGGTACTGCGGCCGATGACTTTTTCCTTGGCCTAGAAGGAGCAGACTCCATTTCTGGCGAAGACGGAGATGATGTTTTGATTGGTGAAGGTGGCAACGACTTTATTCAGGGTGGCGACGGCGATGATACTATCCTCGGCAGCTTGGGCGACGATCGCATTCGTGGTGGACATGGCGCAGATGTGCTGGACGGAGGCGAGGGCAGCGATACAGCGATAGGTGGTGACGGTTCTGACACCATACTTGGCTACGGCGGCCGAGATGAATTGGAAGGTGGCGCGGGCCAAGATTTTCTGGTCGGCGGCGTTGGTGAGGACACGATTCTAGGTGGAAACGGCGACGACCGGATACACGGCCAAGAGGATAACGATTCTCTCATGGGAGGAGTCGGCAACGACACTATTTTCGGCGACAATGGGTTCGACTTCCTTCAAGGAGATGCCGGTCAGGATTTGTTAATTGGCGGCGGAAATAGCGACTCCCTGCGTGGAGGAGATGGAGCAGACGAACTTATCGGTGATTGGGGGTTTGACACGTTGGACGGTGGTGCTGGAAGTGACACCCTCAACGGCGGGTCGGGTGCTGACGTTTTGACTGGTGGACTTGGAGAGGATTTGTTTTACTTCGACAATTTCGACGATCGCCTTGACCGGGTGACAGATTTCCAAGTTGGTGAAGACCTACTCGTGTTCAATACAGGGGGATTTGGAGGGGACTTCAACGGGGTGGAGTTTATCGCTTATGATGGTGGCGAGTCCACTGTCGTACGGTTCCTTAATTCCAATGAAATAGTTGATAAATCCCTTGGCGGAATTATACTAGATGGTGTCGATCATAATGGTATTAGCGCAAGTGATCTTCTAGTCTTCTGAATCTAATTGGAGGTCTTTGACGTCGCGATTTTTTCAGTACTGCTTCGTTAAGGTTTTTTGCTATTTTCTAGTATGCTACCATACGGGCAGGTTGCTTGCCCCTGTATAAAGTGGTAGATTCAACTTCTATCGCTTCCTTTTCCCTTGAGCCAGAGCACCTCTTCGAGGTGATCCAAGGATGCATCCAAAACAAATGGCAAGACCTCCAATGCAAATTCAGAGCCTTCAGATGCCAGCCTTGCAAAGAAACGAAGCTTTTCTATCAGTCCTTTTGGAGTATTAGGGGTGCTTCCCGCAATCTCAGTTTCTAGTTCCTCTAGTTGATGAAGGTAACTGTGAATTCGCAGCTCCGACAACTCAAGTTGCTCAAATTCGTTTTCACTGATGCCCATATTTGCGACCGAGGGGCGGTTAGGCTTCGATTTTCGAGATGTGCTTGCGGAAAAGTCAACCGCATATTCGCCTTTTTCGATTTGCTGAGGTAGGGTCATATTTTGCGGCGAAGAGATGGCCTGTTCAACACCATTGGGCGTGACCGGATTACTTACCAGAACCGGGCAGTCTCCGCTTTCGCTTGTAGCGACTCGGCCGACTCTCTGATGACGCTTGGCGATGCATGCGTACGCGTCCGTTACTTTTTTGGTTTCCTCCACATACCTGAGTCGCAACCCAGCGTGCTCGTTGATCAGCTCGTTGATTAGCTCTCTTCGTGAGCTGTTTGCAGCTGGAGACCATACTACGTTTGCCGTTCGCAGTGCTCTGTCGTCCCAGTTAGTCATGTCTTTCACCCACTTTTTTCTTAGATAATGTCAGGCATAGTAAAAATAGTGTTAACGCGATCATCTGGAACTGTGGAGGCCTGGCGCAGTTTGATTGGTGTACGCAGCGAAGATTAAGAGGATTGGGAAGTCACCAGTCCTACAGGACCCGTTACATCGCAGATCGCCGTCCTTGCAAAAGTACGCAAGATCGCCAGTGAGCCAAGGGCTCATCTGGCAAGTCTTTGCTATAGTTTTAGTTTCAGTGAGTTGATAGGTTTAGTGACTGCTCAATTACTTGATGGCGTCAAATCATTAAAGAAGAGCAAATGTTTCGGACAAATTTAGCTCTGTAGTGGCACAGAGTGCAGCTGCATGTAATTGCGCTATTTTCCCGCCAATGAAACTGAGAGAGTATGGTCGCCATACCAAGCCAGAAGGAGGTTGAAATATGGTGTGGTCCGCAACGGTGCGTCGACCACCCGTCACGCGCGTGCTGTTTACGGATAGTGTCAGGGTGCAGGAAACAGGTAAAAGATGCGTCATAACCCCTATGCCTCGGCGGCTTACTACCGATTTTCCAAGGGCAACAAGGGACGGTGTCGGCCTTAGCCACTCAGCAAAACCCCGCATGGCAGAGTTGAATGTATAGCAGTCATGTGTTCGTGAGATGCCCGAACTTTCAAGGGCTCCATTCTGCCTCCACCCGGTGTTTGCTTCCGTGTCGTTTGCAGGCAACTCGCGACACGGTCACAAATCACTGGGTGCAATGCCGCGACTGCTACCCGCGCTGCTGCAGTGCGGTTGGCTTAATGTCCCTTCCCAGCTTGTCGCGTTCTCCAAGGCCAACTCCGAGAGTGACTATCTTTCGGCGGGCCAACAAATCCTCATTGCAGCTCGATTTTGGAGGGTTGATCCAAGAGTTGTTGGTCGAAGTTGATTTGTAAACCGAGCCAATGGCGCCACCTTCTGGAAGAAAATGGGGGACATCATCTTTGTCTCTTTGTCGCGAGTGTTTCAGAACTGGTGCGATGAACTGATATTTTGGCCGAAAAGCATCGCAGAATGTCGTCTTGTGTCGTAACTTCCGGCACGGCCAAAAGCTCGAAGGAACCACCGTTGGAATGAGACAAGTGCGCACAAAAAGTTGTTTCAACTGCAACTTCCATCGGACTGTTTTTCTTTTCGCATGCGAGAAGCAACGCCTCTGCCGTTACTACAAAGAGCTGATCATCGACCGCTACTAATGGGGAGAAGCTCCAAGAACTTGCCGGTGTTGGATAATGCCGTTTTTCATGCCTCACGATAGCACTTAGGCAACCGCAACGGCGTCGTCAGCTTCGGTGACGATGCATGCGACACAGTTGTTCGACGTGCATAAGAACCCTGTGGGCATAAACGCGGAACTACTTTTGAGTGAAGCCTTTTGGTGTAACGACACTTATTCTTGCGGTCAGTGCAATTGAAACAACACTCGTCTGACGCTCTGTCGTCTATCAAGCACCCGCCGCTTCTAACTTGGGTTTTCGATTTGGCGGCGCAAATCAGTAGCGCGTTAACCAATGTCCAAAGAATTACGAATTCATGCGGTGTAGTATGCTAAGTGTCTTATGAGGTTCAACTTGCGAGACCCTTATCATGATTGGCATTCTTGGATTGTTGCTGCTGGGTGTGGGAATTTCTCTGATGTTGCCGGACGGCTCTGAGGACGGCAGTTCAGATTTCGGAGGCGATGTCGCCTCGGATGAGCCTTCTGTAGAAACAGATGCAAGCGCAGTGTCGCCTGATCAGACTGAGTTACTTGATCTTTTGCCGTCAGGTTCTCGTGATGTGGCGATTGACGATACATGCGTTGATTTCATCTCGGGGCCAGAGGCGGCGGAAGTTGTTGTTGCTGACGAGAGCGAAGCAGATAACAACCGAACCGGCGCATCGAATGCTCCCTACGAAAATGACTTCGATCTTGACGCCTTTGAGTCTGTCGAGTTCGCTCAAGACACCGACAATGAGATCATTGGTACAAGTGGAAGCGACCTGCTCGTAGGAGGGGGTGTTTCTGATACAGTCGTTGGCTGTTCTGGTGATGACTACCTATACGGTGGGGAAGGGTCCGATACTATTCTTGGAGGAGACGGTAACGATCTTATTGTGGCGGTCTCAAACCCATATCTTGAAGACGAAGCCCCTGCCTCTGAGTTATACGGAGGCGATGGAGATGACACGCTCATTGGCGAGAACGACGACCTCTTAGTCGGGGGGAATGGAACCGATTTTTTCTATATTTTTTCTGACGATGGAGCCACTCCCAAGACTGCAAGAGTTTCTGATTTTGACGCTTCAGCTGAGTCTCTGCTGATAGAAATGAGGGATGACCAAACTGGAGGCGAGCTTCATCTCGATGTTCGGCCAGTAGAGCACGGCGTCGAAGTGGTCGTGAACGGAGTGCCAGTTGTCCTTTTGGAGGGCGTTTCTCAGACTGCTGAGTTGGACATTAGAGTGGCAAGCGTAGCTTAACACACAGCTTTTTCTTGAATGGCCAAGCTGCTTCAAGTTTCTCCTGTTTGTGGGCGCCATCTAGCTCCAGAAACCCACCTCCGGTTTGAAAAAGTGGCGGCGTTTGAACACTTCGACTGACCGGCCCCACTTCTAGTAGACGTTTTTTTGTGAGCGCAATTCGCGGTTTGATCCATTTTTTTGACCGTCAAAAATACTCCCACGTGTTTAGCCTTTCGAGGCTTGATTATGGGCGTTGGTGATTGTGGCCAGCGCCCCATCGCGCGATCATGTATACCGTTCAGGACAGCCAGTGACGTCTTTTGCCTCGACAGATCGATTGCAGACACCCACCTTGAGGATCTCATTGGATGGCAGGTAGCGCCGCTTGGACAACGATTTCGTGAAGCTGCTCTGACGGTCTCTGAAAAAGGTCTCTTTTTTTCACGCTGACCTGCTCCCCTTAGAGTCGGCGTTTATGGGCTAACCCTGTTTAGGGTTTGGTCCTTTTTTGACCGTTGGTGATACTGCCACGGGGTGCGCTTGTCGAGGCTCGAATGCTGGCGGTGGTGATTGTAGTCGTCGCGCCATGCGTGGATTAAATGGCGGGCATGGTGCAGGGTCGGAAACAGGTGCTCGTTCAGGCATTCGTCCCGCAGGCGGCCATTGAAGCGTTCCATGAAGCCGTTCTGCATTGGCTTGCACGGCGCGATGTAGTGCCATTCCACTTGGCGATCCTTGTGCCATTTGAGCATGGCGTTGCTGGACAGCTCGCTGCCGTTGTCGCTGACCACAAGGCAGGGAAAGCCACGCATCTCGGCGATCCAGTCCAGTTCACGGGCAACGCGATGTCCGGACAGCGATGTATCGACCATAGAGGTCAGGCACTCCCTGCCGAAGTCTTCGATGACGCAAAAGATGCGGAACCGGCGACCATCGGCCAGCGCATCCGACACGAAGTCGAGCGACTATCTCTGGTTTGGTCCCCGCGGGATCGTCATCGGCGCCCTGGTCCTGATCCCGCGCTTACGTCCGCCCCGTTTACGGACGGTTAACCCTTCTTCGCGGTAGAGCCGGTAGAGCTTTTTCCAGTTCACGGCCCAGCCCTCCCGCGTCCGTAGGATATGCCGCCGCCGGTAGCCGAACCGCCGTCGCTCTGAGGCCAACTCTTTCATCCTAACCGGCAGTTCCGTGTCAGCGGGACGTCTCGACTTGCGCCGATAGACACGCGGATCGATCCCGGCTAGCGCACAGGCCCACTGCTGGGAGAAGCTCTTCTCTTTCATGGCCTAGTCCACAGCCTTCCTCCTCGAACCGGGCCTTAAAAGCTTTTTTTCCGAGCATCTCTTTCAGCGTGGACACAACCAGCATCTGTTCGGCCAGCATCTTCTTCAGTTTTGCGTTCTTAGCTTCCAACGCCTTCAGCCTTTTGGCATCGGCGACCTCCATGCCGCCGAATTTGCGTCGCCAGTTGTAGAACGACGCGTCGCTGATCCCGTGCCTGCGGCACAGATCCTGCGCCGACACGCCAGCCTCGTGTTCTTTAAAAAAGCCAATGATTTGCGCTTTGCTGAAACGGCTTCTCTTCTTCGTCTGTCTCCTCAGTTGAAGAACAGACCAACCTCAAACCGAGGACTTTTCAGTGGAGCAGGTCAACTCAGTTTCATCATTGTCGTCTCCGACAAAAACAAGCGAAACAGCAAAGCTTAGAAGCAGCAATGAGAAAACAGCCAGCAATGGAACGCTGCCCCTAGTGCGTGCATCGTAGATCAATGCTGAGCGCAGAGGCTCGCAATTTGAAGTTGTTCTAGGTCTACTTTGAAAATCTCTCTACGGACTTTTTGAGGTCCTTGTATCACCATGTATTGGAATCCAAATACAGGATCATTAACGGCGCGCGCGCCGCGGAGAAGGGGAGAGGTCTACAGCATAGTTGTGACTACAACCAAGCAAACCTAAACTCATCAGAAGCGTCAAAACGTTGGTCAAACGAACGAGCGGTGGATGACCGCCTGAGCGTTGGGAGCGAAGGGGAAAGGTCATAGCCTTTTCTTGCATCCATGCTGGTTTCTTGGCTATTCGAAAAACATATGTCCAATCGGTTGTCGCGTGCAGGGGGCTCCATCCTCCAAAGCGCCATAAGTTTTAGCCTCTTCTCTGCTACGTCTTCTTGTTTACCTTGCATACTGAACTCCAAAGTGCAGGATGAGAATGGTACCTAAACGGAATTAACTATCTACTAAGCTCTCGTTGTGAATGAGGGAGCGTGGGGGTGGATCAATCAAGCCGTTCCAGCTTTTGGGGCTTTTCGAACGTCCCCGGCCAGTCTTGAATGCTCTAGTGTAAGTGGTTGAAGGGGGTGTTTGCTCTCTGGCGCGCCTCGTTTTGGGGACTCTTATGCCCTGACCCCTGTGAGGGTCCAGCGTAGCGGGAGCTTACGAGCTCATGGCCGAAAACAATGTGACGCAAGGGTCGTCTTCGCCTCCGTAGCATGTGTCTCTCGCTTGAGATGCACAGTCAATGTCTCTTACGACTGAGGCGAAACGCCATTCCGCCGTTTTGCTTCGAAAACTGCTCGAAGAAACTAGTTTAGAGGCCCACGCGATCAAACAAGTTAGCCTAATGAGTTTCGCGCTCACGGACATCTGCGCCATCGATGTGAAAGAAAAAACTGCTCTCCGTGGACAAAACAAGCCGATTTCATGGCGGTTTTCACGGGGATGGCGCTACGCGAAGGCAACGAAATCTATCGGTTGCGCACGCATGTTCACAGTCTAAAAACTGCCAAAGCAGACTCGATTATGATGATTTCACCTTCTCTAAACGAGTTTGAGTGATGTTAGGCTAGTTAGTTCTTTCAAGCACAGTCCCGGAGCTGATGGATGCCTGTTGCTACATATGTCTTGGAGTGAATGGGTTCAGATATTGCCTATAGGAAAGTCGAACCACACAGACGAACTCGATACTTTTCGGCGCCGCAATGCGTGGCTTTTGTGGTCCGTGCTTCTTTTCAGCCTGTTCGTAAACGTGCTGATCCTCACCGGTCCGCTGTACATGCTACAGGTATACGAACGTGTATTGGGATCTGGCAGTGAAGAAACGCTTCTGGCTCTCACTGTCCTCGTCGGTTTCTTGTTCATCATGATGGGCCTTTTAGATTTCGCACGCGTTCGCGTGGCTGCGCGTTATGGGGCGAAGTTGCAACAGTCATTCGATGCACGGGTATTCCGCGCGGCGCTCTCGCGGGCGCAACGCACGGGTCAGGCGCAAACAGCTTTGTCTGATTTGGCTTCTGTCCAGCGTCTTACCTCATCGCCCATTTTCATGGCTGTGTTCGACCTTCCTTTCACGCCGCTTTTAATCGCTGTCATCTTTATCTTTCACCCATGGCTTGGCTGGCTCGCGCTCGGCGGCGCGGTGTTGTTGGTTGTCGTCACAATCCTCAACCGTCAGACAACGGCAAAGCCGCTAAGTGAAGCGGCTGAGACTGTGCGTCTTGCCGACCGCATGGCAGGTGAGATGCAGTCGCAGGCGGAGGTCATACGATCCCTCGGCATGCAGGATGCGGCCTTCTCGCGATGGCATAGTCAGCGAAAGCGTGCACTGAGTGTCTCTATGCGAGCAGCGGACAAGGTCGGCGGCTTCTCCACCTTGTCCAAAACGCTTCGGCTGTTCCTGCAATCCGCGATCCTTGGTCTGGCAGCATTGCTGGTCTTGCGTGGAGAGCTTCGGGCTGGAGCGATGATTGCAGGATCCATTCTGATGGGCCGCGCTTTGGCGCCGATTGATCTCGCCATCGGCCAATGGTCGATGATCTCAGAGGCCGCACGTGGATGGGGGCGATTGAACGGACTACTGGCGGACGAGCCTGTGCCGTCCCCAAAGCTGGACCTGCCGCGACCGAAAGCAGCGCTCGAAGTGGCAAGCCTATCGGTCGTACCGCCCGGGGCGAGCGCGCCGACGCTGCGGGGTATTTCGTTTCGGGTAGAGCCTGGAGAAGCGGTTGGCGTGATTGGTCCGTCCGGCTCCGGCAAGTCCAGCTTAGCTCGTGCGATCACGGGTCTTTGGCAACCTTCAGGCGGGTCTATCCGCCTCGACCGGGCGACCCTCGACCAATACGAGCCAGATCGGCTTGGAAAGCTGATCGGATATCTCCCACAAAGCGTCTCGCTTTTTGACGGGACGATTGCGCAGAACATTGCTAGGCTTGAGGCCTCTCCTAATGCCGATGCCATTTCGATGGCAGCCGTGGCGGCGGATGCCGATACCATGATCCGCGCCCTTCCGGATGGGTATCAGACGCAGGTCTCTGGGATCGGGCCCATGCTGTCGGGCGGACAGGTCCAACGCGTCGGCCTCGCCCGTGCACTCTATGGCGATCCGGTCCTCCTAGTTTTGGATGAGCCGAACTCCGCATTGGACAGCGCAGGCTCGGACGCCCTCAACAAAGCAGTACAGGGCATGAAGGAACGAGGCCTAGGAGTGATCATCATGGCGCACAGACCCAATGCCATTCAGCAATGTGACAAGCTCCTTGTTCTACGGGATGGCGTGGCCCAGGCCTTTGGGCCACGGGATGAAGTGCTGGCGCGCGTCTTGAAAAATACGGCGGATGTACGGTTGGTTTCAGACAATCCCGGCAAAGGAGGCCTAACATGAGCGAGAGTGACCACAGCTGGTCGGTCGCCGGTCCAATGCGGCTTGGCATTCTATCGCTCTTCGTACTTGTTGGCGGCTTTGGAACTTGGGCTGTTACAACAACTCTGTCAGGAGCCGTTCTGGCCTCTGGGCAAATTGAAGTCGATCTTAATCGACAGGCAATCCAGCACCCTGATGGCGGATTGGTGGCAGAGCTTCTCGTCGATGAAGGGGAACGTGTAGCCGCAAGGCAAGTCTTGGTCCGTCTCGACCCCTCAGAATTGCAGACTGAACTCACAATTGTCCTAGCCAATCTTGCCGAAGTGCAGGCCCGTAGGGCGCGGCTAGAGGCCGAGCGAGATGGCAGTGAAACGGTCATCTTTGCGCAAGACCTCATTGCATTCGCCGATGTCGATCCGGAGATGGCGGATCTCTTGACTGGTCAACAAAACCTCTTTGCTGCGCGTGCAGAAACGACTGCACGAGAGATGGAACAACTGCGTGGGCGTGTCACGCAAATCAATGCGCAAGTCCGTGCACTTGAAGCACAGCAAGATGCGTTGGCAGGCCAAGTCGCGCTCGTAGAGGAAGAGCTAGAGCGGCGGCAAGCGCTGCTGGACAGCGGGGGCGGCACGCGTGAACCAGTGGTCCACTTGCAGCAGGAACTTGTTCAACTCCAGGGGTCGGCGGGAGAAGTGGCGGCTGGTCAGGCAGAGGCTGCGGAACGGATAATTGAAAACGAACTGGCCATCTTGCAGCTGCAAACCGAGCGACGGGAACAAGCGATCACTGAGCTCCGGGAAATCCGTGTCACCGAACAGGAGCTGACGGAGCGGGCCAATAACCTGGCCACACGCATCTCGCGTATGGAACTTCGCGCCCCGGTTGCTGGACGCATTCATGGTCTGACGATCTTTGGCGAAGGGTCGGTTCTGCGTCCAGCTGATCCGTTTGCCTATCTGGTGCCCGAAGGGCGCCCGCTCGTGATCTCAGCGCGCGTGCCAGCCATCGACGTTGACCAGGTCTTCGCAGGCCAAGAAGTCATAGTGGTGTTTCCGGCTTTCAACCAAAATGAGCTGCCTGAGATCAGGGGTCTGGTCAGCCAGGTCTCAGCGGATGCGTTTGTAGACGACGTCAGCGGCAGCAGCTTCTACCGCGTGGAGATTACTCTCCCAGAGGATCAAGCGGCATTGCTAGGGGAACGAGCACTTGTGCCTGGTATGCCTGTAGATGCCTTTATCAGGACTGAGGAGCGTACGCCAATGACGTATTTGATTGAGCCCTTCACGGCGTATTTTGGACGGGCGCTGCGGGAGAGCTGACGGCGAAGTCCTTACATCTGGTGTCAACCTGACAAAACCTGTAGTGCTTTCAGACGAAGCTTTATTGAGATAGACAGGCTGCCTTTATGGACTTGTGTCGCGACTAAACGATCCCCGTTCAAATACTTTAAGACGAGCCCGGAGATCGTCCGTCTCACGTTATTTTCTATATTCAATTTCACCTTCGCTCTGGCGCGTCGAAGATCTGCTGCATGAACGTGGTGTGGAAGTGAGCCAAGAGTCCATCCGATACTGGTGACAGAGGTTCGGCTTGATGTTTGCGTGCGAGATCAAGATGCGGCGGATCGAGGGTTTGAAAACAAGCAAGTGGCGCTAGCACTTGGGCGAGGCTTTTTTGAGGATCGCCGGCAGGACTCACGATCTCTGGCGAGCCGTGGATCACGAGGGCGAGGTGTTGGTGAGCTATGTCGCCAAGCTCCGCGTCAAGAAGGCAGCGCCGAGATTTTTAAGAAAAGCAATGCGAAAGCATGGGCGGCTGGAAGAGTTGGTGACCGACGTGCTTTGTTCCTATGGCGCGGCACTCTTGAAGATTGATGGCACTGAACGCCAAATGACCGGTCGTTGGGTCAACAATCGGGCAGTGCACTCGCATCTTCCGTTCAGACGAAGAGAGCGCGCAGTGCTTCGGCTCCGAAAAATGCGAAGTTTGCAGAAGTTTGCCACTGTCCCTAACATCTTTTGAAGCGTGCAATAACTCTTCGGTAGGTATGCAAAGCCATGACCATCAATTGACCGTGCGTTTCGGAACCAGAGGACCTTCTTGCGGCCGTGGGGAGCTAGCGTTTGTGAAGGCGCGCACTCACTTTCAATAATAATCTGCGAAACCACACGTTGCGTCCCGAATGATCCAACCTCCTATGCCAAACGAGCTCGTACTGGAGTTTCGGCAATGTGAAGGGAGTTGGACAAAAATCCAGTCCGGCAAACGCCGCTTCGCGGAGTCGCTTTGGCATAGTAGCTACCAATTCCGTGCCGACCATCAAATCACCCAGCATCGAGGTAGTTGGGGCCAGCAAACTATAGCTACGTTTGAAACCCCTCTCTTCGAATGCGGTCTCTACAACACTTTTGGCGTGGCCGCCGAAATCAACCGCAGCGTGCGACGCATCAAAATACTGTTCAATGCTCGTAATGGGTGGTCTCACCGTTGGGTCAAAGAAGATCACGAGCTCATCGTGACCATACCGGCAGCTGTTCAGGGCCGGCGAGTATTGAAGACCAGCAACCGCAATCGCCAGATCGACTTCGCCTTCCGTCAACATTGCTTTGACTTCACTACGAGGGGCTAACCTTCGAATGTGAAGACTTGATCTAGGCGCAACAAATCTGAGCTCCGCCCGTAGTGCCCGCATGTCTTCAATCAAAGCAGGCGTCGAGATAGCGATCCTTAGCGGTCTCGTTTCCAATGTTGGGTCGAATTCTTCAGGTGCCTCCAATCCTTCAAATTCAGCTACTATCCTCTGAATCCTTGGCATGATGGAAATTGCCTTTTCGGTTGGAGTGATCCCTCGACCCGCTCTAACGAAAAGCTGGTCGCTGAGCGCCGAACGAAGCTTGTCCAAGGTATGGCTCACGGTTGATTGATTAAGGTTCAATGATCCTGCCGCTCGACTCACCGAGTTCAGTTCAAAAACCGTCACGAATACACGTAGCGAATGGGCGTCCAGCCGATATATATCGATTTCTCGCATACGAAATTGCCCTCCCATCGATGGATTGGCTGTTCCGTAGCTGTTAGTGTCACTAGCATCAACACAAAGCCAGCTCGCGAGTGAGTAGGGTTCCACTTTGCAAAGACGCAGCTGGCTCATGCACGTTAGAAACACCATGAAACCTTAACTGGGATTTTTGCCATGCCGGTTGTGCCATACTTTCAACCGTTGATCCGAGTTCAGACCGGAAGCTTTGAGGGATTGGAAGCGCTAGCGAGGTACAACCGCGGTGGACGTGTTTATGCTCCAGCGAAATTCATGAATGGCATGAAAGGCAACCCAGAACGAGAGGCAGCATTTGATTGGTTGATGCTTAAGAGGGTGGTCGAGAATTGTAGGGAATGGATTGCGGACGGCGTGTCGTTTGAGAGCGTCGGCTGGAATGTTGGAAGTGGCTGTCTGGGCTCAGACTCTTTCGTAGAAAAACTAAGTTGCTGTTTGACAAGTATCGATATGGATCCGAAGGCACTGGCCATTGAGATAACTGAGGCAGCTCTGTCAGGCCATTCCTACGAAAAGAAGTTGTCCAACATTGAAGCCGCTCGGGCGTTCGGTTGCAAAATAGCGCTAGATGACTTCGGGACAGGTGGATCGTCTCTCTCCATTCTCCGTGACGTTCCATGCACGGCGATCAAGATTGCCGGAGAGTTCGTCGACGACGTTCTAGTGAACTGGCGAGTGGCCGCGATAGTTGAGGGTATTGTTGGGGTTGCCCATTCGCTGGGCGTTCTGGTGGTAGCTGAGTGTGTGGAATCCGAGACTCAATTCGAAGCAATCAGTGACCTCGGATGTGACCTTGTCCAAGGCCACTTCTTTTTCGAAGCAGTACCAGGTTCTAGGGTGCCTAACTTACTAGACAGTTTGAAAAGAAGGAACCATCTTGAGGGGCTCAATGCTCTGCCATAGCCGTTCAGCCACTGGACCTACCTCGTTGGGTTTGCGGCCGCCCTCGGGGAGGCGTCATAAGTATAGCGGAAGTATGAGCGAAACTAACGTCCCGGATTTTGTGCTTTCGATTTCCATCTTCCCTCCACTTTCCGTTGCGAACCCACTGGCCATGGAAAGTCCAAGGCCAGTCCCCTTCCCAGGTTCCTTCGTCGTGAAGAAAGGGTCAGAGACATTACCTAGAATTTCAGGAGGAATGCCTGACCCTGTATCGAACACGCTGAAAGTAACAAATCTACCGTCGCCCGGCACACTTTCACTCTCTTTTTTCCGAGAAGCGGTTGTGTTACTTACCGCTAGGCTGGCGACGATTGTGCCGTTAGCTTCAATGGCATCTACTGAATTCTTCACAAGGTTCAGGAGCGCAGCCGACAACTGACGGTGATCGACTTCAATCATCACCGGGTGCGGTAGTTTGGTGACATCAAGCTGGATTCGTTCGGGTACCATCGTTTGGCCAAACGCCTCTAAATCCTCCAGTGCTTTGTTGGCATCTATTTTGGACGATTTTGAAGGTGCCTTGCGAGCGTAGATCAGTAGCTGTTCAATTACGCCTTCGGCGCGCTCAGCGGCACGTAGAGCTTCAGACATCACCTCTCTCCGCTCGCTTGCCTCATGGATTTCGTCAAATAGCTCAAGATTTCCCTTGATGACTGTAAGTGAATTGTTGAAATCGTGGGCAACGCCACCAGCCAGCTTGCCGATGGCAGACATTTTTTGTTCGTGTGCAAGGTTTGCAGATGCTTGGATGATTTCAAGGCGCCGATGATGGGCACCAAGCATTGTTACGGAAATGAAGATGATGGCAAACAATGTGACCATGACGACGCCCGCATGGACAATTGGATCGTCGCTTCTTTCAATGCATGCATATGAAATGTAGGCAAGCGAAGTTGCAAATATGGCAACTTGTGTTAGCACGAGCCACCTCGACCGGTCAGCCCGGCGAACGTGGTACATCGCTGTAATCACAAAAACCATCATTCCGATGAGCATCAGACTCGAGTCGTCGTTTGCGGCCAACACTGTTGGAAGCCATAGGAATGAGATTTGCACGGCAATGAAGAGCAAGCCTCCGACAACTGCATCAAGCTGAGATGCCGCTTTCCTGCGTAGAGTAAGAAAGGGCCATTGTACTGCGTGGAAACCTGCAAAGATCAGTACCCAAAGAACTGGGGCAAGCCAACCTGTGTACAGTTGGAGTAGTAGTGCACCCAAAGGCACACCGAGTCCGCGCAATAGAATGTCAACAGGATTGCCGTATTCAGCCTGGTACAATTCTTCCAGTTCGTCACGCGGATCGATAAAGTCTACGGGATGCACGGCTGTTGCGTTTTTGCTATACTCATTGGCAGCTTAGATGTGCACTTCCATCTGCGGTAAGCAAGCAATTTCTAGATAAGCGGGATCGATTGGTGCGCTGTCATAGCAGAAGCATTGCCCTGTCAGATGAGCATCGCTAGGAGAGGGCAGGGTGGTTTCGTAGCCTTTCTAGACGACCAGCCCATCCGCATTTCGCTACTTCAAAACCAGCCCTGAGATCATCCGCCTCGCGGTGATGTACTACGTGCGGTTCCCACTTTCGCTCAGAACCGTGGAGGATCTGCTCCATGAGCGCGGCATCGATGTCTGCCATGAAACGGTGCGGTATTGGTGACAGAGGTTTGGCCCGATGTTTGCGTCGGAGATTAAGAAACGGCGGATCGAGGGCTTGAAATCAAGCAAGTGGCGTTGGCACTTGGACGAGGTTTTCGTGAAGATCGCGGGCAGGACGCACTATCTCTGGCGAGCCGTGGATCACGATTGCGAGGTGCTGGAAAGCTATGTCACCAAGCGCCGCGACAAGAAGGCAGCACTGAAATTCCGCAGAAAAGCGATGCGCAAGCACGGCCGGCCCAAGGTGGTCGTGACTGATAGGCTCCGCTCTTACGGCGCAGCTCTCAAGGAACTAGGCGGCGCAAATATGCGAGAGACTGGTCGCTGGGTCAACAATCGAGAGGAGAATTCTCACTTGCCGTTTCGACGAAGAGAGCGAGCAATGCTCCGGTTCCGACGAATGCGATGCCTGCAGAAGTTCGCCTCCGTTCACGCATCTGTCTCCAACCACTTCAACCATGACCGCAGTCTATCAAGTCAAAGCCACTTCAAACATAGCCGAACCGCCACTCTTTCCGAGTGGCGGACTCCTTTCGCTGAATGGGCGGCAGGTCCACTGTCCTAGCTGAGATTAGTTCGAATTCGTCTGACAGCACCGCCAATTATCTCAAGCCATCTCCATTTAAAGGACTGATAGTATTAATAATATCGGCGTTTTCGCGCTGATGGCGGTGTTCGGACCGCATGGGTTGCGACCCGCTCGGACCTGGAAATCGCGGGCCGGAACGACCCCATGATCATCTCCACTGCCAAGGGAATAACGTTTGACATCCCCACCAGTTGTTCACGTCCCTCCAGGCTCAGAAACGCATCACTCAAATGGCCATCAGGGATGGAAGCCTCGGCCAGTGCCAGAAGGTCCGGCATCATCGGAACGAGGAACACGAAGGCGTTGATCGTCAGGAACGCGGTGCAAGCCAACTTGATCCGCATCGAACACGCCCTCTCCCGGCAAGCAAACCATTGGATCAGGTCAGTCGCGATCTTCAGCCCCAGGCCAGGAAGGATCAGGATGTAGGCACTTTGCAGCTTGTAGGTGTAGACCGTGACCGTCACCTCGGGCGCGGCATGGGTAAACAGGATGCCAATCACGATTTGGGACAGGATGCCGCCCACATACATGATGGTCCCGATTTCATGCACGAAATGGAGGAGCTTCCGCATGGGTCAGCGCTTTGTCATGCGATTGTAGATGCCCCAACCCGTCGAGCGATCATGGCGGAATGGGCGCAGGTCCTGCGCTCCGGTGCGGGGGTTATGGCCTTGAAAGGAGCCTTTGCCGATACAGAAGTTCTGGATGAGGCAACCCGCATCTACGAAGCCATAATTGCGGAAGAGAAGCAGAGAACCGGAGGCGGAGGCGATCATTTTGCAGCGTCGGGAGCGAACCATCGGATTTGGAATTCGCTTCAAAAGCTCTGCGAAGCCTCGCCCGAGGTTTTTCTGAACTACTTCGCAAACACTTCTATCGCGGGAGTCTGCGAAGCTTGGCTCGGGCCGAATTATCAGATGACGGCGCAGGTAAACCTCGTGCACCCAGGCGGCGCAGCTCAGCAGGCGCATCGCGACTACCATCTGGGATTTCAAACCCCAGCCGTCAGCGCGTCTTATCCTGCGCATGTCCACGACGTCTCGCCTATTCTGACGCTTCAGGGAGCTGTTGCACATTGCGACATGCCTTTGGAAAGCGGCCCGACCAAACTGCTGCCTTTCTCGCAAGCCTATCGTCCAGGTTATGCCGCATGGCGCCGCGAGGATTTCCGCGCACTATAAGCGGTTTTCTTCTCGCCCGCGCTGTTTCACGCGGCGGGTGCGAACACGAGCCAAGACATTCATCGTTTCGCCAACCTTTTGCAGATGTCATCGGCTTTCGGTCGCGCAATGGAAACGGTTGACCGGGATAAGATGTGCAAGCTGCTTTATCCACACGCGGTTCGGGCCAAACAGGAAGACGCGCTCAATGCAGCTGAGTTATCCGCCGCAATTTCCGCGACTGCCGAAGGATACTCGTTCCCTACCAACCTTGATCGTGATCCGCCGAAAAACGGTCTTGCTCCAGAAACCCAAGCAGCCTTCTTTCGACGCGCTTTAGCAGAGGGCATTGAAGAGCATACCTTCGCCGAGCGGCTCGACAAAATGGGTGAAGCACGCGGGGCTTAGAACCGTCGAACTCGGAAACTCTAGGCGTTGCCAAAACCTACCTTCGACGGCTTCGGGCTCCTTGGCATTGGTGAGGCCGACGGAATATATTCGCTGCTTGTAGTCTGGTTAGTTCACTCGATGACGGTCCAAAGCGGATGAGGTGGATGGCTCCTGCTCCACCGGCATCGAACGTGCCAAAGTGCAGTTGTCATCGACTGCTAGGAAAGGAGCCACCCAATGACAGTAAAGACCGTGGGCCTGGATTTGGCCAAGGACGTTTTTCAGGTGCACTGTGTTTCTGCAACGGGGCGCAAGATCATCAACAAGAAAATCAAACGCGCGAAGCTGATTAGCTTCTTCGAGACATTGCCGCCTTGCGTTGTTGGGATGGAGGCCTGTGGTTCATCCCATCACTGGGCGCGCGAGTTGTGCAAGCTTGGCCATGACGTTAGGCTCATGCCAGCAGCCTATGTCAAACCCTATGTGAAGCGCGGCAAAACCGACGCGGCGGATGCCGAGGCGATTTGCGAAGCGGTGCGTCGCCCCACGATGCGCTTCGTCGAAATCAAATCGGAAGACCAGCAGGCCGTCCTTGCCATACACCGCGCCCGGGATCTGGTTGTCCGCCAGCGCACCCAGGTCGTCAACATGATCCGAAGCATCCTTCGCGAGTTTGGTCACATCCTGCCGACCGGCATCGAGGCCGTGTCCAAGTTCGCCGGAGAGCATGGAACCGGAGAGCAGTTGGAAATGCCCGAGATCGCGGACGGTATCCTCGGCGTGATGTGCCATCAGCTGAATGGACTCAACGCACGTGTCGATGGGCTGACCAAGCTGATCGAGCAGCACGCCTGGCTCGATGCCGATGCAAGGCGGTTGATGCGCTTGCCAGGGATCGGCCCGATCACAGCCTCAGCTGTCGTTGCCACCATCGGCGATGCAAAACAGTTCGAGACTGGTCGCGACTTTGCTGCGTGGCTGGGCCTTACGCCGCTCAATAAATCCAGCGGCGGCAAGGAACGTCTGGGGCGCATCACAAAGAAAGGCGACCGCTACATCCGAAAGCTGCTGATCGTCGGGATGACATCACGGGCTCTCATGGCGAGGAACAAGCCAGAGAAGGCTGACATTTGGACCGCGAAGTTGCTCGACCAGAAGCCCTTCAGGCTCGCCACCGTCGCCATGGCCAACAAATCCGCCCGGATCATCTGGGCAATCTTGACCAAGGGGGAGGAATACCGGCAGCCGATCGCTTGATCCTGCCAAGAGATGCAAGACGCTTGCTGTGATGATGCGAAACGAAGTCAACCAAGAGTAAGGACACTCCGACGAATGTCGCGGCCTTCGAGGTCGTTTAGCCGATAGGAACCTTACTCGCGGAACTCATCAGGGCCAGTGGCAACCGCCACGCAAAAAGGCCGGACACACGACTGTACTGACAGACCATCGCAATCGCAAAAAACCTCTTGCAATGCAGGAGCCATCCACACATGACGTTCGTGACAGTCAACATCGCTGCGATGCAGCTTCCCAGAAGCGGTCACTTAAACACCCTTGCAGCAACACAGACGCTTAGAGGTCAGCTTGCTTGCAATGCTCCCCCGTACTCCAGAGTTGGGGTCTCTTGCAAACTCGGCTCGGCTCATATCAACTCGCTTGTGGTATTAGCTAGCCGCGCCCCTTGTTGTGTAGCCGAGGCTTTGGTCCCTCCGAGGGTTTCCGTTGGACTTCGTGTCGATCTCTTTGCGGGATCAGCAGTGTAAAGCGAGTGTCTCCTGGCTTGCTCCGCAAAATCAATCCGCCGCCAACCCGTCGAGCGAAGGCAGCTACCATGGGGAGTCCAAGTCCAGTGCCTTTGCCCTCCAACTTCGTTGTAAAGAAAGGTGCGCCGACCTTGTCGGCAATCTCCATGGGGATTCCAGGCCCATTGTCGCGGACCGTTACGGCCACATAAGATCCGGGTTCCAATAGGTCACCTGAAAGGTCACGTTGATCGTCGGATAGGCTAGTTACCTCCGCCCGCAATTCGATGCGTCCTGAGCCATTCATCGCTTGGTGCGCGTTGATCACCAAATTCATGGCCGCGGCGAGAAAATGGTCTTCCTCGACCTCGACGCTGAGATGCGTTGACGAAGGAAAAACACCGATTGTTACGGAACTTGGTAGAGCAGACCGACAAAGCGCTTCGATCCTTGTCAGTAGAGTGTTGACTGGCAGCTGTGACTTACTTTGCAGACTGGGGCGCGCGAATTGTAACAAGTCCTTGATCACAATTGCAGCTCGACCGAGTGAGGCGTTTGCTTGCTTTAGGCTGTCATTGCGAGAAGCTTCGTCTTCTTCGATCTGTGCCAGCTCCAAGTGTCCCATAGCAGCAGCCAAAATGTTGTTAAAATCATGGGCGACGCCTCCGGCCATTTGGCCTAGTGCCTCCATCTTTTGGCTTTGCGCCGCCCTCTCCACTGAAAGCTTGACCTGCTGTCTGTCGGTTCGAATAACCAACATCACTTGGGCGTAGTAAGCAGTCATCACGACCCAAGCGAAGCCCAAGCCAGCGATTGCGAGTGCATCATCGAGCTGCAAAACCAAACCGCCGATCGCAACGGCGCTAGACAGGCCAACCAAAAGTATCCGCGCAACAACGAGCCAGAATTCATAGTCGAACTGGCGCATGAAGAAAAAATATATGCACGCCATGATTGTGAGCCCGGCTGCGGCGAGGGGGACATCACCCGAAACCACCATCAAGACAGGGAACCACAAAAACCAAGCCGCCTGAATCAGGAAACCTACCTGCGCCATTCGAACAACGCACAGATTGGCTCGACCCCGCCAATAGGTCAGGAACAGCCAATAAATCGCCAACATCATAAAGAACCCGACGGCCCAAACTGGCGCAGCTATCCATCCAACGTATTTGAAGACCAATGCTGAACCGACGGACATTCCGAGCACTCGGAAGGCGGTTTCCAGCGGAGTACCGAAGTCAACGACGAAGAGTGCGTCGAGCTCCTGATTGTAGTTCATTGTCAAGCAGTTCCGTAGTTGCCTTACCTAAAGAGCGAAAGACGGAGCGAGGCGAAAGTTGTCTAAATCGGCACATTGTTGCAATTGGCAGAAATCGAAATTGCCACGCCAATGCCAAGGCAGCGACGCAGAACGTGCTGATCAAGTCGCCTAAGGTACGATAGTCCTCTTATGAGGGGCGAACCACCAGTGTTGCGGCGGCAGTCGGCCCATAGCCGACATCCAGCAGCCAATTCGGATGCTGCGGCCGCAGCCCGCTTTGCAGTCATTCGCTGCAAGCGCGAACTCCAGACCCATTCGGATAAAAACAGCGAAATTTCAATGCTATTTCGCGAATGTCGATTTATCAGAACCGATTCCGAAGCAATTTATGTGTCAATCACGCCGCCCGTTTGTTGTGCTCGTACGGGTTATCGCCCTTCGGTGGGCGCCCAACAACGTCACCGTTCATATCGCGGTGCGGCGGCTCGGAAAATGCCTTGAGACCTGCAAGGTCCTTTCGATGCATCTCCCGCGTCCATTTGGTCAAACCCGCGAACTTCCAAATCGCGTTGAAAGGGCGCGGCAGTTCATTGACGAAGTGGGCAAGAACGCGGGTGCATCCCTCGCCCATGGCACGCAGTTCGAACGTAAGTTTCGGCCTATGTGGAGGTCCAGGACCAACAAGAGTGAGGACGACTTCTTCGTTCTCTTTCAGACGCACAACTTCCTGATGTCCGACCCGTTTGCCTTTGGTGAAGAACACCGTTTTGGCGCCTGTTTCACCGTCCGTGCCTTCGACAGTACAGGTTGATTTGGTCTCTTTCGGCCAAGCCGACCAACGCATCAGGTGCTCTTGAAGGCGAATGTCGTCGTAGACGTCTGCGACAGGTGCATCGACCGTGATCTCTTCGGTGTACTCCACCTTTATGGGCGCGAGCGCGGACAAAAGGGCAATAAGGGCAGCCAGCCCCAGCAGGACATAAAGCGCGATTTCCATCTAAATCTCCACGGTTCTTGCGTTCAGGTTTTACTTGGGCGATGATCTATATCAAGTAACTTGATTGTCAAGCTAAATGGGTTTTGGAAATGCCGTCTCCTGACGAAACGACGCCTCAAGACCTCGTCGCAGCTTGCCGCAGGCTGTATGCGAGCATTGATCGACTGGACACGAAGGCCGCCAACACTGTGGGGGTAAGCCGGAATGATTTGCGGTGTTTGAACATGCTTGCCGAAGCGCCGGTCAAGCCGAGCACGATCGCAGCAGAATTGGGCTTAACCACCGGGTCCGTTACGACCCTATTGGACCGACTGGAGAAGGCAAACCTGGCGAAGCGCGAACGTGATCCGGACGATCGGCGAGGGATCATTGTTTATCCGACGCCCTTCCTATTTAAGACACTTGGGCCAATCTATGCCGGTGTCGCGGCAGAGATCGAACGGATTGCAGCAGCATACTCGCCTCAAGAAAGAGAAGCGGCAGTACGACACCTGAATGATGCATCATCGGCATATGAGGTCATGACCGCCACAGATGGCACCTAAGGACGGGGCAAAGAAAAAGCCGGAGGCTTAATCTTTCAACCAATCAGACGTCGGGGTACCAAGTCTTGAAATAGGCCTTCACACTTTTTTCCATGTCGTCCGTGAAACGCGCACCCACATAATTGTCGGGTCTTATCAACAGAACTGTCGGCGTTTTGATGCCATAAGCCTTATGCGCCAACTGATCGAGGTCGATGTGCGTCCTGGGGCCGCGGACTGACGCATGCGAGCGGATGACCAGCTTGTCAGCAAATGGATAGGCTGCATCGTCAAATAGCTCGGACAAAGCGACGTCGTTGCCAGCATCAAAAACGACAATCTTCCAACGCGGCTTGCAGAGAGTTTCGAGCAGCGAGAGCTCAGTGCCGTCGGAGCACAACTGAACATCCGCATCCACTGCACGTTGCCCGGCGCGAATGCCCTTCCTTCTCCCACCCTCTTCGGTCAGCGGGCTCTTGTCGTATTTCTGGCCAAGCTGGCTAAAGGCACGCGCCATGAGCGGCCAAAACCGATTAAGGAGGCGGTCGCCAAACTTGCGCAAAATGAAACGGTTCATTTTGGGCGCAGGCAGCGTGTATTTCAGGGTATTGATTTGGACATTCTCTAAAGCCAGCCGCAGTGCACGGCGTTCATCGTCGTAGGTCTGCAAAAGCGCAGGCGAGGCGTAGCGCTGAACGACATCGTGCAGTTTCCAGGCGAGATTGATCCCATCCTGAATCCCGATATTCAGTCCTTGGCCGCCGTTGGGCAGGATCGGATTGCACGCATCTCCAGCGAGCAGGATGCGACCGTCGATCAGCGACGGAGCCACACCGGTCAGCAGTTCACCGTGGCTTAGCCAGACTGGATCTGTGAGCGTCGCAGTTTGATCCCCGGTCATCATCCGCAATCGGTCTTGTATTTCCGCAAGGGTGGGTTCGCGGTTTGGAAGTCGGCCCTTTTCCTCAAAGACCATGACTTTTGTGATGCCACCGGGCAGATGTATGACGGCCCCAAATCCTTCATCGTAGTAGTAAAGCCACATCTGCTTCATCGTTTGCAGCCCGGCCCATGACAGTTTCGCATCGGCCTGCCAGACGTATTTTCCGGTTCTCACGGGCTCAAAGTCACAGGCGGTCCCGCGCCGCACGACACTGCGCGGCCCGTCGCACCCGACGACGTACCTGAACCGCATCTGCGTCTCGGCCTCGCCTTCGGATACCGTCGCGGTGACACCGTCGAGATCCTGATCCAACGACACAAGCCGATGGCCAAACCGAATATCAGCACCCTCATTTGGAAGACTGGCCATAAGGTTCTTCTCGATCAAATCCTGACCCAGAAACAGAACATTCGGATGCGGACTACCTTCCATGTGCATCGGTCGTGGCCCCACGTTGGACCCATACATATGCATCATGTAGCGGGTCATGATGCCGCCGGTGTCGTACATCCGCTCTGTCAGTCCGAAGATATCGAGCTGCTCAAGCGTGCCGGGCATCAGGTTCGTGGCTTTGGTATGAACCGAGGTCGTTGGTTTGGCTTCGATCAGGACAAAAGATGTGCCGAGATGAGACAAGGCCATTGCCGTCGCCAGACCGGTCGGGCCCGCCCCCACGATCAAGACATCAGCGGTAAACTCGTTCATTCCAAAGTCCAGTCTTCTTACGTTTCCGTTGTATCAGTGATAGGGAACATCAATCCGCTGCACCTCACTGTAATGTACGGTACGGTACATAAATGAGTTTGAAGCAAAGACAAGTACTAAGAGACTAGATGTCCAAAACAGACAAACCCGAAGACACGCCACTGACAAACAAGGGGTCCGCGCGGCGCGCTGCTGTGCTTAAGGCCAGTGCTGAATTGTTTTTGGAGCAGGGGTATGAGCGAACGTCGCTCGCGCAGATCATCGAGCGGGCGGGCGGGTCGAAATCAACGCTTTATGCCCAGTTTCGTGACAAAGCAGGCTTGTTCAACACGGTCGTCATAGAGCTGTGTCAGGCCGCATTCGGTCCGTTGTCCGAAGGCTTCCCGAAAAACGGGACGCCAAAAGACCTGCTAACAGAAATTGCGCGCCGCTTTCTTGAGATGCTTTGGGGTGAAGATGTCCTTGCCCTCTCCCGGATCGTCTATACCGAGGGCGGGCGTAATCCGGAAATCGCCGATGTTTTCTTCGATCGGGGGTATGAAGAAGGGTATGCGCAACTATCCGGCTATTTGCGTGCGGTCACGCCGGGTCTGACGAAAGACCGCGCGATGACTTTGGCGCGCATGTTTCTGACAATGCTACCAGGTGATGCGTATGATCGGCTTCTCGCAGGGACGACAACGCAAAGGACGAAGGCCGAACTTGATGAGCAGATCGAGATTTCGGTCGAATGGCTTGTGTGGCAACTGGGAAAAGTTGAATAGCTACGAGCTCACTACGAGACCGGAATTTCGTCGAAACGCAAAATGATGTAACTTTTGAACCAACCCAGGATCCTGCAGCCCTGCATCAAACGTCGCGATACCCATCGGTCAACAGAAAGCGCCGGATGCCAGGATCGCTGGTGAGACCGGCCGCGTGGGACGCGGCGTTGCGGGCGGCAACCTCCTGACCGCAAAGCCAAAGAATGCGGGCGCGCGCGGCCCACCACGGCTGGTAGGTCTCGGCACCATTGATCCCATCTAGCTGTGACAGCGCAGCGTCGGCCTCTCCATTTTCCGCGTGCGCAACTGCCCGCGCCACCAAGATACCCGTGGTCGGCGCGAACCGAGCCAACACGTCGTAAAGCTGTGCGAGTGGGCCGTTCAGGCGCTCGCCAGTCATTCGGCTCTGCACGTGGAGTGATTGAATCGCGGCCTCTGTCTGGAACCGCCCCGGCTTTGCCGCACGAGCGGCGGCGCGCAGGGCCGCTTCGGCCTCAGCCATCATCTCCCGAGACCATAAGCTTGCGTCCTGGTTGTGCAGCGCGATGAAGGCGCCATCGGGTCCTCGCCGTGCAGCCCGCCGCGCGTCGCAGTGCAACATCATGGCCAGAAGGCCAAGGGCTTCTGGCTCGCCCGGCGCAAGCTGCACCGTCAGCCGCGCGAGCCAAATCGCTTCATCGGCGAGGCCAGCCAGCCTCTGGTCGGCACCAGCAATATCGTCCCAAGCCGTCCCATAGGCCGCGTAGATCGCAGACAGAACAGCCGATAAACGATCAGGAATATCGTCAGGCTGGGGGATTGCGAAAGCGATGCCCGCATCGCGGATGCGACGTTTGGCGCGCACCAGCCGCTGACCCATCGAAGCTGGCGCAACAAGAAAGCTACTCGCGATCCGCGCAGCATCAAGGCCGAGGACTGTCTGGAGCATCAAGGGTGCCTGTGCGTCCACCGCGATCGCCGGATGGGTGCAGGCAAACATCAACTTCAGCCGGTCGTCGCCAAAGTCGTTCAAATCCGCATCTCTCCGTTCATCCTCCAGCATTTGGATCATCGCCGTCCCCCGGTCTGCGGTCTCGCGTCGCGCAGCTGCGTGGCCAGCGCTGCGCCTCGCAACAGTCACAAGCCAGCCTGTCGGGTTATTCGGCACGCCGTCCCGCGGCCACTGCGCGATCGCCGCAGCGAAGGCGTCGGCCAGCGCGTCCTCGGCGGCCGTGACATCGCGCGTGCGCGCGGCGAGGATCGCAATGAGCTTACCGTAGGATTCGCGCGCCGCGAGTGTTGCCTGCGCGTCTACTTCGCGGCGCGATGGGTCCATCAGTCGTCGGACGACTGCGGCAGAACCGGGCGGATTTCGACAGACCCACCCGTCACGCAAGGAACCCGAGCGGCCCATTCGAGAGCAGCGTCTAGATCAGGCACATCGATGATGACATAGCCAGCCAGCATCTCTTTGGTGTCGGCGAATGGGCCATCGACAACGTGCCTCGTTCCGTTTTCGACGCGCATCGTCGTCGCTGAATCGGGCGTCTGCAGCACGTTGCCGCTTACCATTGCTCCGGATTGCGCGAGCGCACCGATAAAGTCGTTCCATCCGCCCCAATAGGCGTCAGACTGTGCCGGATCCTGTCTCTTGCCGCGTTCATCGGCAGTTTCATAGAATTGCAACATGTAGTTCATCGTAAGCTCCTTTCGTTTGATCATGATCGTTTGCCGACGGCCTGTCGACAGATAAGCTTTTGCGCAGTTTGAAAGTGCGTGCCGCAATCGTCGCGGCGTCGCTGCACGCACCATTCCTCAGGCGTCAGACGATGGCAGCACCGGACGGACCTCGACCGATCCGACGGCCACACAGGGCGCCTTTGCGGCCCAGTCGAGCGCGGCATCGAGGTCGGGCACGTCGATGATGAGATAACCTCCGAGTGCCTCCTTGGTGTCGGCAAACGGGCCTTCGGAGACCTGACGCGTCCCATTCTCAATACGCAGCGTCGTCGCTGTTTCCGGCGAAAGCAGCCCTTCGCCACTGACCATGACCCCGGATTGCGCGATCTCGCCAATGAACGCGCCCCAGGCACCAAAATAGGCCTCGTGCTGAGAGGGGTCTTTGTGCTTGCCCCATTCCTCGGCGACTTCGCGGAACTGCAACATGTATCTCATCGGAATTTCCTTTCCCGTCAGGACAAAGTCGTCCTGGAACCTTTTGATAGATGAGCGTGTTCATATCCGCTCATTATCCTGTGCGGCGAGGTCGGCACATTTCGACAGGCCTAGGGTCCCGGCTAAGGTTTTACCGATTTTTTCCGTATACGGTCGGGTTCGGGGGAAGCTTTAGGAGTGTTGATCAGCCTGCATGACAAGCAGGGCGCAGCGAGCCTACGTCAGCCAACATTTGGCTCGGAGCCAGCTCTCGTAATCTGACTCGCGGCTCATTGCTTAACAAAAAAAGAAACCCTTCTCCGCAACCTTTAGGAAAAGTCTCCGTCTTGTTCACCTTGAGCACTACACTGTGATCGTTAAGATTTCCTACGTCACAAACTTTTAGCCAAAAACGTCGGGGGAGTTTTGAATGGTTCTTCTCCACCTTCGTAAGACCGGCCATTCGCGATACTTCGTCATCTTGGTAGGTTTGGGCTCACAGCGGACGTCGGAGGCAGCGCAGAAATCCCGTGATATAGTGCCTCGTCAACGTCGGGTTGTCGTTGCGGAGGGCATGGCGGATCGGAGGATCAGTCATGGAAACACCAAACCTACCAGCAATCCGCGCACTACGCCCCGCTTGGAACAAAGGACGTATCGTCGGCCAAAAACGGCCGCTGAAGCCAAAGCATGTCTGGGCAATCCGTGTCCGACTTGAACTGGCCGAGAACCATCGCGACCTCGCGCTGTTCAATATGGCAATCGACAGCAAGCTGCGCGGTTGTGATCTTGTGAAGATGAAGGTCGTCGACGTGATGGCGTCAGGTCAAATCAAGGAGCGCGCCTCCGTACTGCAAAGCAAAACTCAGAAACCAGTCCGCTTCGAGGTTTCGGAAGGCACCCGGGCCTCGGTTGAGAAGTGGATGGAGGATGAACTCATGGTTGGCTCAGAGTATCTTTGGCCAGGCCGCTTCCATGAGCGTTTGCACATCTCCACACGCCAATACGCACGGATCGTCAGGGACTGGGTTTCTTCCATCGGCCTAGAAGCAGGCGCATACGGCACACATTCGATGCGACGCACGAAAGTCACCCAAATCTACAAGAAGACTGGCAACCTGCGCGCCGTACAGTTGCTTCTTGGACATACGAAGATGGACAGCACCGTTCGATATCTGGGCGTCGAACTTGAGGACGCTCTAGCCATCGCTGAAGCTATCGAAATCTAAACACTTGGGCCGTTCGTACGAACGGCCCATTGCGGACCTTGGCCAGTGGGTCAAGGTGCTGCATCGCGGCCCGTCAGAGCCGCCATTCGCTGCAAATGCAAGATCTGACACCACTCGAATTAACAGTCTGCGGGACATAGCTGCCTTTAGTGAACAGCCAAACTTCCAACACGGCACCGATCGTTTACATCGGCGAATCCGCTGCTTAAATGCCTTGCATTGAATTTCTTCCAGACAAACTTAGGCTCAATCGCATGAACAGAATTCGTAATTTCGCTGAATCGCAGCCCCTTTTTGTCGCTCTCGCAGTTCTGGTGATTGCCGCAGTTTACTTCGTTGCGCCAATTCTTTTTGCAGATACCTCTGATCTGTTCGGACATGGACGACAGCAACAGGGTGCATCCGAATTCGCCGATGGCCTTTGGACCGAGGCTGCAATGACAAGCGTTCTTGTTGGTGCCGTTTTTCTGATCGGCTGGGGTCGGGAGACGGGACTACTCAGCATGCCCCAGTGGCGCGCGACGCTTTTCACTTTGCCCTACATTGCGTTTGTTCTTGCGCTGGTTTTTGTCACCTACGGTGCCGCCCTTTTAGAGAATGATGACTTTGCGCTAACGCCCGCGCAATGGGGGACAGTAGGGGTCGCAAGTTTCGCAGCCCTCATCGTCGGCTTCTTTGAAGAGCTGTTGTTTCGCGGAGTGCTATTGCACGGTTTGCGGTCAAATTTGTCCGCCATTGCCGCTGTCTTGGTTGCCGCCGTCATCTTTGGACTGTTCCACTTTGTGAACTGGATGGGCGGGCAACCATTCGAAATCACCTTATTCCAGGTTTCAGGCGCGATTGGCGGCGGTGTTTTCTTCGGTGCGCTCGTACTTTGGACGGGATCACTGTGGCCATCAATCATCATGCATGGACTGTGGGATGCGGCGGTAACACTGGATCAAACGATAACCATCGCAAATGGTGGCGAGGTAGCTTCTGAGGAAACAGCCCTTGTAGGGGCCGAAAGCGCTTATGATCCACTGCTTGCGCTCGTGCTCTCGCCCGAGACGATCTATGGCCTGATTTTACTTGCACTGTGGGCGTGGTGGAACAAAAGGCGGTCAGCCGTCTAGCCCGCAATCCGCCCTGATAAATGTCGGGCAAGATCAGCTCAGAGGCTTGGTGCTACAGCGCAATTGATATTGACCCTGATCTGTAGTTCACGCGGTTGAGAGTTCGGTAATTATTTTGGGACTTCCAGTCCATCAATGTCTTGAGAGGGCTCGTTCCAGACCTCGAATGCGGCGCAGCATCCTGTGATATGTTGCCTCGTCAACGTCGGGTTGTCGTTGTGGGAGGGCATGGCGGATCGGAGGATCAGTCATGGAAACACCAAACTTACCTGCCATTCGTGCGCTTCGCCCCGCCTGGAACAAAGGACGTATTGTTGGCCAAAAGCGCCCCCTGAAGCCAAAACACGTCTGGGCGATCCGGGTTAGGCTCGAACTCGCCGAGAACCATCGCGATCTGGCGCTGTTCAATATGGCGATCGACAGCAAGCTCCGCGGCTGTGACCTGGTGAAGATGAAAGTCGTCGATGTGATGGCATCAGGTCAGATCAAGGAGCGCGCCTCCGTCCTACAAAGCAAAACGCAGAAACCAGTGCGATTTGAGATATCCGAAGGCACACGCGCATCAGTCGAGAAGTGGATGGAAGACGAGCTCATGGTTGGCTCCGAGTACCTTTGGCCAGGCCGCTTTCATGAGCGGCTGCACATTTCGACCCGTCAGTATGCTCGGATCGTCCGCGACTGGGTCACGTCGATTGGTCTAGAGGCAAGCGCCTATGGCACGCATTCAATGCGCAGAACCAAGGTCACCCAGATCTACAAGAAGACAGGAAACCTTCGGGCGGTTCAGCTCCTTCTTGGCCACACCAAGATGGACAGTACGGTCAGATACCTCGGCGTCGAACTCGAGGATGCCCTAGCCATAGCTGAAGCCATTGAAATCTAGTGAAGTTGGGCGGTTTATAAGGAGCGGCCCAAAGCTGTCGTTGGCTATATGATCATGTACTGCACTGCAGCGTTCCCGAAGCCGCCGTTCCGATTTACTCAGTTTGCTGCAGTGACTTCTCCGAATTGAGCGCCCTTCGACTGGCTTGAGAATACTTGGCTCCAAATTAGCCCTGTATGTGTCGACGTGTGACCAAATTCGATCTGTACATGTAGTGGGATCGGGAGCTTTGATGTGTCACGCGAACCAGTCTATTCAAAATCGGCCCATCCGATGCAGCCTGGGATGCACTGCCGCCGAAGAAATGAGTTGCTCAATGCGAAGGTTTCACTCGCAGTCCAGCGCAGTAGCAGCGCCGATTTCGTGCTTTGGTGCCAGGGTTCGAAGTAATCCGTTTTCATGGCCAAACGCCACTTCAGCTCAGAACAACATAGCCTAGATGGGCGACGGATTATCCGAGCTCCATCGAAGGAGCGGCGGACCTATCCATGTTTAATGAGCGGAGAAACACTTTCTTAAGAA
Organism: Gymnodinialimonas sp. 202GB13-11; assembly: GCF_040932485.1. Lineage (NCBI taxonomy): Bacteria > Pseudomonadati > Pseudomonadota > Alphaproteobacteria > Rhodobacterales > Paracoccaceae > Gymnodinialimonas > Gymnodinialimonas hymeniacidonis. The sequence goes on along the minus strand of NZ_JBFRBH010000001.1, from coordinate 2,083,851 downwards.
TCTTTGGCGAAATCTTACTAAACGTGAGCTTGAAGGGTTGTGAAATGGAAGCGATTAAACAGAAACCACTTGGTTCCGTATTTGAGCTGCCCGAAGATCTTCCGGCCATCTTCCACGTTTCGGATCCCCACGGATTGATTGTTCGTGTCAGCAACCGTTGGCTTCAAGTGTTTGGATACGAACGTCACGAAGTGATCGGGCGCCGCAGTTTTGACTTTCTTGCGGAAGATGCGCAGACAAAGGTTCGCCCTCGATACGAAGAGGTACTCAAAACCGGCCATGTCGACGATCTTGGACTAGAGTTCGTTGCAAAAGACGGTGCCATAGTTTCCTGCTGCCTTTCGGCATCGAAGCTTTTCGATGAAGACGGAGAGCACGCTGGCGCTGTTGCCTTCATCACCCTGCCAGATGACGAAAACGTTATTGTCGAGCGGCTTCGAAAAAAGTCGTTCAGGCTACAGTCCTACCTGGAAGGTACTAACGCTGGCACATGGGAATGGAACGTGCAGACGGGCGAGACACGATTCAATCTGCGATGGGCTGAGATCGTTGGCTATACCTTGGACGAGCTCGGGCCCACCACCATCCAAACATGGCTGGATTTTGCGCACCCTGACGACCTCGAAAAGTCCGAGGCTGCTTTGAACGCTCATTGGTCTGGGGAAACAGCGTTCTACGACATTGAGGCGCGCATGAAGCACAAGGACGGCCACTGGGTTTGGGTTCACGATCGTGGCCGCGTTTTCACACGAACGGCCGATGGCGCACCGGAATGGATGTATGGAACCCATTTTGCAATAGATCAACTTAAACAATCACAAGAAACAGAAAATCGACTTAAGCAGCTTTTTGAACGCACGGGTCAAGTGGCTGGAGTTGGCGGTTGGGAGCTGGATCTGCAAACGAATGAACTTTTTTGGACTGCTGAAACGCGTCGCATTCATGGCGTCAGTGAAGACTTTTTGCCAAGCGTTGCAGATGGCATCAGCTTTTATGCACCAGAGGCCCGCCAAACCGTTGCGGACGCAGTCAATCAAGCGATGGACGATGGGACGCCGTGGGATCTCGAGTTGCCATTTGACCGGATGAACGGTGAACGCATCTGGGTGCGGGCGGTCGGTCAAGCGGAATTTGATGAAAGGAACAAGCCGGCCAGGCTTTTTGGCGCCTTTCAGGATATTTCTGAGCGGGTTGTCAAAGATGAAGAGCTGCGTGCAACCAGAGACTGGATGCAGCTTGCCAGCAGCAGCGGCGGAGTAGGCCTTTGGAGTCTGGACATTGTGGACGGCACCGTCACATGGGACGACACCATGATCGAACACTTCGCGGTGACCGATGCAAGCAAGCCCCACACGCTGGCTGCATGGTTGGCGCTTCTGCCGCACGCAGAAGCTGCCAAATTCAAGAGCCAGGTAAAAAGACTAATTTCAGGGAGTCCAAGGATCGATATAGAAATCGATTTCGACGACGGTAAGGGCTTGTCACACTCTTTGAAGCTCATGGGAGAGGCCTACAAAGACCACGATGGCCAGTTGGACAGGATACACGGAGCGTGTTTCGACCTTACTCCGGAACGAAGCCTTTTGGTCGAGTTGCAGGAACAAACCTCTAAACTCTCCGTTACGATGTCATCAATCGGCGATGGCGTCATCACCACTGATCGCGACAGTCGAGTAACTTGGCTAAACCAAGTTGCTGCGGATCTGTCCGGTTGGACTGTTGAAGAAGCAATTGGTCGTCCTTCTTCCGAAGTCTTCGCAGTCTACAACGAAACCACCGGTGCGCCCGTCACCGACCCAATTGCAAAATGCCTCAAGGTTGGCGAGACGGTGACCTTGGAGCCAAATTCGGTTCTAAGGCAACGCTCGGGCGAGGAAACCCCTGTCGACGACTCAGCAGCGCCAATAATCGGTCCAGATGGTCGGACAGCAGGTGCTGTTATCGTATTCCGCGATGTAACTGAGCAAAGAAAACTATCTCGTGACATTGAGTACCGGGCGACACATGACCTCCTGACAGGTCTTCTCAATCGAAACGAGTTCCAGCAAAGGTTAAACGCATGTTTGATCGACCCGATCGCCAGAAACTCTAGTTTCCTATTCTTTATCGATCTCGACCACTTTAAACGAGTAAATGACACACATGGTCACGATACTGGTGATCACTTACTTCGTCAGATTGCTGAGGTACTAAGCGGGTTCACTGACTCGAAAATCCATGCTGCACGCCAAGGTGGAGATGAATTTGTTGTCATTGGACATTTCCCCACTTCGGCTAAGGCCGAAGAGTTCGCCGGTACGATGCTGTCGGCGATAAACTCAATTCATGTTGCCGATGGTTGTGCAAGGATTGGAGCAAGTATCGGCGTAACCGATATCAGTATACCTGCACCTGATGGTTCGGAGCATATGCGAAGAGCAGACATCGCCGCCTACTCAGCAAAAGCAGCTGGTCGAAATCAAATATGTGTATGGTCAACCGACGACGACGCTATGCGCGATGTGGCTATGCAGTTATCTCTGATCGATGTTATTGAGCGAGCGAACCAAAATGGCAGCTGGGAAATTCATGAACAGAGAATTGTACCAGTGGCCAGCGTTGGAGGCTTAGGAGAGTTGCGTGAGTTACTCATCCGCCTCCCTGGTCCGGACGGAAAGCTCATAGCCCCCGAGCAATTCTTGGGTGCGGCTGAGCGATACGGCTTGATGCCCAACATTGACCTTTGGATGTTCCGGCGATGCTTGGAAATTGCTGCGGCGGCAGAACCAGGCGTTACTTACTCCGTAAATCTGTCTCCCGCTTCTTTGTCGTCGCGAAGCTTCCAAAAGGACTTTCTTGCTATCCTTCAAACGGGCACTTCTCATCAATTGGGCCGCGTCTGCATCGAGGTTACTGAAACTTCTATCGTCGAGAACATGGAGCAGATGTCGTCATTTCTTTCGACACTTCGGGAGTACGGTTTGTCAGTAGCGATTGATGACTTCGGTGCAGGAGCGTCATCATTTCGTTACTTCAGTAATCTTCCTGCGGACTACCTAAAAATCGACGGAAGCTTCATACGTAACTACCATGACCCAGTGTCTTTCGCGAGCCTTGAATGCTTTATCAAAATGGCTCATGTGGCCGGATTGCAAACGGTCGCAGAGCACGTCGAGAGTGAGGAAATGATTGAGGCATTGACAAGCCTTGGAATTGACTACTTGCAGGGGTTCGCAATCGAACGACCTAAAGTCGCGGCATTTGCCGCCTAAAGCGTGCTATCAAAGTCAAAAGAACTGTGTTCTTTTGAGACGAATAAACCTAAACGTCAGCGCAAAGCAAAGGTTGGCAGAACCTTGGTTGCGGTATCGCGGGCTCTCCACTGCCGACTATGGCGAGTGATTCTATGACCGACGCAAACACAAGGTAGTTCGTGTCCACTGACAAGAAGTTGTGCTCAAAGTCCGAAAAACGTTGTACTTGGTGAGTGCGGGCACCGGACTTCCGCCGTGTGATAGGTGTGCCAGTACGGCGGGGGAAGCGAAACGGCTATCTGAGCGCTCAAAATCAGTCGTGCTTGTCGTTCCGGTGCGACTTTGGATGGCAAACGAACAGGTAGCCTAGGAAAGGCAACATTCTCAAACCGAGGCACTCACGGTAAACTTCGTGTCAGTGTTCGCGCTCGCAGCGAATATCCGCTTCCCGCCCACTGTGCGTTTGAACAAGGCCGCAGACAGAGTGAAGCAATCATAATCAGCGGCAAATTTTGCGACAGTTTTTGTCATCGGTCCTGAAAGAAATCCCGGTCAAATAGCTGTGGCGCAGGTCCTCTTTGAAAGTGTTGTGATGAGCTATCGCGTAGGTCAAGCGACGACTGCCCGCATGTGGCCCGGCCTTCCGCGCTACCAAGCTTCAACTCTCCTTTGAAGCCTTATCATAAATGCACCGAGTTCTTTCATATACGCCGCCTCAGTGGTCATGCACTCTTCTTTCAACCGCTCGTATCTTTTCCGGTGCATGCCCTTCGGTTTCTCAGGGAACGGGACTGCTAGACCGCCAGAGGTCTGTCCTAGGCTTGCACGGATCTTGAGCGCTTTGCGGAGCCGGCGTGCTTGCGGTGAAAGAAGCTCGCTGCGGTAGCGAAGCTTACCGCATTTCCGGCAGCGAACGCAGCCATTGACCAAATACAGGATACAGCAGTTGCGCTGACATGCTGGGCACCGAAACCAATACCGGTAGCCGCCGTAGTTGCACCTTATACGATATACACTGAGGTTAGTTCCAAGAGCCGAAATATCGTGGCCGGTCGGCAGGTAATCGCGAATGTCGACTTGAGGAGTGTTTTCACAAATCATTAGGAAATTACCCCCAAAACTATTTAACTACCCTTGATCTGAACTGCAGTTGGCCGGTGTCACGCAGGCCCGTTCCCGGCAAACTTAATAGTTCGTCACACCAGTCCTTGCCATCGCACGGATACTCGACGTGGACCTCGAAGTGCGCATCCTCAAGGCGACGGCGCAACCGTTCCGCTTTAGCCTCACCGCTGGGGTCGTTGTCTGCATAGATGTTCACGACGCGCACGCCCACGGGCGGCTTGAATTTGCTCAAGTTGTCTGCAGTAACTGCTGCTGCGACGGGGCAACCAAACAACACGGAAGCCGCCATGGCATTTTCGATACCTTCGGCGATCCCGAAGATTTCGCTGTTGTGCAGCCCGTCTCCCACGAAGCCACCATCCAATTTCGAACCGCGTCCGAATGTTTTGGGCTTGGGCACAGGCGCCTTCATGCCGCCCAGCAAGTGGGTTTTGTGCAGACCAACAAAATTCCCATCTTGGTCAACGAGTTTGGCGAGCATCGCAACGAAGCGCTGGGACCCGTCATAGGAAATTGGGCTAGCAGACACGCGGAGGTATTCCGCATCATACGGTAGGTCGAGTTCGCGCGAAGTTAGGTACAGCCCTGCCTCGGAGCTGGGAGTGATTTGGTGCGCTTGTTCCCAAAGCCGTTTCTGCTGGTCAAAATCAGCGGGGTTATTTTTCTTTCCAGAAGAAAAAAAGGCGTTCACCGGCCCAGTAGTAGCACCGAGCAACCGACGTGCTTCGTCTTTCGCTTCGGGAAAACCACGAATACCAAGCCGCCGTTTCAAAAGCTCGTAACCATTCCCGTTACCGCACTGGTTGCAAAACCACGTCCCATTCCCGCCTACATCGTCGAAGCGAAACCGGTCCTTCCCGCCACAAAGCGGGCACGGGCCGTGCCGGGCAGAAAGAAATTCCGAAGGTATGCCAGCGTTGACTAGAATCCGACGCCAAAGACCAGTGAATTCATCCACAACTTGTTTGGACTGATAGGTCATAGATCTTTTCTCTCTGGTAAGAATCTAACCCCGAAGGGGTTTACTTCGGGCGGTCCTAGCGCCGCCCCCGGGGCGGTTTTTTTGCCACCCCCAAGATCTGGTACTTGTTGGTCAGCTGAACGTTGTTCTTTGACTGCTTGTGGGTTTCGATAGCGCCGCGCTCTTCAAGTTTGCGCAAGTTGCTCTGCACGGTCCGGCGATGGGATTTGACGCGCTTGGCAAGCGTGTCCACGGCAGGGAAACAACAGTTGGTTTTGCGATCGGCAAAACGGCAAAGCTCGATAAAAAGAAAGCGCAATGAGCCGTCCAAACGCCGCTCGTCCGCTAGATCGTACATCCACTGGTCCGGCTTGCGGGTCATTATTCAGACCCTTTGACGAAGGCTTGGATGGCGCGGTCGACATCGGCTTCTGCCCAGTAGAGACGGCGGCCGAACTTGATCGGCAGGGGGAGGCGGCCTGCTTCAATGTCGCGATAGATCGAGCTGCGGCTGCGGCCGCCGAGTTTGGTGCTCAGGTCAGATAGGGTAAGATAATTCATGGTTACTCCTGTTTTTTCAAGAGCAGCCAGTACTTCCGCACATCGGTTGTCGGCAGTGTCATAAAAAAAATGACACCTTTCTGCCGCCCAGCCGAGTGAGTTGATTTTCAGAGTGGAACGCGAGCGCTATGGAGTCGGCGGGACCAGAAGCTTTCTTGCGTTGGCATCTTCGATCTTGGGGATTACATCCGGTAACAGGACCGGGTGCTACTGGCTGCTGGAATGAACTTCAAAAAAATGATCCAGCGTAGTCTCAAACCACTTTATCAAGCGAAGCGTATGGTCGGCTTTCGTGGCAGAGAACCCACTCTCAAAAAAAACATCGGGATCAAGCGCCCAAGCTGCAAGGTAGTGGGATGTCGGTCGATATCTCTTAAAGGCCTTTCGGATGCTCTCTGGGAGTGAGGCCGTTGCCGGCTTGCCTTCGTCTGCGGCTGTTTCCGTCGCGACGAGTTTGTAGGTCTTGTCGAGGGTTGGGAACTCTCCAGTTCTCAGATAAAAAGAAGAGATCTCAAGGACGACATGTCCAGCATGCATCTTATTTGTCTCGTCGTCCAAAATTATTTTTTTGAGGAAGGTTCGGCTGGAATTGGTTGCGCTATCTCGATCTTGCTCTTGAAGGCCTTTCATCATGGAATGGGTATCCATGATCTCGTCGAAATTTGAACTGCCCAGCGCGGCTATCAAAAAAAGACCATCGAAGGGTTTAGCATTTCCATGAGACCCGTCGAACATTGGTAGCGTTTTGCGCAAGAATTCTCTCCTTTTGCGTGGCAACCGGCACCTATGACCGGAGATTTTCAAAAACAGCGCACAGCGTTATTTTTATTGCCGCAAGAACGTACTTGCCGTCGTTCCAGCGGCTTGCGTAGATCCGCGTTATTCAGGGTTCTGAACCATCTACGAAATCAGCCCAGCGTTGCATGACCTCACGCCTTTGCTCCAGAAGGTCTGTCCGCTTGTACGACCGCTCGACCTTGTTTCCTGTGCTATGCGCTATACAGGTTTCTGCAACCTCCCAAGTAACATCTCCAACTTCCGAACACCAAACACGGAAGCTGGATCGGAACCCATGTGGACGTGCTTCGAGGCCTCGTCGCTCCATAAGTCGCGCCATAGTCGCATCCGAGATCACTCCTTTTCTAGCACTGGGAAATAGGAAGCCGTCTCGCTGAAATGGCTGCGCCCTTTCGATGACTGACAAAGCTTGCCTAGAGAGCGGAACTCGAAAATCCGCGGCAGCGCCAGGCCGGGATTTCATTAGCTCGCCTGGCACGTTCCAGACATCGTCCTGGATATGGTCCAAGTGGAGAAAACGGAGCGGTTTCGATCGGGTCCCGATAGTTAGAATTAGAAGCTTCAGCGCCAGATGCGCGACACTGTCGGGATCCAGAGATTTGAAGAACCCAGGTACATCTTGCCATGGCATAAACGGAATGTGGGCGACTGTGTGCCGCTGAGCCCCCAATAACGCACGGGCTTTCCTCGGTGCCTGTAGGTCAACATCCAAGCCCAGCGCGGCGCCGTGTTCGATACAAACTGACAGCCTTTCCAGTGCTTTCTTTGCTGTTGCGGCTTTTGAATGCCAGATTGGTTTCAGGACATCTCGTATGTCACGTTGGTCTATCTCTGCGATGGGAATCTTTCCTAGTTTGGGTAGCACGTGGAGTTCGAGTGGAGAAAACCACCGACCTGCTTTGCCGTCCTCCTTGAGCTCAGCTTTACGTGCCTCAAAACAGTCCCGTGCGATATCCTCCAACAGGTAGAGGTTTATTTTGGCATCGCGGCGTCGTCGCTCCCGAACCTTGATTGGATCGCGCCCCGCACGCACCTCCGCTCTCCACTTATCCGCTTCGACACGAGCCTCTTGAATGGAGACTTCAGGGAACCTTCCAAGACCCATTTCTCTGCGTCGTCCATGTACGGTTACGCGCAGGATCCACTGCGCACCCCCATCTTGTCGCTTGAACAGCCAAAGCCCACCACCGTCAGAGTATTTTCCTGGGGCCGCCGCTCTCGCGCGGGCAAAGGAAAGCTTGTGCAGTGCGCGCATCTCTATCCACCCTTCCGTCCACCCAAGAGCGTGGCATATCGTGACGCATCATGCAATACTATGAGAGATGCCTACCGTCTAAACGTCTGAAAAAAAATATTTTGAAACACTGTGACACGTTGAGGCGCCGTGCAACTGTTCCCTCCACCCGCACCATTCAGCTTAAGTTATGGGCCACCACGACTGGATGGCTTCTTCGTCCCACAGTGATGACAATCCAATGCCTACAAGGCCCGGTTCCGCGTTTCGCGCGGGTGTGATTTCTACCTGTTGCCCGACAACCTGAACGCGCCAGTGAATGCCGCTTTGGTCTTGTGCAATCCCTTTCACGCGGAAAAGACCCGTTGGGCGCTCCTCAAGCCTTCTGCGCAGCATTGCCTTATCCCCGGCGAAGGCGCCGTTTGATCCCCACGCTGAATAGTCTGCGTGAGGCTGGCCGGGCTCCGGTGGTGTCGTGGTGTTTCCTATGAGCTCAAGGAAGACATTGGCGGGCATGCCCTCAACGACCGGGGCAGCGGCTTCTGCCTTTACTTGGTTTAGCTGGTCGGTATGAGGTTCCTTGCTGACCCAGATCAGGTCCGCCTTTTCGATCTGCGACATGTATTGCGGGCCGATGAGCGGGTCGCGTTTCAGCGACGTGAAGCTTTGGCCGTCCACAACGGTGACAATACCTGCATAACTCAGGTCCGGTTCGGCCAACGCCGCGTTCGCGATGCGCGCAGGGTCCGAAATGCCGCTGGCTTCAATGAAAAGGTGATCGGGGCGCGGGCGACGGTCCAGCGCGTCCCCGATGGCCATGAACAGATCGGCACCCATCGTGCAGCAGACGCATCCGTTTGACAGGGCAATCGTGTCTTCATCACGCGAGATCAGCAGATGCTCGTCTATGTTGATGGCGCCGAAATCGTTAACCATCACCAAAATGCGCAAGCCATGCGGGTCAGCAAGGACGCGGTTGATCAACGTCGTCTTGCCCGCACCTAGATAGCCGGAGATGACGGTCATCGGCAAAGGGTTCACAGCAGACGGACCCGACCGTCGAGCACAGTCCCCAAAACGTCGACGTCTTTCAGCGCGTCCGGGGCGGCTTCTGTCGGATCGCTGCCGAGTACGGCGAAATCCGCGCGCTTGCCAACTTCGATAGACCCGATTTCTGCATCCATCTTCAGCGTTCGGGCTGCCCCCAAAGTGATGGCATAGAGCGCCTCTTCCACCGAAATCTTCTGCGCCTCGCCCAAAGTGCGGCCTGACATCGTGACCCGGTTCACCGCGCACCATGCTGTGAAAAGCGGCCCCATTGGCGTGACCGGCGCGTCGGAGTGGATCGCTACAGTCAGACCGGCATCAAGGGCAGAGCGCACGGCATCCATGCGGTTGGCGCGGTCTTCACCGATGGTGAGGGCCACGTGTTGATCCCCGAAATACCACAGATGGTTGGCGAACAGATTCACGGCGATGCCCAGTTCGGCGCAGCGGCGGAATTGTGCGTCGTCCATCATCTGCCCGTGTTGCAGGACATGGCGGTGGGCAGGCCAGGGCGAGGCACGCATCGCGGCCTCCAGCGCGTCGATGACGACCTCTGAGGCTTCGTCGCCATTGACGTGGATGTGCATCTGAACGCCCGCAGCATGGAGCGCGGCACAGGTTTCAAAGATCTGGTCCGGGGCCATGTTCCAAAGCCCATTCGGCTGGCCGCCCACATAGCCGGGCCACTTTACCCGCGCCGTCCAGCCTTGGATTGATCCGTCGGTCATCAGCTTCACCGCGCCGAGGCGCAGTTTGTCAGTGGAACGTGTCTTCAGGGCTTTCGCGCGTTCAGCCAGCGCGTTTGGGTCGCCTGTTGCAGCCAATGCCGGAACGACCCGCAAGGGAAAGTCGGTGTCTGACGTGACTGAGAGCATTGTGGCGAGATCTTCATCCTCCAATTGCGAGAACAGGTCCGTCACGGTCGTCACACCCACCCGGCGGGCAACTTCACCGTAGGACCGGATCGCGCTTTCGCGTTGGGACAGGGCGCGGAAATCAATGCCGAGGCGGCGCATGATCGGGAACATGGCTGCCATTTCCTGAAGCTCGCCGGTTGGCGTTCCCGCGCTGTCTTTAACGACGCCTTCCACGTTGGTGCCGCCGTCATATCCGGCCATCTCCAACGCGACGGAGTTCACACACATCAGGTGGAAATTGGAGAATATGATTGCGATCGGGCGGGTCGTGGACACACGATCAAGATGGCTGGCCCCGAGCCGTTCATCGGGCAGGAAGATCGGGTCAAAGCCCCAACCGATCAGGGGTTGGCGTTCGGGCAACGATGCCTCGACCTCCCTTAACCGCTCAACAACCGCGTCAAGGCTTTCTAGCCCTTGCCACAGCTTGCCATCGGGATCGATGCGGTCGTGGAAGCCGGTATAGGCGTAGTCCCAGATCGCGCCCGCCATCATGTGGGCATGGCCTTCCACAAATCCGGGCATCAGTACCGTGTGGGCGAGTGTGGTGTCGTGCGTGACCGCGCCCCACGCGTCAGCACAGGATGCATCCCCCACGGCCAAGATGTGCCCGTGCTTTACCGCGACATGGGTGGCGGTGGGGCGGTTACGATCCATGGTGACGATCTTGCGCGCCTCGAAAACAGTGATGTCGGCCATGGTGAACCCTCCCTCTTGCCAAAATCCGTAGCGCACTCTTGGGGTGGGGAGGAAACGGAAACTGCTACCCCACGCGTTTGCCGGTCAACGGGACGCGCTCGACCACATGGAAAAAACCATCCGCGTCCTCGCCAACAAGGCAGAGCGCGTTGATGGTGAGCGGAGCGCTGAGGGCGCCCGCGAAGTGGTTGCGTAGGATGTCGCAGACATGATCCGCATGGTCTGTCGGGCCGGTGAGCGTCAGGTGAAAGCGAAACTCGTCCATCACATAAGGGTAGCCCCAGGTCTGGAGCATTTCCTCTTGCCGTGTGCTCAGCCCGTGCTTGCGCCGTTTGGCTAATTCGCTTTCCGTGGCGGGCGCGCGGAATGGGTCCAATGCTTCGACTGCCGCGGCCGCAAATGCCCTAAGGGCACCGATCGGTTCAGACGGCGTGATTGCTATGAACCGACCGACGCGACGGATGATGGGTGAGGGTAGGGCGACCGACGCCTGATCCGCGCAAAACGCAGCCGTTGCAGTCGAAAGCTCTGCCAAATCCGTCCCCTTCGCCAAGGTGAAAGGCGGCTTGATTGTGCCGTGGAAGCCGTATCTTCGCGGGCGGCGGCTTAGCCGTTCTACGGGTGTGCGAAGCTCGGGCAGCGACGGATGGGGCAACGGGCATCCGGCAACACTATCCCATCCCAGCCAAGATGCCCCGCGGTCGTAAAGGCCGCCGTTGGGCACGAAAAACAGGCCAAAGCGTTTGAATAAAGCCATAAGCGAACCCTTCTGCGCCCCGCGTGTCTCGCGCAGTTCGGATATGACCACAAGGCGGACTGCGTGTTGGCGTGGCCAAAGAGTTGACAGTGAAAGCCCTTTCATTAAGCAGAACAGATGCTTTTAACCGTTTGCACCCCATGACCAAAGACGCCAAATCTGCGCCGACACTGGAAGACGTGGCGCGACTTGCCTCGGTTTCCACGGCGACTGTCTCGCGCAGTTTGAATTTCCCCGAATTGGTCTCCGACCGGACACGGGAGCGGGTTCAGACCGCTGTAGACACACTTGGCTATTCCCCCAATTTCGGGGCCCGCGTCATGGCTGCGCAGCGCACGCGCACCATTGGGGCGATCATACCGACGATGGAAAACGCCGTATTTGCGCAAGGCATTCAGGCGTTTCAGGAGGAGCTGGATGGGCGCGGCTATATGCTACTGGTCGCCAGTTCTGCGTATCAGACCGATCTTGAAGAGAAGCAGATCCGGTCCCTGATCGCGCGAGGGGCGGACGCGCTTTTGTTGATCGGATATCAACGCGGACCTGCCATCACCGACTTCATCAAGGCGCGCAACGTACCGACGCTGATCACTTGGGCCTTTGACGCCGCGAAGACGGACCCGACGATAGGGTTCGATAATCGCCATGCCATGCGCCGCCTGACGGAAGAGGTCTTGCAGCTGGGCCATCGCAGGATCGCCCTGATTGCCGCAGAGACCGATACCAATGACCGCGTGGCCGAACGGGTGCGCGGAGTTTCAGAGGCCATTCAGCAGGCCGGACTGGCTGCAAACAGCCTTACGATCCATCGCACTCGGTACGGGATTGAGACGGGGGCCGCAGGGTTTGAAGCCGTGATGGGGGCGCCGCACAAGCCGACGGTGGTAATGTGCGCGAATGATGTTCTAGCCGTTGGCGCGATTAAGCAGGCCGCAAAGATGGGTTTGTCGGTGCCTGGTGATGTATCCGTGACGGGCTTTGACGATATCGAATTGGCGCAGGTGACATCGCCCGAGATTGCCACGGTGCGCATCCCGCATCGGGAAATGGGGCGCCGCGCGGCGCGGTCTTTAATCGGGTTGTTGGAGGATGGTGTTCCGCTTGAAAGCGAGAACTTGCACACTGAGCTTTGCTTGCGCGGCTCGCTTGGTGCGGTGCCAGCGACTTAGGCTGCTTTCCAGTATTCCATGGCTTGATGCGCGCTGGTGTGGCGAAACACTATCGCGCCGTAGGTGCCGACGCATCCCACGATCAAGATGCAAGTCTCTTCCGCTGTACTCTGAGGAAAGGCGAGCGCACCGTCTGTTTCCAGTGTGGAGGCCAAGGCACTGTCTTCTGAAGTTGCTCGGGCAAGGATATCGGCGACCTCAGGACCGCGTTCTTCAATAACGTGATGCTCTCCGGTTAGTGGCGCAATTTCCTGGCTGTCCGCTATGAAGCTCGCTTCGATCTCTCCCGCATATCGAGCGACGAAGGATTTCAGTAATGATGGCAGGGCTGAACGGGTCGGGTTCGCGCTGGCTGGACCAATCAACTCCAGCAATCGGGATACTGCGAGACCAAGCCCAGATGCCTCCGCGCCTTGCGAAAGCGCGATCTCGGAAGAGTTGGCAACGGCATGTTCCGAAAGCTCTTTCGCTAGTGCGTCCACGACGCGCTTTTCGTCTCCAGCGCTCAAATCATCCCCCCAAGGCGCGGCACCGGTTCGGTTGGAGGTCATACCAAGCAGTCTTCGATGGCCTGCGGTCAGCTTTAGTTCTGCGCCATTTGTCAGGTTGAGTGTGACCTCCCGCGGGAGGACAATGCGGTTGAGCTTCTCAAAAAGTCCCCACAAGTCACCGACCGGTGCATCAGGGCTGCCCACATTGGCAGCCGCGTTCAGGGTCGATTGAATGCGGGCAAGGTTCGTCATGCGGCGATGCCCCCAATCTCGAGGGTGCCTGCGAATTGAAGCAATCCCGGAAGGAGCTCGGTGATGTCTGAACCAGGATTGACTATACACGTAAGTGCAACGGTGCCCAGATGCGGCACCCGCACAAACAAGCGAGTGGCATGGGGCGTGTGCAGGATGGCGTGGATGGCATGTACGCTGACAACGTCGAGCGTGTCGGACGCGAGCATGCTGAGTGCATCAAGGTGTTCTTGGGGGTAGATCAGTTCCCCATCCGCGGCCAAGACAGTGCCAGAGCGTGTGTCACTGAGCATGACGAGTGCGCATTGTGGATGCGCGTTGCGGTAAGAATGGAGGCAATCAACGTTCATAATGGGTTCGATCAGAAAAGCGCGCTCGGCCCAGAGCGGCGTTTGCTTTTAGTGCCAGCGGACAAGGCGGTGACGCGGCGTGGCGTTACAGCTTCGTGAAGCGGCCTGGGCGGGCACTTTGGTATCTGTGCCCTTGAAGCTTCGACTGGCGCAACGACCTTCGGTACAGCGTTTTCGATAAGGTCGTCCAAGGCCGCTATAATCGTCTTTAGCGCAGGACTTCGCCCCGCCGCGTCTTTCGCGAGCAATGCGGCGGGAAGAACATGTCGAAACTGTCCCGCGACCTCGGTGCGCACGCGCTTCAGGACGCGGGTCTGATCCTGCATGCGCACCTTGTCGAACCGGGTCAACAACATCATCGACCGGTTTTGGACCGCATCCGGCATATTGTCCCAAATTGCGGCCTCCGATTGTCGCCATGCCTGCGTCGCGGGTGTGCACCAGATCGCTATGTCGACGCTTGGTAGCAAACTGTCCCAAACGTCCGGCGCCATATTAGGATCAGAGCTTCCCGGCATATCGAGAAGATCGATCCGTTCAAGGATGGGGGCGTCCAACGGCACGTGCACGACCTTTGTATCCTCCACGGCGACCGCGATATCCGCATCGGGGCCTAATGGTTCTTTCGTATCATCGTTTCGGATGCGGACTGGCTCGCCATTGCCGTGTTGATACCAAAGCGGTGGTACCTGCGTCGCTGTCACTCGCACCCTGGATTGGGTGCGACCTAACAAAAGGTTGGCCAATGTGCTTTTCCCTGCAGAGAATTCGCCAAGCAGGGCAATGCAGGGCTTTTTATGCTCCGGTTTCATCAATTTGCCCTTTCTCTTTGAACTGGCGCGAAATCTGCAAGGATCGCTTGCGCAGTGTTCAGCGCGTGAGATTGCTGTTCATCCGTCTGTCCTTGCTCCTCGCGTAGACGTGCAAGATTTTCATCGCCTTGATCAGCAAGGCTAAGGATCACGCCACGTTGTCTGGTGAGGAAGTTGTCGAGGGCCTTGCGCACCGCACTTGCATGCGGGGCTGCGTGATCTGACGAAAGGGCGGTCACGATGGGTGCAATTTCGGCCTCGATCAACAAACGAAAGTCCGCGGCGTAGCTGTCATAGCTGCGCCGGCGTCGCCACCAACGGGTCCACCAACTGCCCCTAATGTCGAGCGCAATGGTTTGGCCCAACATGACCGGTACCGGCGGCTCTGGCGTGGCTGGCGGCTCTAGCGTGAAGCCCGTATGGCTCAGGTTGAAGGTTGCCTCGAATAGGCGTTCAAGGTGCCGCGCTGCCCTTTCCAAGATGGCGTCCGCGGCTTTGTGGGTCTTCGCGCAATAGACATTGTATGCCGATTTCAACAGCAGGCGCAGTCCGGCGGGCTCATACGTCCATTCTACGTCTTCGCCGTAAATCTCGAGGTGTCGGATCAATGACGTGGTGCCGCGCGAGACAAAAGCCTCTTGCGCTTTACCGAGCCGCAGATCGAGATCAGCCGTCAAGGTCGTGAGGGATTGATCAAGCGTTGCGCGGGCATCGGATGAGATCCGATCAATGGCATCGGCGAGGTCTTGCATGTTTGCCGTGCCGCTTGTCCGTTCGACAATCTGCCGTTCCCGCATGGCGCGCTTGGCAGAAATTGCACCGGCGGTGTTGCGCGCGGCCGCGGCCATACCGGCAAGCAGCCGCGCGCCGTCACCGCAGCGGGTGCGTTCTGCGATTGTTTCTCCAAGAGCAGGGAGTCCGGATAGGGCCCAGATCAGTGCAGCGGTGTCTTTTTCCTGGCCCGTCGCACCATCTTGATATCGCGCGTAGTTGAGCAAGGCCGCCGCACTGTCACGGCCCATCTGTTCAAAATCACCGCAAAGGGCCGCATTTGCCCAATGGGCACTACCAAACAGAATCTCTGCCTCTGCCGGAATACTGAGCGATTTCAGCGTTTTCTCGATCGAGGCGCGGATTTCAGGGATGTCTTTGGCGGGGTCTGCGAGTTCATCAATGCGATTGACGAAGATCACGACATCTCGCAACGGGACGTTGGCAATAAGCCGAACCAAAGCAAGGTCCACGTTGGACAGGGCTTGATGTGCCGACAAGACAACGACGCACAACCGGCTGCCGCGAATGGCGTTCACCGTAATCTGTTCGCGCACCATGAACGTGTCGTTCACACCGGGCGTGTCGCGCAGGCATAGGGGCAAGGGCAGGGCGGGTTGCGACAGGTAAAGGTCTGCGGACCGGGTGATATCTGCAAATCGGCCCTGTGCGGGAATGCCGTCGCTGTCATCGCCCAAGCAAACATAACGCTGGACCAACTCGGAATCTGCATAGCCGTAGTCGTGGGTTTGCCCCAGCAACATCTCGAACTGGTCCCCCAATCGGGCGCGGGCCGCGTCGCGCATGGCCTCAAGCTGTTTGCGGACCTTTTCAAGCTCTTGATCTGCACCGGCACGGCTTGCCAGTTCTCCGACCCGCCCGCCGGTTGTCAGCAGGTTCGACCATTCCGTATCCGTGAAAAAGCGATAACTGGATTTCTCCTGCGTTTTGGTACGGCGTGGCGAAAGGTGGACGGACGTGACCACCGACGTCCACGGATTGATATCGGAGGGCAGCAATCCAACTGTGCCGGCCATCGCGTTAGCCAGCGCGGTCTTTCCCGCCTTCACTTGGCCAATTAACGTTACCGAAGGCGCGAAGGCCTGCATCTCGGCACGGAGGGCACGGATATGATCCGCGTGGGCGTCCCCACCCGCGACTTGCAAATGGCCCAAGGCCTTTTCCAGCTTTGCAAGATCCCGCGTGAGAGGCGTGAAACCGCGGTAGGCACGCGACAGCAGAGCTTGGTTCATCGGAGGCGCCTGAAGGGCGGGATCATGTTTCATGCCGCCACCCCGTGCCCAAGCCTGCATTGATCGAACGCGCAACGCATCTGGTGCAAAAGTCCGGCCGCGTCTTCTACTTGATCAGGACCAGAATCCATTTGGAGAAGCAAAAGCAAATTTGTTGCGTCGTCGATCATTTCCGACAAAGCAGTGAATTCCGCCAAATCGTCCGGCCACTCGCTGGATCGGTCTTTCAGACCCTCAGCTGTTTCTGTGCAGTGAATGAGCGCCGTTTCGTGCCAAGCTGCTTCCGCATCCGGGTCGATCCATGCCAAATCTTCGGCCAGGGCTCGAACGCGGCGTGACAGGTAGATCGTGGGTTCCGACAAGATGTCGCGCAGTCGCGAAAGCTGTCCCGGGCTGCGCTGCGGCTCCTTTGTTGCAACGTCACTCGCCGTGCTGATTGGCCCGTTCAGATGTCCAAGCCGATGTAGCAACAAATGAGCAGCATCCAGATCGGCTATTCGTGCTTCGTCAATGTCGTCGCCGATACGGTTGAGTAGGGGGGCGACCTCGCCGGGCAAGGCTAAATGCAAGTGCCCAGTGAAATCGGCGGCTGCTTTGTGGTCGGAGACGCCTGTGTTCGGCGCCGTTTCCACTAAGTATGCCCGATGTGACAGTCGCTCGGGCGCATTGGCCCAGATGCGTGCATCCAGGTCGGAAAAGGCAGTCGTGCACCAAACCGCTATCTCAGTGCGTCGTGCAGCCCATGCCAGAGCAGGGCGATGCATGGCTGGGTTCACATCCAGGGACAAAGCCAGAAACGACATGCGTGTGAGTGCGTCTAAAGGCGCGGTGATGCGCAGGAAAACCGGAGCTTCCGCGAGCAGGTCCGCGCGAGGCCAGCCCTCACAGGTTAAGTGCGATCCGTCCGCAAGTGTTGCATGTGTTTGTGGAGAATGACCGAATTGCAGTTCAATGGCAGGCGGCAAGGAAAGACCGTCGGGCGCAATGTCGCGGCCGCACAGCGTGTAGAGCAAGGTGCGTAAGTCGCTGTCCCTCTGGCCCATCAGGCAAACGCGAACCGGCCTGCGCAGTGTGTCGATCAGATGCACGCAGCGATCCGCATCCCGTTGTGGGATGCGGGCGTTCGTCACAAGCGCTTCCAGCTTTGCGACGGTCTCACGTGGATCTGGCGCAAGGCCCTGCATCATCACCCCCGCGGCTCAATGGAAATGGACGGGGTGACGGCGCGGCGCATGGCTTTGAGCATGGCGCTCGGCGCCTGAAACAAACCGCTGTTCCGGGTCACGCATTTCCGCAGCATCGGTCGGATAACCACGAGCGACGTGTTGTCCTGATCTGGATCATTCAGGGTCGCCAAAGCCTCAAGAAGATCGTTCGCAATGATGCGACTCGGTTCATTGCGGGCGCGCAGCAAAAGCGCTTCGATGATAGGATCGGGCAGGTATTGAAGTCCGTCGCTGGCCAAAACCAATATATCGTCCGCGCGCAATTCAAGCGGGGCGTCCGGGCAGTCAATTTCGGTGAGCGTTTCGCCTGTCAAAGCGGATGTCAGGCAATTACGCTGGGGATGAGCGGCAGCCTCGGCCTTGGTCATAGCGCCATTTGCGGCCATCAGGTCCAGTTGCGGGGCCATGGAATGATCCGCATTCAAGCGAGAAAGCTTTTCGTCCCGAAAAAGATAAAGAACGGAATCCCCCACCGAGACCCAGTGCAGGTCGCGCCCCGCGAGATACGTGGCCACAACCGTGCCGCCCATGCCCTCATGGTCCGGGCGTGCTGCAAGGCAAGCCTTCAGCCCGGTATTTGCCTTTTCGACAGCTCCCCTCAGGGCGTCGGACGGTGCGGCTTGGCGCGCACTTTCCTGCATTGTCAGGGCGGCGAAGACCTCCGAAACGATCGCGCGGCTGGCCAGATCTCCGGCTGCATGACCGCCCATCCCATCAGACAAAATAGCAAATCCATCCCTTGCACCAAACGGGAATGAAACGGCCACAGCATCTTCTTGGCGTGATCGCGTGCCTTGCGCGAGGGCTGAGGCAATGTCGAAATCAAACTCGGGCTGATCAGTCATCGCCGCTCTCATTCCATGTGAAGCCGGAATCGCAGAACGCATGAAAACGCAGGGTGGTTTTACCGATACGGATCGTGTCGCCGTGTTGGATTTCTTCTGTGGCAAGCACAGGCATATCGTTGCGCCGGACCGCGTTGGCCTTGTTGCCGTGCCCAAGGAAGAAGCGGTTCTGTTCGGCGTCGTACATTATGGAAGCATGTCCAGCGCGCGAAATGCTCTCATCCCCGAAATTCATGCTGATGTCTTGATCGTCGCCACGACCGATGGATGAAACCCGCGTTGTCACCGGAAAGAAGGCGCCGCGGCCAGGCCCGTCGATGACGACAAGAAAACCGGCAGGGTAGGTCGGGCCATCTGTTGAAACTTCGGACGCCGCCTCAGACCCCGGACCAGCGCCAAGAAAGCCAATGACTCGCGTCTTCGCGCGATCTGGCGGTTGGGCATCTTGAGAAGCAGGCGCTGGAATTTCACTTCGTGCTGGCACCGGCGCAACTTTGGCTGTGTCCGCTTCAAGATCCCATATTTGGCGCGGCTGATCCGTTCGCGGTCGACTAATCGCTACGCGCCGGGGTTTGGCTGGCGGTTGTGAGACCGGATGCGAGGTGCGTGCGCCTGCGGTTGGTTCTTCCACCGAAGCTGGTGGACGCATCCGCACGGCAACATTGCGTAGTCTTTTGATACTCATGCGATTTCCTCTGTTTGATCATCCCCATCGACCGCCCTGGGGGAGGTTTTGGAGGCTTTCCCGAACAGCGACAGCCAGCTTGGGCGACCCGAAGCAGCTTCTGCTGGCGCATTCCTGTTCAAAACTTCCGGACGGCTGTGCCGAAGCTGCATCCGTTCAATCGGTTGCAGTTTTGGTTTTCGGGGCCAATTGGGATGCGCGGTTGCGACTTCTGCGGGCGGAAAGGTGCCCCCATCATCAATCGGCGGTTCAGGCTGTACGACGCGCACTTCGGGTTTTGCCACGACTGGTTTTGGCGGGTCGTTTGCTGGTTTGGGTGGTTCAGAAGCCTTCGGCGTGAAATCGCGAAAGAAGTCGCGGACGAGTTGAGAGACTGTCATGTCCAGCGTCTCATCCTGTTCCGCTTGTTCAAGCAGCCGCTCCTTACGACGCGTATCGTCGATCATTGACAGCCATGTATCGGCATCCGGCAGCCGGTCCTTTGGGAACAGGCTGAGGCATTGCCAAATGGCCGTGATGAAATCGGCATCATATCCGTCGATGTGTGGCTGTGGCGGCAAGGGGTCGGCCACGTCACGCGCTGCGGCAGCCATCCGAACCTGGCTACTGGGCGGAGCGGTTCCGGTGAGCAAATGAAAGAAGGTTGCGGCGAGGGCGTATAGATCGCTCGCATAGGTTTGGTCGCTGCCTGCGACATAGAATTCTTGGGGCGAATAGCCGTCTTTGACCGTTTGCAGTTTCGATAGCACGCGGCTGACCCGCGTCGCGTCTTCCCGTGCCGCGCCGAAATCGATCAATACGGGAAGGTCGTCATCATCCACCAGTATGTTGTCAGGCGAGATGTCGCGATGAAGGATGTCATTTTCGTGGATGTAGTCGAGCGCTTGCAAAAGCTGCGACAGCAAAGATTTCACAAGCTCAGGCGTCAGGCGATCAGGCGTGGTTTCAATAATGTCGAGAAGTGTGCGCCCCTCGACAAAATCCATGGCCATGTAGGCTGTACCGTTGTCGCGAAAATACTGGTGAACACCTACGACATAGGGGTTTTGTAGCATTGCAAGCGCGCGCGCTTCCTTCTCGAACAACTCGAGGATCGCATCGAATTCGACTGCATTTCCCTGGCTGCGAACGCAGACCGTCTGATGCGAGCGAAAGCACATCGCGCTAGGAAAACACTCCTTGATGACCACGCGCCGCCCAAGGCTGTCGCAGGCCAAATAGGTCACACCGAAGCCGCCAGCGTTGAGGTAACCTTCAATGGTGTACTGACCGGCACACAAGGTTGCGCCGGGGGGCAGCTCATCTCCTTGAAGCGTTGGTTCCGGTTTCATTGAATTCCTGCGGTTTCGAAAGTGCGTAAACGCCCTCAATTCGGATGGAGCGCGCTCGTGACCCTTATGTCGCGCTTCAACCATGGCCCGATTGCGGCACTCCGTGGCGTAACTCAGGCCAAATGCGCGCAATTCAGGATGATTTTTCTAGGGTTGAACGCCTCCTCTACCGCGCAAAAGGCTATGGAAAGGGCGACTCTGCTGTCATGCTGGATTGACACTTTACATCGTGAAGGGGCGGTCTTCGCAATGCAAAAGACACAGCAAGGCGTTGGTTTTTCGTGGTTTTGGATGCGGCGCCACGGACAAAAATCACTTCAGATGAAACAGCTTTGAATCTTCGCAAAGCGTTTATTGACAAGGGTTTAGGTGCGTCCGACCGAGATTTGATCTCAACACGGCTTTCGGTTTCACGCGAGGAGGTGGTGTAAATCACAATTTACAGTTGACCTGTCAGACTGGTGTGACATTCTTAATCTCGATGGACCCGGATGCCAGACGCCTATGTGTCTTCGCCTCTGCGGGCCCGTCGCTCGCCGGTTCTGAGGTGCCTGCACCTTCGGACCAAATCTCGAAGCGAAGAGGAGAGGAACATCATGTCTGATGATCCGGATAAAGTCTGGCCTACGGGTCTGACCCTCAAAGAGGCGGAAGAGGTGCATAGCTACCTCATCGATGGCACGCGGGTGTTTGGGGGGATCGCTTTGGTCGCTCACTTCCTCGTGGCTGTTGCAACGCCTTGGCTGGGCTGACGGGAGCAAGATCGCATGAACAATTCAAAGATCTGGCTTGTTGTTAAGCCCACCGTCGGTATTCCGCTGTTTCTTTCAGCGGTAGCCGTCGGCTCGTTTGCGGTGCATGTCGCCGTTGTCAGCAACACCACCTGGGTGTCTGATTTCCTGTCTGGACAGGAACTCGGCTCGGGCTCGGCGGCGCTGGAAACGGAAACGAATATCCTGCCCGCAAGTGCGGACGTCACACCTGACGCGCCAATGTATCTCGACGCCGCTGCCGATGACGGCATGACGGTAATTCTGCCCGATGGGCGGACAGCAAGGCTTGTCATCGAAGACCCGGTGACGCTGGCCTCCGCGAGGACATTGCTACCAACCGACACGGCGCTCGAATAAGCGCCTTGTTCTCCACGACCGGGGGATAGAAGCGCGCGTCGCTTCTTGACCCGGCCCGGTCGCCAGATTTCTCCAGCGACCATCAGCAACGGGGCAGCTTCTTGAGCGGCATTCGTGACAATATCCTGCGCCGCATCACTCGGATCGCGCCGCGCTACCTGCCGTTTGCCGATGTTGCCAGCGAAACGGCTCCCTTGTCGCGGCTCCTACGCCTTTCCCTATTCCAGGTTTCCGTGGGCATGGCCCTTGTTTTGCTGGTCGGCACGCTCAACCGCGTGATGATCGTGGAGCTTGGCGTGCCAGCCTCACTTGTCGCAATCATGCTGGCTCTGCCGCTGATTTTCGCGCCATTTCGTGCGCTCATCGGGTTCAAATCCGATCAACACCGTTCCGCCCTTGGATGGCGACGTGTGCCCTACATCTGGAAGGGTACAATGCTGCAATTTGGTGGTTTTGCCATCATGCCTTTTGCCCTGCTGGTCTTGTCCGGCTACGATCAGGCGGCGGATGCGCCGCTTTGGATCGGCCGCACCTCCGCTGCGCTCGCCTTCCTGCTGGTTGGGGCAGGGGTCCACACCGTCCAAACCGTCGGCCTCGCCTTGGCGACTGACCTTGTGGAGGTTGAAGAGCAGCCAAAGGTCGTGGGCCTGATGTATGTGATGCTGCTTGTCGGCATGATCGTCAGCGCGTTGGTTTTTGGCTATCTTCTGGCTGACTACACCCCGGGGCGGCTTGTTCAAGTTGTGCAAGGCGCGGCCGTGACAACCATCGCTTTGAACCTTCTCGCCCTCTGGAAGCAGGAGCCGCGCGACCGCGCCCGCGCCGCCAACCCGCCGCCGGTTGAGGCGTTCTCGGATGCATGGGCTGTCTTCTCTGCCCGCGAAGGCACAATGCGCCTTTTGATCGTTATCGCACTTGGAACGATGGCCTACGGAATGGCCGAGGTTCTGCTGGAGCCCTATGGCGGCGAAGTCCTTTCGATGTCGGTCGCTATGACCACACGGCTGACCGCAGTTTTGGCGGGCGGCGGCCTACTGGGGTTCTGGTTTGCCAGTCACGTTCTCTTGCGCGGGGCAGAGCCCCTGAACGTTGCCACTTTCGGGGCCGCCATCGGTGTGCCTGCGTTTATCGCGATTGCCATCGCCGCTCAGATGGGGGGTGTTGCCCTCTTCACGTTTGGCACGTTCGTCTCAGGAGTGGGGGCGGGCCTGTTTGGGCACGGCACCCTGACGGCCACTATGCGCCGCGCGCCGCGGTCACAGATTGGCTTGGCGCTCGGCGCATGGGGCGCGGTGCAAGCGACTGCCGCCGGGATCGCAATCGCCGCCGGCGGCGTGATCCGCGATGTCATCCTTGCCATGCCCGGCACATCCCGACCCGCCACACCGTATATACCTGTTTTCCTGCTCGAAGCTGTCTTCTTGGTGGCGGCTTTATGCGTAATCTGGCGTTTACATGCACAAGCGCCTCGAAATCTGGGCATTGAGCCCTAACATAAGGATTTGGTAGTCTCGATTACGTAGATTGCCACCGTCCGTTCATTTGGGGAGGCCCGTTCGAATGTCCACGATTGTTACCCGGCTCTATGAGGATCCGGCCAACGCCGACGCTGCTGTTGAAACGCTTAAGGCAGAAGGCTTCCCTGAAAGCTGCATGAGCGTTGTGGAGCAAGCCTCGCGGCGGTCTGCCCAGGACATGATTGAAGAGGCGGGCGTACCCGCCGACGCGGCACAGCAATACGCACAGCACCTTACTGCCAATCGCGCCCTTTTGGTGGTGCGCGCGCCATTCGCCCCGTTCGGCGCTGCACGCCGCGCAATTGAAGTCGCCGACAGCTATCCGGCCTTCAATGCGGGCGTCGCGAATGAGAACATGAACATCCCCGAAGAGCCGAACCCGGAGCTCTTCCTTTCGATCTTGCCGTCTCATCGCCTGTTCCTGACGAACATGTTGGATGTGCGCAACGATCTGAAACCGCGCGGCTTTTCTCGGGCCTTTGGCATCCCCACATTGTCAGAAAAGCCGAAAAAGCGGATGCGCCCGGCCGTGATTGATCAACGGTTTGCGGATTTCGCGTTCCCGCTGCTGTCCCGTCGCCATCGCAAGATGACGCGCAAGCACACGATGGACCGTTTCTTCGCCACCTTCATTTTGCCCCATATCTGGCGGCGCAAGCCCAAGGCGCGCGTCGGCGCTTGGCGTTACACGACCTGAACAGCGGCCCTCAGCACCTCGGCCATCCCGTTTAGCTGATGGCCAAGCGGGCTGCTTTTGCGCCAAACCATACCCACTGTGCGTCTCGGCTTTCGCCGTCCAAACCGTGCGACAGACACATCGGCGGATGGTGTTTCCACGCCCACGGCCATTTCCGGGATCAGCGTCACGCCTATCCCAGCACCAACCATTTGCACCAAGGTCGACAGGTTAGATCCATCCAACCCCTCGCGCGGCAGGGGAGAGCGGATATTACAAAACTCCAGCGCCTGATCGCGGAAGCAATGCCCTTCTTCCAACAGAAGCAGACGCATCTGGGCCAGTGTCTCGGCGTCAGGGACCGGCTTTTCCGCATCGCTGGCCGGGCGGATCAGAACGAATTCCTCATCATGGAGCGGCACTTCTGTTAGTCCAGGCTCGGACACCGGCAAAGCCAGCACAGCACAATCAAGCCGCCCCGCGCCAAGATCTTCGATCAATTTCGGGGTCAGCGTCTCCCGAATATGGAGGTCGATGTCTGTGTAGCTGTTGCTGAGTGCGCCTATGATGCGAGGCAGCAGATAAGGTGCGATGGTGGGTATGATCCCAAGGCGCAGCCGCCCGACAAGACTGGTTTCCGCGGCCCTGGCCAGCTCGCCCAATTCGTCCACGTCACGCAAAATCCTGCGTGCCCGCTCCAGGAACCGCTCACCAAAACCCGTCAGTCGCACGTTTTTTCCGCCGCGCTCGAACAGGGCCAAGCCAAAACTTTCTTCCAACTCTTTAATCTGCATGGAAAGGGCAGGTTGGGTCACTGCGCAGGCATCCGCTGCGCGCCCGAAATGGCCGTGCTGTGCAAGTGCCTCGACATATCGCAATTGTTTAAGCGTCAGATTATTCATCAGGTGAGCTTATCATGACTATCAGAAAATCCAACTGTAGCTAATGATCGGTGGCTGCTAACCTCAAGACAATCGCGAGTCGCAAGACCGGTGCGCCGCGTGCCAGTCAAATAGCCAATAGGGAAGAGAGACATGATGGACGGAGCCCCGATTTCGACAGGCCGTTGCCCCGTAATGCACGGGCCGGGCAAGCAACCAAGCGCCAGCACCGCGAATGAGCATTGGTGGCCGAACCAATTGAACCTCAAGCCGTTGAATGGCAATTCGCCAAAGCTGGACCCGATGGGTGAAGCGTTTGATTATGCAAAGGAATTCCAAAAGCTCGATATGGAGCAGGTCAAGGCGGATCTTGTCGCGCTGATGACGGAAAGCCAGGACTGGTGGCCCGCGGATTACGGCCATTACGGCGGCCTGATGATCCGCCTTGCATGGCACTCCGCCGGGACGTATCGCACCTATGACGGTCGCGGTGGCGCAGGGAATGGCACGCACCGGTTTGCACCGCTGAACTCCTGGCCCGACAATGGAAATCTCGACAAGGCACGCCGCTTGCTGTGGCCGGTGAAAGAGAAGTACGGGCAGTCCTTGTCCTGGGCCGATCTGTTCATCCTCGCAGGCAACATGGCCTTGGAGTCGATGGGCTTCAAAACCTTCGGCTTTGCCGGCGGTCGCGAAGACGTGTGGGAGCCCGATGAGGATATCTATTGGGGGCCAGAGGCGACTTGGCTAGGGGATGAGCGCTATTCTGGCGACCGCGATTTGTCCAACCCACTGGCCGCTGTGCAGATGGGTCTGATTTACGTGAACCCTGAAGGCCCGAACGGTAACCCGGACCCGCTCGCATCGGCCCACGACATCCGCGATACATTCGCGCGCATGGCCATGAACGACGAAGAAACCGTCGCGCTGGTTGCAGGTGGCCATACGTTCGGCAAGGCACACGGCGCTGGCGATCCCGAGCTCGTGGGCGCGGAGCCAGAGGGCGCGCCGATCGAACAGCTAGGCCTTGGTTGGAAGAATGACTTCGAATCCGGGAAGGGTGTACACGCCACGACCTCAGGCATCGAAGGGGCTTGGACGCCGAACCCGACCCAGTGGGACATGGGTTATTTCGACATGCTCTTTGGCTACGAGTGGGCGCTGACGAAGTCGCCTGCCGGGGCAAACCAATGGCAGCCGGTTGATCTGAAAGAAGAAGACATGGCGCCTACTGCCGATGGGCAGGGCAAGACCTTCATCATGATGACGACAGCAGACATGGCGATGCGCATGGATCCGGCCTATGAGAAAATCAGCCGCGATTTCCACGCCAACCCCGACAAGTTCGCCGACGCTTTCGCGCGGGCTTGGTACAAGCTGACCCACCGCGACATGGGGCCGATCCAGCGCTACTTGGGTCCGGATGTGCCCAGTGAAGAGCTGCTCTGGCAGGACCCGGTGCCGGAGGGGCCGACCCTTTCGGACGCTGACGTGGACGCGCTGAAGGCGCAGATCATGGACAGTGGCTTGTCGGTGCAGGAACTGGTTCGCGTCGCTTGGGGCTCTGCGGCCTCTTACCGCGACAGCGACAAACGCGGCGGGGCCAACGGCGCGCGGATCCGTCTTGCCCCTGCGAAGGATTGGGAAGTCAACAACCCGGCCGAATTGTCCAAGGTTCTGAAGGTGCTGGAAGGCATTCAAAGCGGATTTGGCAAGCCGGTGTCGATGGCTGATCTGATCGTTCTGGGCGGCGGCGCTGCCATTGAAGCGGCGGCAAAAGCCGGTGGCCACGACGTGACCGTGCCCTTCACCTCGGGCCGCGGCGATGCGAGCCAAGAGCAGACGGATGTTGAGGCCTATGATGTGCTGGAGCCGAAATCTGACGCGTTCCGCAACTATCATGCGCCGTTCAGCCTGCGCGAGCCGGCGGAGATGATGGTCGACAAGGCGCAGCTTCTGGGCCTGACCATGCCGCAAATGACCGTTCTGATGGGCGGGATGCGGGCGCTTGGTGCCACCCATGGTGACAGCAAGCATGGCGTTCTGACCGACACGCCTGGAGTCTTGAACAACAAGTTTTTCAAGAACTTGCTCAGCATGGAGACATCGTGGACCCCAACGGACAGCGGCGTGCTGGAAGGCCGTGATGGCTCGGGTGCGGTCAAGTGGACAGCCACGGTGGTCGATCTGGTCTTTGGCTCCAATAGCCAGTTGCGTGCCGTGGCCGAGGTCTATGCCTGCAACGATGCGGAGCGGAAGATGGTTGATGATTTCATCGCCGCCTGGGTCAAGGTCATGGAGAACGACCGCTTCGACCTACATCGCTGAAGCCGTTGAATAATCTGAGGGATGGGGGCGTGCTGAGGGATCGGCGCGCCCTTTCCTATTGGTGTTTCGCCGACTGCGTCGTCGACCAATGCGAGGGGGAGCCCCCCTCGCGCTCCCCCATTTCTCAGGGGCTCTGCCCCGTCGCCTTGGGCGGCTCCCCGGAGGTTTTTTGGGCAACATGAAAGGGTGTTCAGCGTTTGTCGCGATGGTAGGTAAGCGCCATTGCAGCGATCTGTTGGAAGGCAGCTGCTGAATACGGGCCGGATGCGGGGAGCCGCACGGCGCGGTTTCCGGAGTATGTGAATTCCGTGGGAAAGAGAACGCGGTACCGGGAAACGAGATCAGTCTGGCAATGGACAAACATCGCTGGATGTTCGGCATCCGCACCCAGTCGAACCGTTGTGCCGGCACGCTTTGCAGGCAGATAGGCGGGTTGGCCCCATTTGAGCGTCTCGGTCAGTGGCGCGGTGTTTGTGGCATCCGCTGCGGCGAAGATCAGGTCGCGCATTTCAAGCAGGCGATTTCCGTGCAGGCCTTTGAAGGCCTGGTATGTCTCGGTGACGCTGTCCATGGCGTGAAGGCTAGCTTCTTTCGGGTCTTGCGTCATGCAGTGTACTGACAGCGCAATGTCAGGGGGGGGTGAGCGGAGGCGTTTATTCGTTGCGTCTAATATCATCGCGCAGAAATCTGGGGATACAGGCCTCCAACCCGGCAGGGAGAACAAGGTATGCGCCTGCCTCATAAAGCTGTGCTGGAAGGTTGTCTGCCTCGGACCTCAGAGTGAGAGAAATGGGCGAACGTCCTGTGATCGTGACATTTTCTGGCAGGGCTGAGATCAGACCAGCTGGAGGAAAGGGGACGAATGCCGCAGGTGCCTCGCCACCCAAACGCATGACCAAAGCGAGGATAGCAATCCAGCCGATCAACACGACCGGAAGTGCTATCAGAATGCGTTTCAGCACGATCTTACCGAAACGCCGTTGCAACCAAGATGCTCAATAATCATGGATATGTTCCAGCGTCAGGCCCGCCGCTTCCAGCTCCCGCAGGGCATCGGCAAGGGAGGTTACTGGCACAAGAAACAGGTGCCGCGTGTCGCCATAGCCTTGCCGGGGAAGCGAGGCCAGCGCGTCGGCAAATTCCGGGCTTTCAGACAGGGCCGTGAACATGATTTGGTCGTTCCCCGCCATATCTAGGAAATTAGCGCCCTGAGCAGCCCATGAGGCGAGGATGGACGTCAGTTCGCGATAGCGGGGTGTTTCGATCTCGATCCCGCCACCTTGCACATCGCCGAGGATCGTGACGCCTTCGATGCTTTCAATTTGTACGGGCGTCAGGCCGCTGACGACCATTTGCAGGGTCAGATCATCAAATCCCGTGGCGGCAACGGCTTGCGCGATGACATCCGCGTAAGCGGCGCGCGACAGGTGTTCGAGGCCGAGGGCAAACGCGCGCTCCTGATCACGGAACGCATCGGTAGCCGCCGCGTTCAGCGTGGCGGCATCGCCGCGAAAATCGTAGCGGTACCAAGGGACCTGCTGCAGGAAGGCCGCGTATTCGGCGGCTTGCAGGGCTGAAAGGTTGTCGAGCCGGGTCTGCTGCGGGCCGCGAACCCAAGTCGCGACGCGGCCAATGGTCTCTTCGTAGAGGCCCTTCATCAGCATCTCGAAGGTGAAGGACACGCCGATGACGTGCACTAGTTGGCGCGTGCCGCCGTCGATTTCCCCAAGCTCCGCGCTGGCACGGGTCAGCGTGCAGAGAGACGACCAATAGCCAGCAATTGCGCGCAGATAGCCGAAATCGTGCGGATCGCCCTGGTCAATGACGGTGGCGTAATCGTCATAGGCGTGGACGATGTGCCATTCGGGATAGGTCAGAAGCGTGCGAATCTCGGGCCGCGTTTCCGAGCTGAGCGGGTTGGCGGGCGCAGGTTCACCAGAGCCGCGACACATGGCTTCGACGTAGATGGAGGGCGCGGCGAGCGTGAGGACCAGCATCAGCAGAAGCTGGAGCGCGCGTTTCAGGAAAGTGCCGATTAGTTTCATGTCTGGCGGCCTGCTATGAGGCCAGCCCCAAGCGCAATGGCGCCCAGACCGATATGCGGTGCGTTGGCCGCGACGCGCAGGAAGGTGAATTCAGGCCCGAGGCTCTCATTCGTGAAGATCGCGAAATCGAGGAAGCCCCAGCCGGTGAAGATGCCGAAGATGCCATCGGCGAGGTAGGCCGCGCCAAAGATCAAAAGGAACGTCCGGGCGGAGCGGTTTGAGATCAGGCCGGCGAGGAACGCCCAGATGGCGGAGGCGAGGTGGAGCGCGTCGTCGAACGGGTCGAGAGCGAAGATGCCGAAGGCGAGACCTTCATCATCGGTGAGCCCGGGGATGTAGTTGATCGCAGCCACGGCAAGGAGGACGACAGCGTAGATGAGGCAGAGGCGACGGATCAGGGACATGGGTTCGGGTCTTTGCGTTTGGGGCCTGGTGTGGCGTGATCTCAAGGAGTGGCTTGCGCCGCAAGTCTTTTGCCTCGTTGTCCGGTTTGCGCCGGCCTTTCGCGCATGAGAAGCATCGCCTTCGACCGGAGATATTTCTGGATCTTGGGAGACAGGGCGTCTTTTGAGTGGCGTTAGTCAGAGGTTGGCCATGTAGCTGTCCCACAGATTGTTGCGGAGGGTAAGCGTCGGGTCGATTTCGCGCTTGAGCGAGGCGAGGTCTGCCGCGCGGGGATAGGCTCGGGTGAATTGATCGAGGGTCGCATGGGGGCGGTAAGGCAAGTAGTAGCGCCCGCCGATTGCGATGATGCGTTCGATCAGGGCTTGCGTCATGCGCTGGTGGTCGGCCTCGGCGCGCGCGGTCAGTTCTTGGGTGAAGGACATGACGGCGGCGATCGTCGGGGTGGGGGAGTGAGGCAGGAAGCTGTCGGTATCGGCGTCCACAAAGCGAAGCGTGACGTTGAGGAATTCGACGAAGGCGTCGGGGATCACGTCGCGGCAGGCCTGAAGGAAGCCGTCGAAGGCGTCGAACGGGACAAAATACTCGTGCAGGATGTCGACTCGGGTCGAGTCGCGGTCATCGAGGGTGACGATGGGTTCGTTCATCAGGCTGTTGCGAGTGCTTTCGCCGGCGAAGCGCGGACCAAGTGACGTCTCGACCCACCAGCGCCAATCTTTCATGCCCTCGCGGCCGACCTGGCCACGGTAGAGGTAGGAGGCGGCGTAGGACATCCAGCCGGATTCGGTGGCGGCGGGGATGTCGGATTGGTCCTCGGTGGGGGAATAGGTGACCAGCAGCGCTTCTTCGAAGAGGGTGTCGCGGGTGACGTTCAGGCGCCCATAGGCCATGGGTTTGGTCGGGTCGTCGACGGCAGCTTGGAAGGCTGCGGGGAAGTCAGTGGCGGCCATGGTCTCAAACGCGGGCGCGAGGCGCTGGTTGGGGACCATTTCGACTTCCATATCGACGATGAGGCCCGTCAACCCGTAGCCACCCATTGCCATCTGGAAGAGTTGGGAGTTTTCCGTACGCGAAGCGGTGACAAGCTCGCCCGAGGGCAGGACCATGCGGATGTTGCGGACGGTCGCGCCCATGGGCCCATAGGGCACGGGCCAGCCGTGGGCGCCGACGGAGAAGGTCGCGGCGACGCCGAAGTCGTGGTTGGACTGCATGACGGCGGGGGAGAAGCCGATCGGGTCGAGGGCCGCGATCACGTCGCGCCAGCGCGCACCGCCGTTCACGCGGTAAGTGCCGTTGGCAGTGTCGGGCTCTAACCATGCATTGTCGACGGTGATGGCATGGCCGTCACGGGGGATGCTCTGCCCGCCCATGGAGTGGCGCGCGGCGGAGACGCAGACCGGGCGCCCCTCGGCTTGGGCGGCGCGAAGTTCGCTTCGGAATGCTTCAACAAGGGCATCGTCGTGGCCCGTGGGGCGGCGGTGGATGTGGATCGGCGTAGCTTGAAGCTCAGATGCGTCGTTGAGGAACAATCCTTCAGGCGTGCTGCCGATGCGGTTCACGCCCTCAAGCTGGCTGAGGCCTGGCGCCCAAGCGCGACCTGCGAAATATCCGCCTGCTGCGCCTGCGCCCAACAGCAAGGCGCGGCGGGAAAGCGTTCCTGTTTGGGCCATAGGCTATCCTTCCTCGTCCTCAATGTGGCTCGGTGATCGCTTCGTGAACGATGTTCAATACCTTATGCCGAGGTCCTCACGGATCAAGCATGGCAGAAGGTAAGGAAAACCGGAAGCGAGTGCTAATGGGCTTCAATATGGAATGGTTCCCACTGACACCGCGCGATTGTCGCTCCAAAGCTTGCGGGAGGTGTCCGGCACATTTGTTCATCAAAACGAAAACGGGCCGCCTAATGGCGGCCCGTTTCTGTTGGTCAGTCAGTAGCCTTATTCAGCAGGTGTTGCCGAAGGCACCTCATCATGGGTGGTGGCCACGCCCGCCGCTTCACGCCTACCATCGTTGAAGATGGCCTTGATCAGCGCGATGCACATCAGGGCCATCACGGCCGAGAATGGCAGCGCCCCGATGACCATGGCGGTCTGGATCGCGCCTGTGCCGCCCGAGATCAGCAAGCCGCCAACCACAAGGGCCAGCGCTCCACCCCAGAACAGGATGTGCGGACGTGCTTTGGGGCCTTCGTCACCGGCCGCGTTGATCGTGTTCACGATCAGAACGGCGGAGTCAGCCGACGTCACAAGGAACGTCATCAGCAAGACCACGATCAGCACCGCCATACCCCAGGCGAGAGCCTGCGCGATGGGCGCGAGCATGAACTCGGTCATGGCGAAGATCTTGTCACCATTGGCCGCATCCAGGATCACACCGTTGGCGTCGCCGTTCAGCTCCAGATCGATGGCGGTGCCACCGGCCCAGGAGAACCAGACAAAGCACATCAGCGACGGCACGATCATGGCGCCCAGGACGAACTCACGGATCGAACGACCCTTGGAGATGCGTGCAAGGAACAGTCCCACGAAGGGTGCGAACGCGATCCACCATGCCCAGTAGAAAACTGGCCACCAGCCCTGCCATTGCGTCAGCAGGAAGGACTCAGACCCTTCAACCCCGTCGGACGAATAGACGTTGAAGCTCAAGAACGGCAGTTCGCGCAGGTAGTCGAAGATACCCACGAAGAAGGCCGAGGCCCCGAAGAACGTCGCACCAAAGATGATGAAGAAGCCTAGCAGGACAATCGACAGCACCATGTTGATGTTCGACAGCCATTTGATGCCTTTGCCCACACCGGACAGCGCCGACAGCGTCGAAGCCCCCATGATCACGGCCAATGCCACGATGATACCGAGCGTTGTCGCTGAGCCATCCTCAAGCACGAGGCCACCAATACCGATCCGGTTCAGGCCGGCCACGAACTGCTCCACCCCAAAGCCGAGCGTTTGCGCGACACCAAGGATGGTCGCAACCACAGCAACGATGTCGATGATGTGACCCAAAACGCCCGATAGCGACTTGCCGAAAAGCGGTGTCAGCGACGACCGGATGGTGAGCGGAAGACCACGGCGATAGCTAAAGAATGCAAGGGCAAGGCCAGCAACAGCGTAACACGCCCACGCGCCCAGACCCCAGTGCAGGAACGACCAGACGTAGGCCGTGCGCACATTGTTGGCATCCAGCGCGGTCGTTTCACCCGTGATGACCGACGGGTTGTTCTGGAAGTGCGCGACGGGTTCCGCCACGGCCCATGTCAACATACCGACGCCGATACCGGCACCGAACATCATCGAGAACCATGAGAAGTTTGAGAATTCGGGCTTTTCTCCTGGAAGGCCAAGCGTCATGCGCCCGGCTGTGGGCCAAATTGCCAAGCCAAGACAGACAATGATGAAGGCTGCAACGACCCAGATGTACCAACCGGCGAAGGCGGAAAGGATCGCTCCGTTCCAGTCGCCCAGGACATTCCCGGCCTGGATCGGCCAGAAGATACACCACACCACCAGGACAGAGATGATGATTTTACTTACAACTGCAACGTTGACACTAAATCCCCGATAAAAGCCGCTCTCTGCGGTTTTGATCGGTAGATCTGTAAGTGGGGGTTCGATAGCCATGCAGGTCTCCTCGTCCTAGCGCGCTTTATGGCAGTGTGCCGCCAGTCCCTTACTTGCTGGTCGCAAGCCCTAGGCGGCCCTCTGACCCGCTTTTCGCGGGGTTTATTGGTCTGTGGCGAAAAGGCTAATCGCGATTCTTTTCATTCCCAAAGTAATTTCTTTCGCCCAGGGGTTGATTTTGATGAGTCCAAATCCACCAGACGCTGCTTGACCGCACACCATTGGGCGCGTGATCGTCGTTTCACGCACCGGACACCGGGGGACAGATGACCGAGCTCGACAACGCCTATGACGCAACAACGCCCGAAGCGGCGAAGGCGAAATATAACGCATGGGCAGATGCTTATGAGACGGAGTTGATGTCAGGCGGCTACCGCTTGCCGTGGATTATGGCAGCGGCAGTCGCCTCGTACGTTCCGCGTTCTGCGACACCACTTCTTGATGCTGGCTGCGGTGGAGGGCTTCAAGTGGAGCCGTTGCATCTGCTGGGATATCGCGGCTTTACTGGCCTGGATCTGTCGCCGGGCATGTTGGGCGTGGCGCGGGGCAAGGGCCTCTATGACGATCTTGTCGAAGCGGCCCTTGGCGGCTCGTTGCCTTTTGCGGATGACAAGTTTGCGGCGACACTGACGGCGGGCACGATCACGCCCGGCCATGCCCCGCCCAACGCATTCGAGGACCTTGTTCGGGTCACAAAGAAGGGCGGCTTCCTGATCTACTCCATGCGTCACGATGCAGGGCAGGAGCCTGCTTATCTAGAGGCTATTGCTCGCTACGAGGCTGATGGTCTTTGGCGCGAGATTTTTCGCACGCCAGTTTTCCATACGATCCCGGTGGGTGCGCCAGAGGTCATGAACGCTGTGCACGTCTGTGAGGTTTTGACGTGAGGGTTTGTGATGAGCTGTGGAACCATCCGCACGGCGGCACGGTTCCGGACCTTGCCGATCTGTTGCAGGCGGAAACGGTCGCGGAGCTTTCTGCCTTATCGGGCGCGCGGCAGGACGCGGCTGCCAGCGCAATGGAACGGCAGGCGGA
Organism: Gymnodinialimonas sp. 202GB13-11; assembly: GCF_040932485.1. NCBI lineage: Bacteria > Pseudomonadati > Pseudomonadota > Alphaproteobacteria > Rhodobacterales > Paracoccaceae > Gymnodinialimonas > Gymnodinialimonas hymeniacidonis. The sequence continues at coordinate 2,049,703 of NZ_JBFRBH010000001.1, read as the reverse complement.
GCGTTCTATGGCTGAAGCGCGTGCGTTTGCTGCAGATCTAAAGGCCAAGGGGATCGCATTTGACGTGGACCGCGTCCTGCGCCCGAGCTTGTGGGAGCGGCTTCAGGACAAATGGGATGAATGGCGGCATGGTTGGACGAGCCAGCCCCCCTCCGCGCCTTCGCACGCGGCGGAGGATCAGCTTTTCGCCTTCGATCTGCCCCTGGCTCTGACCTTTCCGCCCCGGTCACTCTCCCTCGATTATGAAACAATCGATACCGAGGTCATGCGCCTCACCGATGCTCTGGCCCGCCAAATCACCGCGCAACGGGGGCGTGGGCCTTTGCAGGTGGCAATCCCGGACGACGTCTATGACGAGATTGCTGAAGAGGATGAATGGTCCGAGGTTGCGACCATCGCGTACGAGGCCGATTGCGCTGTGGGCTATTGGCCCCCGAATGGTCAGCCCGCGCTTCTCTTGTCCGTGGTGCAGGAAGACCCCGAACACGTGATCGAGGTTAAGCTTTTGGCCCATGGTGGACCAGCACATCGCCGCTTTGTCGCGGAGTTGGAGGCGCTTGGCGGTTCCGTTGGCTGACGGGATGTCGGAAACAGGCGGGCGGGCGTACGGCGTGCTGGGGGAGCGTGGCGGCGCACAGGAAGGGACAGGCATATGCAGGTAGGGTTTATCGGTTTGGGCTCCGTCGGTGGTAAACTGGCGGGCTCGCTGTTGCGCAACGGCGTATATTTGCGGGTCCACGATCTTGATGCGGATTTGGTTGAGGGGTTCGTGGCGCGGGGGGCTGTTGCGGGCGCTGATCCTGCCGCGATGATGCGCGACTGCGACGTGGTTATCACATGCCTGCCATCGCCTGCTGCGAGTGCCGCGGTAGTTGACGCGATGTTGCCCGAGGTTACAGCTGGCAAGATCTGGATGGAGATGTCCACGACCGATGCTGCAGAGATCCTGCGTATCGCGCCACTTGTTGAGGCGCGCGGCGGTGCAGTAGCAGAATGCCCTGTTTCTGGCGGGTGCCACAGGGCGGATACAGGCAATATCTCGATTTACATGAGTGGGGAGCGGTCCGTCTTTGATCAGGTGTTCCCGCTGCTGACGAAGATGGGGCGGCGTGTGCTGCACACGGGGCCTTTGGGCGCGGCATCGACCCTGAAGGTGATGACCAACTATCTGGCGACGGGGCATCTGCTGATGCTGTGCGAGGCGTTGACCGTGATGCGGGCGGCGGGGGTAGATTTGGCGACAACGTACGAGGCGATAGCGGTTTCGTCCGGCAACTCCTTTGTGCATGAGACGGAAAGCCAGTTGATCCTCTCGGGCTCTCGCGATGTGAACTTCACTCTTGATTTGATCCAGAAAGACGTGGGGCTGTTCCAGGCGATTGCTGAGCGCAATAACGTGCCGTTGGAGATCAGCCCGAAGATGATCGAGATGTTGACCGACGGGCAGCGCGTGCTGGGCGAGGCCGCGCAGAGCGACCGGATGATTGAGTTGCTGGAGGCGGCGACGGGATTGGATGTACGGGCGGATGGATTTCCGATGGAACTGGTCGACGACGAGCCGGAGGAAGAGGGATACGAGGTTGTCGTAACACGCGGCTGACCGTGTTGGGTCTCAATGTTGATCACGCGTGATCAAACGGGGTTGGGGCGATTTTCTTCAACGAAATCAACGATAAGCGCAGAAGAATATTTCTACATTTCTAGAAGTGTTTCGGCGACTTCTATAGCTACAAACTAACCGCGGACATTCTTCTTTGTCGTCACCCGTTGTGAGCTAACTTGACGATTATGGAGTGGACTTTAGCGACAAGGAAGGCTTTCCGCGCGGGCCTGTTTGGCTTGGCACTGTGGAGTGTATTTGGGATGGGGCAGGCGATGGCACAGGTTTGGGACGCGTTTGATGCGGGCGCAGACTCGCGTTGGGATTACGTCGCCGACGGTGTGATGGGCGGCGTCTCCGAAGGAGGGGCGGTGCTGGAAGACGGGGCTATAGCACTGCGCGGGCAGGTGAGCACCGCGAACAATGGTGGCTTCATTCAGGTGCGACGACGGTTTGAGGGCGGCTGGCCGGAGCAGACAGAGGGCCTGCGCCTTACGGTGCGGGGCAACGGCGAGACGTACTACGTGTTTTTGCGTATCACGGGGCTGACGCGGGTTTGGCATTCCTACCGTGCGTCGTTCACCGCCGGAGCGGATTGGACTGAGATCTCGCTGCCTTTTGCGGAGTTTACGCCCTCCCACGCCGGAATGGCGCCGCGTTTCACTCCGGATCAGGTGATCAGCATAGGACTAGTGGCGTACGGACGCGACCACGAGGCGGAGTTGATGGTGCGTGAGATCGGCCTTTACTGAGTGCGCGTGTCAGCGGCGGCCGGTTAAGGCCATTCGCCCGCGCAGAACCTTGGCCATACGACGATACCCCGCGCGGTGGCGGTTGCGCAGGTGCATGGCGGTGAAAACTGGCTGTGCGATGATGGGGGCGTCTTCAACCGCCTGCGCGGTGCCATCGGCGATTAGGGCATCGGCCATCTCGGCAGGCAGGTAGGTGGTGCCTTGTAAAGCGATCAACAGACCGCGAACGGCAGCGGCCTGGCCAGAGCTAATCGTGCCTTCGCTGAGGCCCGGCAAGAGTGTTGCATGGGTTTGCGCAAAGGCCGGGGCGTAGTTGGGCAGGATGTATTCGGTTGGTTTGACTTGAGCGAGCGTGTCTGCGGTAAGCGAGACCATGCGATATGGGATCTCACCCATCGACTCGAAATACAGATCTGGCGAGGGGCGCGGCGTGAAGACGACGCCGAGGTCAAGGGCGCCGTTTTCAAGGTCGCGGCACATCTGCCGGGAGTAGTCGCCATCAACATAGAAGCCGCAATCCGGCAGGGCAGACCGTAGTGCGGTCAGCCAATCGGCCACGTGGTTATCGAGAAGATCGTGCTGAATGCCGATGCGGAGCATCACGGCTGCGCCGTAGGGTTTGACGTCGGCCTGCGCGTCGGCCCAGGCCCGGCGCAGAACACGGGCGTGGGTTTCGAACCGAAGGGCCGCGGTCGTTGGCTGTGTGCCGGAGCGGGATCGCTCAAAAAGCCGCTCTCCAAGGGCTTTTTCGAGCGCTTTCACACGGCCCGAGATCGTGGATTGTGTGACGTCGAGGCGGTCGGCGGTGCGATTGAAGCTCCGTGTTTCAAGGAGGTCTAGGAAGGTCTGGACCTGTTCGATCTGCATGGGCCGTGTCGCCTTTTGCCGGGTGGGTGGGCCCGCCCACCCACCCCGTTTGGGGGTTCCACCCCCGTCGCTGAAGCGACTCCCCCGAGGTATTTTTGAAACAAGGAAGACGGCGGGCGAGCGGGATGTGGTCTAATCGGTTTGTCCGATTAAAACAGATGCTGATTGCGAATTGAACTGCGGAGTTTCCGATACGATACTTTCGCGCGAGACAATCAGGAGGCGCGCCGGGATGGCAGCGCCCGCAAGGGGAGAGAAACATGGCTGATCTGCCAAGCACCGCACGCGTCGTTATCATCGGGGGAGGGGCCGTCGGGACCTCGGCGCTTTACCATCTGGCGCAAGCCGGTTGGACCGATTGCGTGCTCTTGGAGAAGAACGAGCTGACGGCAGGCTCGACCTGGCACGCGGCGGGGAACTGCCCGAACTTCTCGACCTCTTGGGCAGTGCTGAACATGCAGCGCTATTCGCTGGAGATGTATCGCGGGCTGGCCGAAAAGGTCGACTATCCGATGAATTACCATGTGACCGGCGCCTTGCGATTGGGTCACACGAAAGAGCGCAAGCAGGAGTTCGAGCGGGTGATGGGCATGGCCCAGTATCAGGGCATCGACATGAAGATGTTGGAGCCCGAGGAGGCCAAGGAGTATTACCCGTTTCTGGAAACCCACGATCTGAGCGCGGTTCTGTGGGATCCCTATGATGGCGACATTGACCCCGCGCAGTTGACGCAGGCCATGGCCAAGGGCGCGCGCGATCTGGGGGCGCAGATCCATCGCTTCACGCCCGCCACCGGCGTGCGGCGTGAGAATGGCGAGTGGATCGTTGAGACCGAAAAGGGCGAGATCCGCTGCGAATACGTGGTCAATGCCGCCGGTTACTATGCACAGCGCGTGGGCGAGTGGTTCCGCCCCTTCGGTGGGCGCCGGGTGCCGATGGTGGTTATGTCGCACCAGTATTTCCTGACCGAGGAAATCGCGCAGGTAAAGGAATGGACCGAGGCCAACGGGCGCAAGCTGCCGATGATCCGAGATGTGGACAGCTCCTACTACCTGCGGCAGGACAAGCATGGTCTGAACCTCGGGCCCTATGAGCGCAACTGTAAGGCGCATTGGGTGACGCCTGAGGACCCGATGCCCGAGGATTTCTCGTTCCAGCTGTATCCCGACGATCTGGACCGTCTGGAATGGTATATCGAGGATGCGATGGAGCGGGTGCCGCTGCTGGCTGAGGGCGGTGTGGGCCGCAATATCAACGGCCCCATCCCCTACGCGCCCGATGGTCTGCCGATGATCGGCCCGATGCCCGGGGTTGAGAACGCGTTTGAGGCGCACTCGTTCACCTTTGGCATCGTGCAGGGCGGCGGCGCTGGCAAGGTGCTGGCCGAGTGGATCACAGAAGGCATGACCGAGTGGGACATGTGGGCCGTCGATCCGCGGCGTTACACCGACTACACCGATCACGAGCATTGCCTGGCCAAGGCGCTTGAGACCTATGGCCACGAATACGGGATGCACTTCCCGTGGAAGGCCTGGCCTGCGGGCCGCGACAAGAAGCTGTCGCCGAACGATGCGAAGGTGCGTGACCTGGGCGGTCAGATGGGCGCGTTTGCGGGCTGGGAGCGGGCAAATTGGTTTGCGAAGGACGGCGACGATACTTCGCTTGAGGCGACCGAGACCTGGGGGCGTGCTGGCCCGTGGGAACAGCGGGTGAAGGAAGAATGCGAGGCGGTGCGCGATAGTGTCGGAGTCCTCGATTTGCCTGGTTTCTCGCGCTTCAACCTGACGGGTGACGGTGCCGCGGAGTGGCTGCGCGGCCGGATCGCGGGCGCGCTGCCTAAAGTGGGCCGGATGAACCTTGGCTACTTCCCTGATCCGCGGGGCCGGATCCTGACCGAGATGTCGCTGATCCGGCATGACGAGGACCATTTCACCCTGATCACCGCTGCGCCTGCGCAGTGGCATGATTACGAGGTGCTATGGCGCGATGGGCTGCCAGAGGGCGTGAGCCTGACCGATCACACGACCGAATTATCGACGCTGATCGTGACTGGCCCCAAGGCGCGCGATCTGTTCGAGCAGATTGGCACGGACGCGGATCTGTCTCTTGGGTGGCTGACGCATCAGACGGCAACAGTGGCGGGTCAAAGCGCCTTTCTGGCGCGCGTGTCCTTTGCCGGTGAACTGGGGTGGGAGATCCACGCGGCAAACGATGTGATGCCTACGATTTACGAGGCCGTTCTGGCGGCTGGTGCGAAACCGTTCGGGATGTTCGCGCTGAACGCGTTGCGCATCGAGAAGGGCTACCGCGCTTGGAAGGGCGATTTGTCGACCGACTACACCTTGTTGGAAGGCGGGATGGAGCGGTTCATCAAGTTCGACAAACCGCAGGATTTCCCCGGCAAGGCGGCGCTGTTGTCTGAAAAGCAGAGCGGTGTGAAAAAGCGGTTTGTGACGCTCAAGGTCGATGCCGGAGAGGCTGACGCGCCCTATATGTCGACGATCATCAAGGATGGCGACGTGGTGGGGGAGACGACGAGCGGAGCGTGGGGCTACCGGGTTGGGCATTCCGTAGCTCTGGCCATGGTCCGTGCTGATCTAGCCGAGCCTGGCACAGAGCTGGACGTCAATATCTATGGCGAGATTTGCAAGGCTACCGTTCAAGGTGATGGCCCGCTCTGGGATCCGCAGAATGAGCGAATCCGTGCGTGAGCCGTCGCTCCTCGGGTCTGCGACCCTCCTCGCAGGGGGCGTGACATGGCGGACGTGACGATCCTTGACGGCGGCATGGGGCAGGAGTTGATCCGTCGTTCAGGACAGCCTGCCCAACCGCTCTGGTCGACGCAGGTGATGATCGACCATCCGGGCCTGGTGGCCGGGGTCCACAGCGACTATGTGGACGCGGGCGCGCAGGTTGTGACGACCAATTCCTACGCGATCCATCGTGACCGGCTTCGCGGCTCAAGCTCAAACCACTATGCAGGTGAGGGGATTGAACTGCCCGATCGGGAGGCGGAGTTCGAGGCGCTGCTGGCGCGGTCGCTGGATGAAGCCGACGCGGTGCGCGGCAAGGCGCAGGTAGCGGGATCGATCGGGCCGCTCGGGGCCAGCTATCGCTCGGACCTGAACCCTCCTTTCGATGAGGCAGTGGCGCTTTACGCGGAGGTCGCAAAGGCGCTGACCCCGCGCTGTGACGTGCTACTGTTTGAAACGATTGCCTCCGTTGAGGCCGCGCGGACCTGTCTGGAGGCGGGGCGGCAGACGTTGCGGCCGGTCTGGCTGGCGCTGACGGTGGATGATGAGGACGGGTCGCTTTTGCGCTCAGGTGAGTCCGTGGCGGATGCGGTAGCCGTCGCAAAGGATGCGGATGCAGTATTGGCCAATTGCTCCGCGCCCGAGGTGATGCCTGCGGCGTTGGAGGTTCTGGCGAGGACCGGTGTGGCGTATGGCGCATACGCCAATGCGTTCACCCAGATCACCAAGGCGTTTCTGGAGGGCGGCACCACCGCCAGCGATCTGAGCGCGCGGCGGGATATGGGGCCAGAGGCCTATGCCGATCACGCGATGACTTGGGTCGAGATGGGGGCCACAATTGTCGGCGGCTGCTGCGAGACGGGGCCTGCCCATATCGCGGAAATCGCGCGGAGGCTGGGGCGGTGACCGGCCTGAAGCGCCCATTGCGGCCGCCAGATTGGGCGGACACGCATTCCGGACCGGTGCGGCCCGAGATTGCGACGGCGCGTGGAGCTTATGAAACTGCGCTGAGAACCATGCCGCGTTGGGCTGAAGCGGCGCTGGCGATCCGCAATAGGGTCGTTGGGATATTCGGCCTACACACACCGGATATGGGGCAGGGGATGGCTGACCTTCCGGTGATCTCCGAGACGGATGAAGCCTATGAACTGGGCCTGAAAGACCGTCATCTGACCTTCACGATATTGACCGAGATGCGCGACGGCGCGGCGGCTGTGACCACTTCGATCTGGTACAACCATTGGGCCGGGCGGCTGTATCTGCTCGTGGTTCTGATCCCCCACAAATTGATTTTGCGCGGTGCGCTGAGGAGGCTGGCATGAAGATGGCGGAGCGGCACGAGACGTTTGCGGATTTGCATGGTTCGGGATGTTTCGTGATGCCGAACCCATGGGACCGTGGCAGCGCGCGGATGATGGCGGCAATGGGGGCGGTGGCGTTGGCCACGTCCTCGGCGGCCCATGCCTTCACGCTGGGGCGGCCCGATATGGGGGGGGTGAGCCGAGACGAGGCCTTGGCCCATGCCGAGGATATCGTGGCGGCGACGAGCCTGCCGGTCTCGGGTGATTTTGAGAACGGTTTCGGAGATGCGCCCGAAGATGTGGCCGAAACTGTCCGCTTGGCGGCCGAGGCGGGCCTGTCGGGTTGCGGGATCGAGGATATGGCCTTTGGTGAGTCCGTGACGGCTTATGACTTTGATTTGGCTTTGGAAAAGGTGAAGGCTGGCGTGGCTGCTGCGCGATCTCTGGGGCGACCATTCGTACTGACGGCGCGGGCCGACGGGATCATGAACGGCGTCTACGATTTGGCGGAAGGGATCCGGCGGCTGCAAGCGTTCGAGGATGCGGGAGCTGATTGCCTTTACCTGCCTGTGCCGCCGGGCAAGGCCGAGTTGGCGCAGGTGTTGGGCGCGGTATCAGCGCCCGTGAATGCATTGGCGGTCGGGCCGTTGCAGGACCTGTCGGTGGCGGAGCTGGCAGGGATGGGTGTGCGGCGGATTTCGCTGGGATCACAGGTGGCGCGGCTGACCCATGCGGCGATCCGGGACGGAATGGCCGGGCTGATGGTTGGGGATCTGACCCCGTTCAAAGCGAGCGCGTCGGGCGATGAGATTGATGCAATGCTTAGGGAGGGCAGCGCGGATGGTTGAGGTTCAGGAGCGTAAGGGCCGGCGCGGCGGCGGAAGGGCAGCGCGGGTTGCGGCACGAGCGGCGGCTTTGCCGGATGATGTGAGGCCGATCCGTCCGGGGATGGAGGGCGGCACGCTCAAGGTCTTGAGCGAGGCGCAGATCCTGCAAATCCACCATGCGGCTTTGGAGGCGTTGGAGACGATTGGACTGGCCGACGCCCCGCAATCGGGCATCGACATCATGGTCTCGGCAGGCGCTGTTCTGGGCGAGGACGGGCGGCTGCGCTATCCGCGTGCACTGGTCGAGGACATGCTGGCCAAGGCCAACCGTAACGTGACGCTGCCCGGGCGGGATCCGCGCTTTGACCTGCATCTGAACGGCACCAAAGTGCATTACGGAACGGCGGGGGCGGCTGTGAATGTGGTGGAGGTCGAGACGAATTCGTATCGGCATTCGACGTCTCAGGACCTCTACGATGCGGCGCGCATCACGCAGGTTCTTGATAACGTGCATTTTTTCCAGCGCCCGATGGTTTGCCGCGATATTGCAGACAATCTGGAGATGGACCTGAACTCGATCTACGCCTGCGTGGCGGGGACGCAAAAGCATATTGGCATGTCGTTCAGTGATCCGTCTCACGTCGCCCCTTGCATGGAGATGATCCATGTGCTCGCAGGTGGGGAGGAGAAGTGGCGGGAGAGGCCCTTTATCTCCAACACCAACTGCTTCGTTGTGCCGCCGATGAAATTCGCCACGGAAAGCTGTGAGACGATGGAGCATTGCATCCGCGCGGGCATGCCGGTGCTTTTGTTGAGTGCGGGTATGGCAGGTGCAACGGCGCCCTCGACCATAGCTGGCGCTGTGGTGCAATCGACGGCGGAATGTCTGGCCGGGCTTGTCTATGTGAATGCGATGGCGCCGGGGCATCCTGCGGTATTCGGGACCTGGCCCTTCGGGTTGGATTTGCGCACCGGGGCGATGAGCGTGGGGTCCGGTGAGCAGGCGCTTTTGTCGGCGGCCTGCGCGCAGATGCATCAGTTTTATGGCGTGCCGGGCGGTGCGGCCGGTGGGGCGAGTGATGCGAAGATGCCCGACATGCAGGCCGGGTGGGAGCAGATGTGCTCCAACGTTATGACGGGCCTGTCCGGGTTGAACATGGTCTACGAGGCGGCGGGCATGCATGCCTCGCTTCTGGGTTTCTGTCTGGAGAGCCTGATCTTGAGCGATGATCTGATCGGGCAGGCGCAAAGGTGCGTGCGGGGGATCGAAGTGAATGACGAGACGATGGCGCTCGATCAAATGGCCGAGGTCTGTCTGGGCGGGCCGGGGCATTATCTGGGCACCGACAAAACGCTGGCGCTGATGCAGTCGGACTTCGTTTATCCGACGTTAGGCAACCGGATGAGCCCGAAGGAATGGGAAGAGGCCGAAAAGCCCGATCTGATTGCGAACGCGACGGCGCGGAAGAAGGAGATACTGGCGCAGGGCGCGTGTCAGGTTGATCCGGCGATGGATGCAGCGATACGGGCGCGTTGGCCGATTTACTTTGGGTGAGGGGCGTGCGGGCCCGCCCGCCCACCCCTTTTTGGGGGCGCTGCCCCCGTCGCCAGAGGCGACTCCCCCGAGGTATTTTTGAAACAAGGAAGCAGGGTGCTTGACCGGGTTCGCCGGGTCAGTGAGAGATGTCAGCATGCGCATTGATGGGCTTCAATATTGCAACTGGTCGCGCCGCGTCTTTGAGGAGATGCGGGAGGGCGGCGTTGATGCGGTGCATGTCACCATCGTCTACCATGAGGTGTTCCGGGAAACCGTTCTGCAGATTGAGCGGTGGAACCGGTATTTCGAGGATCATGGCGATCTGATCGTGCGCGCAGGCTCGGGCGAGGAGGTGCGCGCGGCGAAGGCGGCGGGCAAGACTGCGATCATTTTTGGGGCGCAAAACCCGTCTCCGATCGAGGATGACATCGGGCTGGTGGAGATTGTGCACCAGCTTGGGCTGCGCTTCATGCAGTTGACCTATAACAACCAATCGCTGCTGGCGACGGGCTGTTACGAGGCCGAGGATATGGGCCTGACGCGGATGGGCCGCGAGGTGGTGGCCGAGATGAACCGGGTGGGGCTGGTGGTGGACATGAGCCATTCGGCGGATCGCTCGACCATTGAGGCGGCGGAGCATTCGACGCGGCCCATTGCGATTACGCATGCCAATCCCTTTGACTGGCACCCGGCACGGCGCAACAAGCGGGCTGTGGTGATCGAGGCCGTCGTCGCGGGCGGCGGGATGATGGGGTTCTCGATCTATCCGCATCATCTGAAAGATGGCTCTAACTGCATGCTCGACAGTTTCTGTGGTATGATTGCTGACATGGCGGACCGCTATGGCGTGCAGCATTTCGGGATTGGCAGCGATCTATGCCAGGACCAGCCTGACAGCGTGGTGGAATGGATGCGCGTCGGGCGCTGGACGAAGAAAATCGACTACGGCGAAGGCTCGGCTGACAATGCGGGCTTCCCGCCGCAGCCCGATTGGTTCCGCTCCAATTCCGATTTTCCAAAGCTGGAGGAGGGCCTACGCGCGGTCGGTTTCGATCAGGCGGGTGTGGATGCTGTTATGGGCGGCAATTGGCTGGACTTCTTCGACAAGAACTTCGGGCCAGCCGCATGAAGGCGCCAGCACATCAGGACATTCCGCTGCGCGATCCGCAGGTGGTGATGAAACTCAAGCGAATGGGCTGTTTTCACCAGTCGCGTCTCAGCTTCATGCGCATCCTCCTGCGACGGATGAAGGCGGAGAACTGGCAGTTTTCCTGTGCGGACTGGTCTGTGGACGCGGCGGGCGTGGGCCATGCCGTCTATAGCGCCAAGGGGCCTGAGCGGACTTATTCGCTGGTGGCCTTCGCGCATGATCTGCCGCCCGATCAACGCTCTGACCGGGTGATCGCCACCGCATGGGACGCGACGTTTGCGCTTTTCGATGACGTGCCGGAGGCGGCCGATATCGAACGGTTGCGGGGCAATGTGCCGAAGCAGGAGGCCGGCCGCGTCTCGGGTCGGGAGCTAACGCTCAGCCGCGCGAACCGCTCTGTCCGGCTGTGGGATCATGTGGTTGGGCGGCTGGCCGAGGGGCGGCAACCGGACCTCGATCTGGTCGAAAGCGTAGGCTACCTGATGCGGACGACGGCTGTTTACGGCTCGGCCAAGTTCGGCGCGGCGGATCGGGTGGAAATCGCGGACCGACCCGAGTTGAGCGCGCCGTTTCAGGCAGAGATGCTGACGGTCTACCTGATCCGCGCCTTTGTGCTTGATCTGGTGGAACATATGGCCCGCGCGCGGAACGCGGATGCCGTGCCGCTTGATCCAGCGCTCCGGCGGCGCTTTGGCATAGGCAATTCGACGGGCCTCGGCATGGCGCCGTTCCTGATGAATCACCCCCGCCTGATCCACAATTGGATCGCCGCGCGCGAATGGGCCTTGGCCGAGGTTCGGGGCTTGGCGCAGGCCAGTGGCGACAAGGTCGACGTGTTTCGCGGTTATGCGGCGCGCGCGACCAAGAACGCGCAAGACTGGCAGTCGGAGCATCCGATCCAGCAGGCAAAGCTTGCGGAGTTGCGGGCCGATATGGCGGCGCTGTCTGCGCATCTGGAGCGATTTGATTTCGCGGCGCCTTTGCCGTGGGACCGCCTGTGGCGTTGGAGCGAAGGAACGCTTGGCCTGGAGGGGCAGGAGCAACTGGCCGCCCTGCTGCTTGAGCCCTACGGCGCGATTGTGGACACGGCGGCAGGTTGCATGGCCGCCGATGAAGGACCGGTGCGGATCGACGGTGGGCGCGATGTGGCCGACATCCGGGAGCTGATCGAGGCGGTGCATCCGGAAGCCCTGACTACGGATTGGGATGCGCCAGAAGAGCAGGCGAGGGTCTGGTATGTCTCCGCCGAGAAGCTGGAGCCGCGATTGGGCGAACGCGCGGAGGAAGACTTGGACCCGTACGCGCAGCCGCTTTGCCCGGCGCGGGATGCGGCAGCCCTTTATTCCGCGCTAGACGGCGCGCAAGGCACCGTCGCCGCATTTCTTTTGCGCCACCCGGAGCATCGCCACACGGTGCGCCGCCTGCAGATTGCCGAGGCGCATCCCTATGCAGAGGTGCGCGATAACACCACCCACGCCGATATGGCCCCGATCGACTTATTGCGTGCAAAACTCAGCTTCTTTGGGGCGACGCGGTTTGATCCACGCTCGGACCGCTGGCTGCGGATCACGATGTTCCAGAACGCGCCGTTCCCGCATGAATTGGCGGCGGCTGACCCTGATGATTGGAGCTACCCTGCGCCATGAGGCACGACCTGTCGCTGGGTGAGGTGCAATCCCTTGCATTGAAGGCCACGCGCGGGGCAGGGCGCAGCCACGGGATGGCAGAAGAAGCCGCCTTCGCCGTACGATGGTTGGTTGAGCGGGGCCAAGATGGCGCGGGCGCCTTGGCCACTTTGTTGCAGGCGACTGATGGCGTGGCGGAAGGCTGCCCGATTGCGACGGGCGCGGCGCTGTCCGATGCGGGCGCATTGCAAGGTGGGATGCAGGTTAAGGTGCATTGTCCGTTGCTGCTTGCACCGTTTCTGGTGGCGCTTGCAGATGCGGAGGCAGGTGTGTCGCTGGCAGTGGACGATCAGGTCGTGCAGGTCGGGGCCGGGGGGATCGGCGGCACGGACATGACTCAAACACTGGCAGAGGTGCGGATTGGGCGCTGTGCTTCGCCTGAGCCTTGCACGACCGTGCGCCGTGCAGACGTTGACGATGCGACTCTGCAAATCCTGTTGGATTTTGCATCCCGCACCTACGCCCCGGCGACCGAGGAAAGTCGGGCCAAAGGGGCAGGGGCCGGTGTGACGGACAACGATTGACGCTCTGTCATTTTGCGGCGCGGTGAGGTCGTAGAGCACCGCACACGGGCCCGTGATTGCAAAGGGTCACGCGGCAGGGATTTCCGCCACTCGCCTAAGCTGCCAAATTCCTTCACGTTTGCCGCCAGTGTGTTACCAATTGGACCACGCCCACACAGCAAGACACTCGGCGACTGAACCCAACCCGCCTCAGCGCCGGTGAAAGGATGATCATGGCCAAGAAACCCATCCTCACGGACGACGAATTGGATGGCGGCCTCCCGCCGCGCCCCGCAACACCCCCGCCCTTACCGGGCGCAAGCTCCGGCGTGACCCGGCCGTTGGGTGTGCCAGCGGCGGAATCTACGGGCGCGTCCACGCGGATGGTGGATGATCCAACCCCCGATGAAGCGCCGCATCCACCGCCTGCGCAAAAGGGGCGGGATGCTTCCGGCCACGCGCGCCCCAAGACGCGCATTCATGGTTATGGCAATGCATCGCGCGTGGATGAGGTGGCAGAGGCCGCAGAACCGGATGCGCAGCCTGTCGTTGGCTGGCTTGTGGTGACAAGTGGGCCCGGTCGCGGCGCGGCAGTGGGGTTGAGCGCGGGCATGAACGCCGTTGGGCGCGGGCCAGAGAACGCCGCACAGGTCGATTTCGGCGACGATACGATCAGCCGAGACGCCCATGCCTATGTGACGTACGACCATGAAACGCGACGCTTTCACCTCAGCCATGGCGGCAAAACCAACCTTGTCCGCCTGAATGACGCCCCTGTGCTCACCGCCGAAAGCCTCTCCCACGGCGACACGATCCGCATTGGGGCCTCGGCCTTGCGGTTTGTCGCGCTCTGCGGCCCTGATTTCGATTGGGCCGACGCATGAGCGCCCCGCAGGGCACGGGCGGGGACAGCACCGCCATCGGATATGACGTCGCCACGGCCCTCTGGCAGGGCAAACGCCCTTATCAGGAGGACACGCTGCTTGCCGATTTCCATGGCGGGATGGATCGCGGCTTTGCCGTGCTGGCAGACGGTATGGGCGGCCATGCGGCGGGGGATCTCGCCAGCCGCCTTGTGGTGATCGACGCGGTCAGTCACCTGAAATTCCTGATGCATGACGGCGCGGCGCTGGAACAAACCCTCCAGTCCGAGCTGACCTCGGCCATCGAGACGGCCAATGATGTTCTCAAGGATCGCGCTGCCGATGATCGCCGGTTGCAAGGCATGGGGGCGACGTTTCTTGCCACGGTCCTGTTTGAGGATCGCCTTTACTGGGCTTCCGTAGGGGACAGCCCGCTGTACCTTTGGCGGGAAGGTAAGCTGAAGCAGCTCAACGAAGATCATTCGATGGCGCCGATCATCGACCAGATGGCGAAATCAGGCGAGTTGACGGAAGAAGAAGCCGCAAATCATCCGGATCGTAACGCGCTCACCTCGGTTCTGATGGGGCGCAGCGTGAAGTCGATGGATGTGCCAAAGACGGCTACCGTGCTCGATCCGGGCGACGTGCTGATCCAGGCCTCGGACGGGCTGCAATACCTTGATGAAGCTGAAATTGTGAAGGTTTTGGAAGGGCTTGGCGCGGAAGCGAGCAGCCGCGAGATTGCGGATGCCCTGATGCAGGCGCTGTTTGATCTGGATGATCCGGCGCAGGACAACACCGCGATCATGGTGCTGCAATTGACCCAAGGCATGGGTGGCGGCGGCGGAATCGCGGCCGCAACCGGCACTGCAAATGCTGATGGCGAGCGCGCCGTTGCCGGAGCCACGGCAGCTGCGGCGACCGGCGGCGGGGCGGCGACGGCCAGTGCCGTGCCTGAGGAGCCATCTGAGCCTGACCCGCCCGAAAAACGACGAAGTCTGCTGGTGCCTGCGGCCCTTCTCGGCGGGGCGGCACTGGCACTTGGGCTGATTTTCGGCCTGCCGAGCGAGCAAGACACGATCACGCCCACGGCGGATGAAACGCCTGTGGCTGAGGACGAGGCGCGTGTTCCCGATGACTCCCTACCCAGTGATGAGGCTGCCTCAGCCGAGGTTGACCCCGTCGAAGATACGGATCCTGCCACACTCGAAACCTTGGACCCAGCGCCTGACACGCTGCTCGAAGATGATCCTGCAACACCGGCAGCGGATGAGGAAGACGCGCCCGAGGCCGTCCCTGACGCCGATGTGCCCGCTGCTGAAAGCCCCGAAGATACGACCCCTGCTGAAGACCCGGCCTTGGAGGCCAATCCCGCTGAGGAAGAGGCCGTTGCTGCGTCAGAAACGGAAGGAACCGACCCTGAAACCAGCTCTGCCCCAGCGTCTCAAACCGAGGACGGTGACGTCGAAGCAGAGGCAGAGGCTGACCCCTCTGAGGGTCCGGCAGACACAGAAGCCGCTGAAACTGCCCCGGCGGGGGCGGAAGCCTCACCCACGGAAGACACGCCTGAAAGCACCGAACTGGGCAGTGAAGAACCGGTTCTTGATGAGGAAGCGACCCCGGCGGAGGAGCCACAATCGCCACAGCCCGTGCGCGGCGGTGATACGCCGGACAGCGATACACCCGATGCGGGCGCAGCGGATCGTGGCACCGAAGGCTCCACGCTAGACGGCGATCTGGGCGCAGATGTGCAACAGACGCCTGCGCCAACCGAAGGCCCCGCAGAAGATGGCGCGGAGGTGCTTGCCCCCGTTCAGGTCGTACCCAATGCGCCTGCCGTTGGCGGGGCGCAAACAGGCTCGACCCAAGGCACCAGTCTTGGGCAAACTCAGCCATCTGCGCTGACCGATACGACGCCTGCAATCGGAGAGGGAGCGCCCGAAGCACCGAGCGTCGCGCCGCAGCCTGCTCCTGCACCAACACCGACCCCTTCGCCCGCACCCGCTCCAGCACCCACGCCTGCGCCAGCTTCGCCTCAACCGCAAGAAGTCGAAACGCCCGAACCTAGTGCCGTGCCCGGGGTTGGAACGCTCAGCGAGGGTCTGAGTGCGCCTTCCGGCGGTGAGGATGCAGCGCCCGCGCCGGCACCCGCCCCGCAGCCCGTGCCGCTTGCCCCGCAAACCCTTCCACGCGCGCCGATTGGCGTTGAACCGACCAGCCCGCAAATCGGCGAAGATGACCGCGCGACCCAGATGGCCCCGCGCACGCCCTCCGCCCCCCTGATCGACCCTGCCATTGGCGCAGAAGATGGGGCCAATGTGCTGCCGATGTTACCGCCCTTCACGGGCAGCATTCAAAGAATTTGCCAAGCACAGCAATGCTTTGCCATCATTCGACAACCGGATGGAACGGTGACCATCCTGCAACGTCGCAGATAACAGAACACACCGAAGACACGGACCACGGGGACCAACACCAAGATGACCGATGATGTGGAGCTTTCAATTCGGCAAGTGACCGGGGGCAATGTCCTTCTGGCGACCGAAACCCTGCGCCTTCCGGTGGAGATCGGCCGTTTCGGCGCCGATAATGTGGGCCGTGTCAGCGCGGGTGACGGGCGCGTTGTCCATTTCGGCGAAGGCTACGGCACACTTTCGCGCCAGCATCTGACGATCACGCCATCCGGCGATGGTGGGTTGGTTGTGACGGACCTGTCGTCCAATGGCGTGGCCCAGATCGGGCAGGAAGGCTCTGCACCCGTGCCATTGGGGCGCGGCGGCACCGTGCGCATGGCACCCGGCGCGATGCGTGCGTTTGAAACGGTAGGCCTGCGTTTAACAGTTTGCTCGCCCAAGGAAGCGCAAGTCGATGCCATCGGGCAGCCCCTGCATCTCGTTTACGACAGCACGTCGACAGGCGGGCTCAAGGCGCTTGACCTGGACGGTGTGTCGATTGCCTTGGTCGCCAACGGCCCTGAGGTTTTGATGCGCCGGCGCAAAGGCCGCGCAGCGCAGGCGCTGGAGGCCGCAAAGGCGGAAGGTGCGCAGGTTTTGGTGATGGTCGGTCCAGATGGCGCGGGCGGCGTTGAAGCCATTTGCGGCATGAGCAATGAGGTCGAACACAACCGTCGCACCCTCGATGAAGGTGAAGCGGTGCAGATGGATCACCTCGCCACGCTGGACATTCGTGGGCAGCTCCTGCGAATCATGTCCGCGGAAGAGGGCAAGGGCTTGAGCTGCACGAACCGCGACTGCCGCCAACTCAACCCTTATCTGCCAGGCGAGAATTGCCGCTATTGCGGGCAACGCCTTGGGGATGGAACATCGTACTGGGTGCACTCGTAAGGGGCTGATATGATTACTTTTCCGGTCCGCTTCCGCGTTCGCCAGATTGGCATAGACGGCAACACGATGGGCTCGTCGCGCATTCTTCTATGTGAAGAACCCGGTGCTTTTTTGGTTGGCAAAACCGATGAGGCTGATGTTCCGCTTACCGGCGATGCGGTCAGCCGCAAGCATATGTCGATTGTGCTGAGCGCCGAGGATGTGCAGGTGCGCGACGAGGGCTCTACCAATGGCACTTACGTGAACGGCACGCGGGTGGCCGAGCAAGTGCTGGAGGTGGGCGATCAGGTTTCCATCCCCGGTTGGTTGCTGGAATTGCTGGCTCCGGCGGAAAGCGCGGCCAGTGCCACGCGCATTGCCGGGGTGGAGGTGGATGCCTCCCTCGTCAGCCGATTGGTCATCACCGATGACGATGCCCCGCCGCCGTCGCGCCGGACGTTCCCGGAGATGGAGTTTGCTGGCAAAGATATCGTGGGGATCGAAGCATTGCGCGCCTCTGGCCACCCGGTGGAAGAGGTCAAATTCTGTGCCGTGGGCGGCGGGTTGGGAAGCTTTGTCTGGGTCGACCACCTGCGCTGCTACGGCATTTCCGCCAGCGATATCAGGGCGATAGGGACGGAAGAGGTCTGCTACCGGACCTACCAGCGCTACTGCAAGAACTCCCAGATCCCCGACCATGAACGCCTGCGCTCCAACTCCCTCAGCCGCCCTGACAATATCTGGGGCTTTCCGGGCTATGCTTTGCGCGAGGTCGGCAAAGGCATCGGCGTGAAGGGCATTTTCCAGGTCTTCGGTGAGCCGACGCTTTCGGAAAGCTACACGCCGCGCGCGGGCGATGTGTTCGACAGCCTCGATATCGAGGCCAAACGTATCGGCTGGCCCGAGATGTTCGTGAAGGCGCAGGTGCTTGGTCTGCGCAAGACGAGCGATGGGCGCTATGCTGTGGCCTACAAGCTCTGGGGTGGTGAGGCGCAGGGTGAGGCACGCAATCGCTATCTCATCGCAGATGTCGTGCATCTGGCGACAGGCTATCCGGCCACACGATTTGTCGATGATTTTCAGACGTTTATCACCAATCACCCCGACAGTCGCGCGCAGGTCGCCAATGCTTATGAGCCACACGATCAGATGTATGTGGAGGCCGAACGGCGCGGTGGCCCCGTTCAGGTTGTGGTGCGGGGTAGGGGCATCGTGGCCTCTCGCATCATCCAGCGGCTTTACGAGGCGCGGGCCAAGAACCCGCAGATCCGCATCCTGCACTCGATGCGCACGCCGATCGGGCCTCGCGATGGGGCGGTTTTCCGCAAAGCGCGCCGGTTGGTGCGCAACAATGTGGAAATCCAGCCCTTCAACTGGCCGAAAAGCTGTTGGGGCGGCGACCTGCGGGTCGAATACGAGAATGCCGGCGAGGAAGATCGCGGCGTGATGCTATCGCAGCTTGGCGGGACGACCACGGCCGAACGTTCCGACTGGATCGCCATCGCCGAACGCGGCGCGGAGGAGGGGTGGTACAGGCCCGTCTATGGCAACATCTCAGACCTGCAGCCGCTGCCTTCGCCGGGGCCCGATCAGCCCGACGGCGTGCAGGTCTCGATCAACACGGTCGAGGGCAACGAGGAGGTCCTGAACGCCGATTACCTGATCGATTGCACCGGCCTGATTGCCGATATCCGGCGCTCGCCGTTCCTGGCCGACCTGCTCGACACTTACCATCTGCCGCGCAACCACGGCTATCGCGTCACCGAACAGGGGCCGCAGAAGGGCGGGGCCACAGGCCTGCGCTGCACCAATGACTTTGAGATCGAGGGGCTGCGGAACAATCAAGGCCGCGTTTACGCCGCCGGCACGATCACTACGGGCGGGCCTTACCTCGCGGTCGATAGCTTCCTTGGCCTGCAATATTCCGCCATCCGATCCGTCGATCATCTTGTCACAGAACGCATCCACAAAGTCCGCAACCTTGGGCCATTCCGGTCCTTCGGGGGGTGGACAAAGTGGATGGTCGGCGCCCGGCCGTGAAGGAGAACGCGATATGATCCTCACCCTCGCCGGACGGCTGCAAACCCGCCTTTTCCTGTTTCTTTTCATCGGTGTGCCGGTCACGTTGGCCTTCGTTTTCATCCTTGCTGGATGGAAATGGGATTATGACATCGCCATGCCGTTCCTGCTGTTCCTGGTCACGATCACCGGCCTTGGCCTGTTGCTCGACCCGATCTACATCTTCATCCAGACCACCCGGTGGGACCGGGACTGGCCCTTTGCCTATCAATTCTTCTTCTCATGGGTCGAATTCGGCATCGTCTTCGCCGTCGCCCGTGCGGGCCTGATCCCGTGGCTGCCGGTCTCGGTCGAAGGCCAATCGGCACCGCTTGTGGATTTCTCAAGCACCACGGCCATCGGCCTTGCTACTCTCCATTTCACATGCGTGTTCATCCCGTCTTTTCTTGCCCTGCTTGGACCGATGCAGGCGATCTTCGTGCGCTGGCGCTTTAAGGGCGGCCAGTTCGGCAAGCTCTGATGATGCACAGCTCCGCCATGAAGCCGGTCATCAAGGCGTGGATTCCGATCCACCTTCTGCTGCTGGCGGGCGCATATTATCTGCTGTTTCAGGAAAGTGAGGTGACCCTCGACGTCTTGATGGGCCTTTGGTTCTTCTTTCCCGTCGGCATCATGGGCGCGATCATCGCCAATGCAACGGGCACCGGCGGTGGTGTGGTCTTCGTGCCCGTTTTCGCGGCCCTGCAAGACGGCGGCATCATGATCCCGTCGGAACTGCTCAGGATCGCCACGCTGAAGCCTGAGGAATCCGTGGCCGTCTCCTTCACCATCCAATGCTTCGGCATGTCTATCGGGGCACTGACATGGGCGTATTCGATCTTCGTGAAAGACGGCCTCGCCTGGGATGAGAAAGTCTCTAGCCAGACGCTTGCCGCGCTTACCTTTGCGCCGCTGGCCACGGGCATTCCCGCGCTTCTCCTGACCCAAGCCTTTATCGAGGTCGAGGGCGCGCAACTGCTGTTTTACTTCAAGATATTCTCACTCGCCCTTGGCGTGACGCTTCTGATCTTCACTTGGGTGCAGCGCCGTCAGGCGGCGAAGGACCGAAAGCTTTGGGTCTCCCCCGGAGAGTTGTGGGTGCTAATGGGCTTGGGCGTCATAGGCGGGGCCGTCACGGCGCTTTTCTCGGTCGGGATCGGTGAATTCCTTGCCATCTACCTGATCCTGCGCCGCTTCCCAACGAAAGTGGCCATAGCCGTGGCCGTCTGGGTCAGTGTCATCTGCGTGATCACCGGCTTCTGGGATGGCTACTTCAACGAATTGGTCCGGCTGGAGATTGCCCTGATCGCCGTGCCCGGCGCCATTGTCGGCGGGTTCCTAGCCAAAGGCATTGCGTCTTTGCTTGGCTCGCTTTGGCTCAAGACGCTGGCGTCGATCTGGATCATCGCGTCGAGCATCTATCTGCTCGCCACCTGACCCTATTCTCCAATCCCTTCGCCACTGGGCGCGCTTGTGCGCAATTCGATGAGCGCGTCGCAGGTCGTATTGGCATCTGCCGTGGCCAGCCACACGCGCAACGGTTGATCGATCTCACCCGCATCGCCAAACCGCAATGCACCATCAACCGATAACGGATCTGCCACGCGCCAAGTCTGGCCGAATTGGGCCACCAACTGGCCGTCACAGCCCGAACGGGCCGACACGTCCAGCGACAGGGCCCGTGACGTGCTGAGGATGGTGGTCGAATAGGCCGGGGCAGGCGTGACGAAAAGGGGGCGGTCTACAGCCTCGACCAGATTGGTCAATTCCTGCGGCAGATGGGACCAGCATTCAGACAGGTTCATCTCGCCCCCGGCCTCAACCGGGAACAGAAGCGATCGGCCTTCCAGATCAGGCGTGATCCCTCTGCCATCCTCTGCCGGGCCAAGAGGCGCGCAATTGCCGGTGTCGATCCGCACAACCGGCGGCGGGGCTTGCGGTGCGATGGTCACAATCGCGGGTTCGTCAAACAGCGGCTCGGGCGGGCTGCCTTCTCGCCGGAAGATCGTGGCTTGTGGCTGATCCGGGATGCCCACGGCGATATGACTGTTGTCAAAGCTGAAATAGCCTTGTGCCGCCTCTCCGAAATCGTGCAGTGCGCCGCCGGTGGCGACATCGATCAACTGCGCCGTGTTGCCACCCGCTGCGCCCACAAACAGCATCTGCCCGTCCGAGGAGACCGAGATAAAGGCGTCTGCCGTGCCTTCGGGCAATGATCCGCTGCCCCGGATGTTACGCCCGACCAGATCAATGATTTCCCAAGCGGTGCCGCTGGCGCGCATGAAGCTCAGCCGGTCGCCGGACAGGCGATAGCGAGTGTAAGGTGAAGACGGAGGGAAGTCCGCCAATTCGCGTTGGTCGAGGGCATTGTCGTAGAGCGTGACACCCCCGTCATTGCGCAGGATCAACAGCCCCTGATCGCCGCCCATGGGCGACATGGCCACGAATGGGCCGATACGGTTGCCCGCGGTGCGGCTCAGACGCCCATCGGTCTCAAACACCCGCACAAGGCTTGGCGTGATGACCGTGATCTGATCTGCATTCTCAGCGAAAGTGACACGCACGGACGTTCCATCAGGCACCGAGGTCAGGATCTGTTCGGACGGCGCGCCGAGGGTCGTGTTGGCCAGATCAACCAGCACGATGTCGGTCTGTCCACCGACACTGGCGCGGGTATAGACGAAATGCGTTTCGCTGCGGGAAATGGCACGGTTCGCGGTTGTCACCGTTGTCGGCTCAAACCGCAGGATTTCGCGGCGATTGGCGATGTCGTAGAGCCGGTTGGGGGTGCCGGGGCCAGTTGTGGCAATGGCGTAGCCGCCTTCCATCGAAAAGCCCAAGCGTGTGATCTCGTCCGGAATGCCGCGCGCCAGATGGGCTTGGTAGACGCCGCTTTCGCGATCGAACAGGGCGATGCCGCCGGTGCTGTCGACCAGACCGACCGTGGCGTTGTCCCAAGAGAAGCGCGGCAGCAGCGAGAGAGTGCCATTTGGCGCGCTGAGCGTGGCGGTCTCCACCAGATACATCGGCCCTTCGCCCAAAGCGTCCGCCAATGCGGCCTCGGTCAGGGCAAGCGCCTCGGCCAGATTGGCATTCTCGGCCTCCAACTCAGCAATGCGGCCGCGGAGCCGCTCGATTTCCGAGGCGTTGGCATCGCTCGCGCCCATGGCTTCTTCAGCTTCGGCAAGATCCGCCAACAAGCGGGCGCGCTCTGCCTCGGACACTTCCAGCGCGCCCTCCAGCCGGTCCATTTCTTCGCGCATCGAGGCAGAGCCTTCGCCGGCCTCAAGGGCGGCGGCAAGGCGCGTTTCCAGATCGGCAATATCCTCGGCGGCTTCGGCCAAGGCGGCCTCCGCTGCGGTCAGGTCGTTGTCGACATTGGCCAAAGCTGCTGCGCGGGTCCGCTCTGACGCTAGTTCCCGCTCCAGCCGTGCGATCTCGGCGGCGGTTGCTTCCGCGTCCTGCGTCAATCCATTGGAGGCGGCTTGTGCAGCTGCCAACAGCGCTTCAAGTTCTGTGATCCGATTGGTGGCCGTTGCATTGTCTGCGGCCAGATCAGTTGCGCGCTGGGTTGCGGCATCCCGCGCGGCCCGCGCATCTTCGAGGGCGGCTTGCGTGACGGCCAGCGTCTCTAACGAGCGTTCCAACTCGGCCACTTGCCCGGCGGCGGCATCCCGGGCGGCGCGCGCTGCCTCCAGCTCGGCCATTGTTGCGGCCATATCCCCGTCCGCAGTCTCCAGTCGGGCGAGGTTTTCCTCTGCCGCGTTCAGGGCGGCCTGCATCTCAGACAGCTCCGCCTCTGCCGCGCCACGTGCGGCCTCGGCCTCCGCCAGCGCGGCTTCCAGTCGGCCCATCTCGGCCATCATCTCGTCCATACCGGGCGAGAGCCAGGCGGGTTGGGTCGACCAGATGCCGGCCCCAACTAAAGCTGCAAAGACGCCACCCAGCAGAGCTCCACCCAGAAACCGGCGGCCCGATCTGGGCGCAGGGGCAGGGGCTTCGGCCACGGGGGCAGCCATTGGTGTGACCATCGTGGTGGGCGCATCGGCCAGCGCTGCCAGCCACGCGCCCGCGTCCTTGGGTCGGTCTCCGGGAGTCATGCGCAAGGCACGGTCGATCAGGTGCAGAAGGCGGCCATCATGGTCTGGGTGCGCGTCGGCAATCGGCTGGTACGGGTCGGGCTGGCCAGTCGCTATGGCACTGGCACGTTCATCGGCGGCGATGGGCGCCGCGCCGGTGATGACGTGGTGCAGTGTCGCCGCTAGTGCATACAGGTCCGAATACGGCCCCTGTTGCGCGCCTGAGACGTAGAATTCATGCGGGCTGTAGCCGTCTGTCACCACGCGAAAGGTTCCCGCCATGCGTGAACGCGCCTGAGTTTCCGCCCGTGCCGCGCCGAAATCGATCAGCATTGGCATTCCGAACCGGTCGATCCGAATGTTCTGTGGCTTGATATCGCGATGCAGGACCGATTGGTCGTGGATATATTTCAAAGCGCCTAGCAGATCGCGCGCCAGTTCCAGCACGCGGTGCGGTGAGAAAGCGCCATCGGCCCCCACGATCTCTTCCTGCAAATCGCGGCCATGGATGAAATCGATCGCCATATAGGCGGTGCCGTTTTCCTCAAACAGGGTCTGGACATGTACGACATTGGGGTGCCGCAACCGCGCCAGCATCCGGGCCTCTCGCAAAAACTGTGCACGCGCGGTCTCAAAATGCTCGGAAGTGCCGGCCGACGTCGCGCTGACAGCATGGGTCGCCGCCTGCCGCTGTGCCAGCCCTAGCGGAAAGCACTCTTTCACCGCGACATCCCGCTCGAGTGTATCTTGTGCAAGATAGGTGATCCCGAACCCGCCCGACGCGATCAGTCGCTTGATCTCATATTGGCCGCCCAACAGTTTCCAACCCGGCGGAAGCTCTCCGGCGGGCAGTTGGTGAGTGACGGCATCCGGGCCGCGCGGGGTTGGTGTTTCATCAGCCATGGCTGCAGGCACAATTGCGCGCGCGCATCCGCCTGTAAACGCATGTTTTCCCTATCGTACGGGCAGGGCTTGCAATCTGGTCCGTGCTGCGACACGTCAAACGGGATGGCATTGACGTTTATGCAGAAGTTGCACGGGGCCTTGGACGTGGCCCGGGGGCGCTACGATCAAAGGATCGATAGCGACCTTGGCCTGTGGCAGGGGCGGTACTTTGCGGCTGTGAACGATCACGGCCTCCTGCGGCGCCATTGGCGCAATGAGGGAGAGGTCGCACCCGGCCTGTTCAGGGCAAACCATCCCGATGAAAACGCCCTAAGGCAGTGGAAAGCGCGTGGAATTGTTGAGGTTATCAGCCTGCGCCCCGCCCAATTCGCCGTACACGAATTTGAGGCGCGAACCTGCGAGGCCCTTGGGCTTCGGCTGCGCAATGTCCCGCTAGAGGCGCGATCGGCCCCACGTCCTGAGCGCCTGCTTTCATTGCTCGATATATTCGACACGCTAGAACGACCCGCCCTGATCCACTGCAAATCCGGCGCTGATCGCACTGGGTTGGCGGCCGCGCTATGGG
Source organism: Gymnodinialimonas sp. 202GB13-11 (assembly GCF_040932485.1). Taxonomy (NCBI): domain Bacteria; kingdom Pseudomonadati; phylum Pseudomonadota; class Alphaproteobacteria; order Rhodobacterales; family Paracoccaceae; genus Gymnodinialimonas; species Gymnodinialimonas hymeniacidonis. The sequence goes on along the minus strand of NZ_JBFRBH010000001.1, from coordinate 2,024,934 downwards.
GGATCCATATCGAAGGTCATCCGGTGGCTGAGGCAAAACGCGCGCTTGGACTGCGCCATCTGCATCTGAGCTGGTCCAAGACAGGCGTTCTGGACCGCTTTCTCGATGCCTACCAAGACCGCCTAAAGCACGGTGACATACCCATAAGGCTCTGGATCGAAACGGAATATGATCCGTCCACGCTCTGACGCGTGATCAGTTCAGCCAAGTCTCGATTTCCAGCGTCGCATCACATCCGGCGCCGTCGATCGTGCCCACCCAGATGTCGATCCGTCCTTCAATCGCTGTCTGACCGGTCAGGTTCAGAAGCGGGGCGGTGATGCTGCCGGTATTATCATCGAAATGCCAAACCGTGTCTTGCGTGTTCACCAGCAGAACCGTGTCGCATTCACCGGCCTCTACTTCCAACTCCAGACGCCGGAATTGCGCCATCTCCGAGGTGTAGAGCGTGAAATCAGGGATCTGGTCCACAAAGCCCACGACATTGGCGGGCAGATCCGCACAATCGCCCAGGTTAGCTGTGCCACTGGCGCGCAATAACTGGGTCTGCGGCGTGTAGATCTCGGTACCGGTATAGCGCAATTCTGCGCCCGGAACGGCCCAGGTCGGGCAATTCGCCGTCGTGCCGCCGCCGCCCGACACGGTTCCACCGGGGGTGTTGGGGCCGGGATTGGGCGTTGTGCCGCTGGCCAGCATCAGGTCGATCTCGGCACGTGCCTCTCGCAATTCCATCGTCAGGCGGTCGGCCTCAGCCTCAGCCTCCGACAGGTCTTCGGCCATGCGCTGCAAATCGGCCTGCGCGCGTTCCACATCACGCATGGCCGCGGCACGCTCTGCCTCCAGTGCGGCCAAGGCGTCGGCATCAATCTCACCACCACCCGCCTCAATGGCGGCTTCAAGGGCCGCCAGCTCGGCGGCCAGTGCTGCGGCGCGGGCCTCTGCGGCGGCTTGTCCAGCTTCGGCTTCGGCCCGTGCAGATTCAAGTTGCACCATTTCTTCCGGGGCAGGGGCCTCGGCCCGTGCGGCTTCCAAAGCCGCTTGCAGGCTCGTGATTTCCGCTTCCAGCGCCAATTGCGCCTCGCGTGCGCTGTCCTGATCGGTCAGCGCCTGGTTCAATTGATTGCGCAGCTCAACGGTCGCACCATCGTCGCTGTCTTCTGCGGCGGCCAGTTGGGCTCGCAAGTCTGCAACTGTATCGCCCAGTTCGCCCACGCGGGCCTCGGCAATCTCGCGGGCTTGCGCTGCATTGGCGACCTCTGCCTGCAAGGCGCTGGCCTCTGTCGCCATGGTTTCAAGCTCCGCCTCAAGATCCGTACGAGCCGAGGTGGCCTCGTCCAACATGCGCTGCATTTCAGCATCGCTGCCTGCGGTGCTGCCGCCATCGGGCAAGACGAAATAGGCACCACCGCCCAAAAGCGCGAGAAGACCGCCGCCAACAGCAGCCCCTTTCCAAAAGCCACCATTGCCCGGGGGTGGGGTGGGCGTGTCCGCTACGGGTGCCGCGACTGCGACCGCGGATGGGGCTGCGGCGACAATGCGTGTGGTGGCATCGGGAATGGCGGAAAACCACGCGGCCGCATCGGCAGGGCGGTCCTTAAGGGGCCGCGACAGGGCGCGGTCGATCAGCGCCAGAAGGCGCGGGTCATGGTCGGGAAAGCGGCCTGCAATGGGCTCATACGGGTCCTCTTCGCCGTTGGAGACCTTCTGCGCGCGTTCATCGGCTGGGGCAGGGGCGCTGCCCGTGATGCAATGGTGTAGCGTGGCCGCCAGCGAATAAAGGTCGGAGGCCGGGCCTTGCTCCGTGCCTGCGACATAGAACTCGTTTGGGGAGTAGCCGTCCGAGACCACGCGAAACGTGCCCGCCGCGCGGGAGCGGTTCTTGGTTTCCTGCCGCGCCGCGCCGAAATCAATGATGACGGGTGTATCCAGCGTGTCGATGCGAATATTGGCCGGCTTGATGTCGCGGTGCAGCAGGCGTTCCTTGCCGCGCTCAGGTGCATCGCGGTGCAGGTAATCAAGCGCATTCAGAAGCGTGCGCGTCAGCTCCATCACATAAGCCGGAGTCAGCTTTTCACGCTCATTGTCGATGATGTGCTGCAGATCGCGCCCATCGACAAAGTCCATCGCCATATAGGCGGTGCCGTTCTCTTCAAAGAGAGTCTGGACGTGCACGATATTGGGATGGCGCAGGGCGGCCAATGTGCGCGCTTCGCGCAGGAACAGATTGCGTGCCGTCTCGAATGGTTCGGCTGTCGACGCACTGGCGGCGGAAACTGTGAAATCGCCCGCCCTCAGGGCGAGGCCTGCCGGAAAGCATTCCTTGATTGCAACTTTGCGGTCGAGGTTGTCGCGCGCCTCGTACGTGATGCCAAAGCCGCCCGCCGCGATCCGGCCTGTCACCCGATACATTCCCGATGAAAGCTCCGCGCCCACGGGCAATTCCCCGGCCGGGCCATCCGGCAGCACGCGTGTTTTGCTGGGATCGTCGCTCATCTTGTCCGGGTCCGGCCTTTGAAGGGGCGCCATTTTTGAAGGGCAGCTGACGCGAAGGGGCTCAGGTCGTGGTTCCTTTAAATATGGTAAAGGAGAGGGGGGAAAGTAAATGTCGGGATTCCCTTACGCGCGCGGCGCAAGGCGGTAAATCCACCGTTACAAGGCCAGGCCAAGAAGGGCAGGCAATGCAATGGCCCCGAGCAGCGTGAATTCGACCCACCGCATATCGTGGCTCGCCCGCCTGCGCTGGTCTCGAAACCCGCCAACCGGACGCTTGGGCGGAAGCGATTCGACGATCAGCACCGCAAAGCCGCGATGGGCGGCCTCTTCCCTTTGTCTGTTGGTGATACAGGTCATTTTCGGCACGGATTGATCGCTCCTCCCCCGGTTCGGGCATCAAAGCAAGCCGAAGGCCCTTTGCCAAGCCTCCGACCCCCTTGCGGACCGGGCCGCAGCCCCATAGAACGGCGCAAATTTTCACCCGACCTGAATGGCGCGGGCAAGCTCGTATTGCCTGACCGCCGCCTAGCCGTCACGAGGACAGACATGCAGATCACCGAAACCCTTTCCGAGGGCCTGAAGCGCGAATACCAGATCACCGTCACGGCGAGCGACCTTGAGGCGCGCGTGAATTCCAAGCTGGAAGAGGCGCAGCCCGAGGTTGAGATGAAGGGCTTCCGCAAGGGCAAGGTGCCGATGGCGCTGCTCAAGAAGCAATTCGGCCCCCGCGTGATGGGCGAAGCGATGCAGGAAAGCGTCGATGAGGCCATGCAGGGCCATCTTGAAGAAACGGGTGATCGCCCGGCGATGCAGCCTGACGTGAAGATGACCAACGAGGACTGGAAAGAGGGCGACGATATCGTGGTCTCCATGATCTACGAAAAGCTGCCCGAGATCCCTGAGGTCGACTACAAGAAGCTCAAGCTCGAAAAGCTGGTCGTAAAGCCCGGCGACGATGAAATCGACGAAGCGCTCGGCAACTTGGCCGAAAACGCCCAGAACTTTGCCACCAAGAAGGGCAAGGCCGCTGATGGCGATCAGGTTGTTTTCGACTTTTTGGGCACTGTGGACGGTGAAGCGTTCGACGGCGGCTCCGCCGAAGACTTCCCGCTGGTTCTGGGCTCTGGCCAGTTCATTCCTGGCTTTGAAGAGCAGCTGGTTGGCGTGAAGGCGAAAGACGAAAAGGACGTCGAAGTGACCTTCCCAGAGGACTATCAGGCCGAGCATCTGGCCGGTAAGGCCGCTGTCTTCGCCTGCACGGTCAAGGAAGTGAAAAAGCCCGTGCCGGCCGAGGTCGATGATGAACTGGCCAAGAAATTCGGTGCCGAAGACCTCGACGCACTGAAAGGCCAGATCACCGAACGTCTGCAGGCCGAATATGCCGGTGCCGCGCGCGCCGTCATGAAGCGTGGTCTGCTGGACCAGCTTGACGATGTCGTGTCGTTCGAACTGCCTCCCTCGCTTGTGAAGGCCGAGGCCGACCAGATCGCGCATCAGCTGTGGCACGAGGAAAACCCGGACGTTGAAGGCCATGATCACCCTGAGATCGAGCCAACGGACGAGCACACCAAACTGGCCGAGCGCCGCGTGAAGCTGGGTCTTCTGCTGGCCGAGCTGGGCCAGAAGAACGACGTGCAGGTGTCCGACGCCGAAATGACGCAAGCCATCATGAACCAAGCGCGTCAGTACCCCGGTCAGGAACGTGCCTTCTTCGAATTCATCCAGCAGAACCAGGCCGCACAGCAGCAGGTTCGCGCACCGCTCTTTGAAGACAAAGTTGTCGACTTCATCGGTGAGCTGGCAAAAGTGACCGAGAAAGAGGTCTCCAAGGATGACCTCAAAAAGGCCGTCGACGCGCTTGACGAAGAATAAGCGGTCACGCTGACGTTACGGAACGAGAACGCGCTGCCCCTTGGCGGCGCGTTTTTTTGTTGGCAGACGAGATAAACCGCGCGCAAGGGAGGGAGGCCCATGCCAAAAGATCATAATTCTAAGCCTCTCGTTGTGCTGCGCGCGCCTGTGCCGCCTGACATCGAGATGCACCTAGCCCTGCCGCACTCCCGTGAGATTCACATCATGTATGGCGGCGATCCGGAGATACCGCCCACTGCCAACCTCGCACGTTCCGAGGGTTGGTATGAATGGCTCTGCGACCATCCCTTTGCCCGGATCATCGAGGTTGAGGGGCGCGCCGTCGGTGAAATTCGCCTGCACAGCCATGACGAGGCCGACCGCACAGCGCGCCTTGCCGTGGGCCTTTTTGCCGAAGAGGATTTGGGCCGCGGTTATGGGCATCAGGCCATCGTGCAGACCCTTTGCCACGGTTTTGACGCCATGGCGCTTGAGATGATCGACCTCAGGGTCCTCGAATTCAACGAACGCGCCATACGCTGCTACACGGCCTGTGGATTCGAAACCGTCGCGCGCCTGCCCAGATCGCTAAAAATCGGCGAAACATGGCACGATGACCTGCTGATGGAGATCACGCGGCCACGGTTTTCCTCCGTGCGCGTCGGTCTGGAATAAGCAATCAAAATCAAAAAGCTAGCGATGTCTGTTATCCGATAACGCGGCCCGGCGGTTGTATAACAAGGGCGGGCAGGGGCAGCTTTGGTCAAACGCCGACCAACGGCTCACGATTTTTATGCACGTCTTTTCTTGCACCCTGATTTTTTTGAAAGCCCTGACCCATGTTGAAACCCACCCTCCTTGCCCTTGTTGGCCTTGCTGCGGTTGTTCCTGCAGCCTCGGCTGACACGATCGCCCCTCTGCTTCCCCGCCCGGACCTCTCCGACGGCTTGGCCCCGTTCGAAAGCCCCGCTTTTGGCCGCATGGTCGAGTTGTGCGAGCGTTTCGGCGTCGCCTGCAGCGTGCCCGGCGCTGACCGGTATGCCGAACTTGATGCGACAGACCTGTTTGACCTCATCCCCCGCGCTCAGGCCGATGCCGCCAAGCGCTGGGCGCTTTACGCCGAAGATTGGGCCGAAGTGGCCGAGCTTTACGATCACTACACGCCCTATCACCCGCCCTCACCGCGCCTTTATGGATGGACGGAGAACCGCCTGTCCGACATCGACGCGCTTCTGGAAAGCGTGCAGGAACGGTTGGATCATCGCCCTTCCATCGCGCACGTTGTGCCGCGCCCTCGCTTTTCGTGGCAGCATCCGTTTGGAAACCTGCCTGGCGCGAATTCGTTCGGCCATCGCGGGCCGACGATCATCAACCCTTATGCCTTGCCCCACCGGCCCGGCAATTCGGTGATCATCCTGCCATCTCGCTGAACTATGCTTCCCTTGTCCTGCTTCGGCAGGGCAGGGTCCTTTCAAAATTCATTTCAAAACAATCGAGTAGAGAATTCCATGACCTATAAACTCCCCCTGATCGCAGCCCTTGCCGCGACCCTAGCAACTCCGGTCCTTGCCCAGGACATCAACGATATGCTGAACCCACGTGCTATGATTGCCGAGCTTGGCCTTAGCCAGATCATGCAGGGCAACCATGGCAACCAAATCGCTGCACCGCGCGTGGTAGAGGTTGCTCCGGCCGAGATTGCCGCCCTCCAGTTGGACACGACCGTCCTGCGTTCACCCCGTCCTTTGCTGCGCCCCTCGACGCTGGACATCGCTGATGCTGTGCGGGTTCCCTCCGCCGACGCTGCGGTCGCTGCACCTGTTGCCTCTGACGTGCGGGCAATGATTGGTGCAATGGAAGTGGCCGCCGCCGATGCACCAGCTGGTGCGAACACGCTTGTCGTCTCTGGCGGCGATGCCGTGGCCGTGAACGGCACAAATACGGCTGTTATCCAAAGTGACGGCCCGGCCCCGCGTCTCAGCCTGTGGCAGCGTATTTTCGGCAACTGACCCATTCCTGCCGGGCCCTAAGCCACGGGCTTGGCAGGTTTTTTATCATTTGGAAAAAAAGCTTTTGGTGAACGCCCAGAGGCCCGCTAACCTTTGGGTTGCAAAGCGAAGGTCAGGGTTTCCGCAGTTTGGCGGAGGAATTTCATCCCATAACCTGACCCGGCACACGTCTATTTTCGGCGGGTCGATTGCCCTTCAACGGCCCCCAACTACAGGAAGGATAATTCCAACATGCGTCTTATGACAGCAAGCGCGATTGCTATGATTGCCATGGGGGGTGCCGCTATGGCCTGCCCAAACTACCAATTGGCCACGAGCAGCTATAATTACGATAGCTCGCAGATCGCGAATGGTTTGAATTTCAACGTCAACGCGGGCGGTGAATTTACGCTTGCGCAGTGTGGGTTGAGCAACCTTGGCTATGGCCAGTTCCGGTCTGCCCCGGACATCACGCTGCAATTGACCAATATGGCCGGACGTGAGCTCGATCTTTTCGTGAACTCCAGCTGTGACCCCGCGATGCTCGTGAATGATGCATCGGGTCAGTGGTTCTTCAACGATGACAGCAATGGTCTTCAGCCCGGTCTGCGTCTGCCCTCCGCCTCTGCCGATGGCCGGGTCGATGTCTGGATCGGCACATTCTCCGGCGGCGGCTGCCCCGCCACGCTGACGGTTCAAGCCACCGGTGGTACCGTTGCTCCGCAACCCGTGCCTCAGCCCGTGCCGCAACCAGCCAATGCCTGCCCGACTTGGGAAGTTCCTGGCCCCGCGCTGGCATTCAGCGCTAACCAGCTGTTGCAGCCGCTCAGCTATATCGCACAGGCCACTGGTGGCGTTAGCGTCGGCTCCTGCGCCGGTGTCGATGGCGGCGGTACGGCCAGCCAGGTGCCGCAATTCTCGATCACATTGTCCGAGATGCAGGGCCACAACCTGACCCTTCGCGCCAATGCGGAATGCGATTCCACGCTGCTGGTGAACGGTGCGGACACCACATGGTATTACAACGATGACGGGCAGGGGAACCTGCAGCCGGAACTGACGATCACCGAGCAATCGGCGCTTAACGGTCGTATCGACGTCTGGGTCGGCACCTTCAGCGGCCAGTCCTGCCCGGGTACGTTCACACTTCAGGCGATCCCGGTTGTGCAACCTGCGCCGCAGCCGATCCCGCAGCCCGTCCCGCAGCCTGTGCCAACCCCGGCCCCAACGCCTGTGCCGACGCCTGCTCCGGCCCCTGCGCCAGCACCTGCTCCAGCACCGGCTCCGGCCCCGGCGCCCGCTCCAGCACCCGCACCGGCCCCTGCGCCCACGCAGACCGGCGGTTGCCCGACGACTTCGCTGGAAGGCATCCCGGTCGTCTCTGATGGTCAGGAGCTCTACAGCCCCGACCGCTACACCGTGCAAGCGGGTGGTGTGACCGCGCTGACCTCCTGCTCGGGCCTGCCCGGTGCCGGCGTGATCAACGCGCAGCCCCATTACAGCTTCCAGCTGGCGGGAATGGAGACCTATGGCCGTCTTGAGATCGAAGTCAGCAGCGATTGCGACACCACGCTTCTCGTCAACGACGCCCAGGGCAACTGGCACTTCGACGACGATTCCGGTGGCAACCTGCAGCCGGAACTGAACCTCACCGACACCGCCGCCCTCAACGGTCGCGTGGATGTCTGGGTCGGCACATTTGGCGCGGAAATCGCCTGCGAAGCCGAGATCGAGATGGAGACCTGGAACTTCTGATCCAGCGTCTCACCCGGAGAGGGTAAGGGTTTCCCGACTTTCGCCCTCTCCGCCAAAAATGGATAGTGTCCCTACCCTTCACCGGGGGCACCATCGCCCTCAAATACTTGGACCAAAACACTTTTCCCCTTCTACGAAGAAAAAGAACACCCGGAGTAACACACGATGAAAAAGCTTCTTGCCGCCACTGCAGTCCTTCTCGCCACCGCTGGTATCGCCGCAGCCTGCCCCGCATGGCAGAACCAGGGCGTCCAGACCGGCTACACCACCGGCCAGGACCTCTGGACCCCGAACAGCTATTCGGTTGTTGCTGGCGGTTCGCAGTCTCTGCGCAACTGTGGCTGGAACCACTCGGGCTACGTCATTTCGCGCCCGGACTTCGAATTCCAGATCGACGGCCTGCACGCCTATAACCGTCTTGAGATCCGCGCCATCGGCTCGTGCGACACGGTTCTGCTGGTCAACGACGCAACCGGCAACTGGTACTTCGACGATGACAGCTACGGCAACCTGAACCCTGCCATCAACCTCTACAGCCCGCAGTCCGGCGTCTATGACATCTGGGTCGGCACCTACGGCACCAGCACCTGCGGCGCGACGCTGCAGATGGAAACCTGGTAAGTTTTCAAGACCTTACAGTCTGAACGCAACGGCCCGCCAATTGGTGGGCCGTTTTGCGTTTGCGGTTACTCGAAGGACGGACCCTGTGACAGGGCCCGCGCTACACTTTTGAACAGTCGGTCCGTCTCGTCCGGCGGCCGGTTTGCGATCATCGTTCCAAAGAAGTTCACCGAGAATGACATGTTCATCACGGCGGCGAAAAGCAGGTCTATGTCCACACCACTTGATACGTGGCCACTGTCCTGAAGGTGCCGCACCCGATCCCTGAAATTCTGGTCGGCCTTGCCATCCATGTGCACCGCGCCGCCCGCTCGAAAAGTGGAGTCAATCGCCGCGCGGCTGATGATTAGGCGGATGATGTCCTCATCCTTCAGGTCGTCCTGCAGCTTTGCATGCAAGTAGCGATAGATTTCGTTTTCCAAGCTGTCCTGCGGAGGATAGCCAAGATCTCCTTCGCGGCGTGCTGTCACGAACGCATCAGTCAGCGCGGTCAGTAGGCCTTCCTTGCCGCCAAAATAGCGGCTGATCAGCGACAAATTGGCCTCCGCCACTTCCGCAATTTCTCGCAGACCCGCAGCGTCATAGCCGCGTTCTGAAAAGACTGCGCGCGCAGCTGAAAGAATGCGCGCCTCGGTCGCGGCGCGGTCTTTCACATTGCGTCTGGGTTTTTCTGCGACTGTCATGTGGACAAGTGTTTACACCGCCAAAAGTACGACGTAAAGAAAACGAGTGTTTACTTTTGTCGGAGAGATTAAATGGTTGGCCTGATGCGCGCCGCGATCTTCGAGGCATTGACCCTTCTTGCGTTGTTTTGCGTCGCCATGCCTTTGAAATACACTGCGGAAATTCCACAGGCCGTTTCGGTCATGGGGCCGATCCATGGCCTCGCCTTCATGGTGTTCCTGTGGTTCGTGATCCGCTCATGGGCCGAGGGACTGATCAATTGGCTGGGGGCGTTGCGTCTACTTGTGGGCGCATTCATCCCCTTCGGCGGCTTCGTGAATGAGCGCTGGTTGCGCCAGCAGATGGGAGAGATCTGATGCTCTACGACCTGACAAAAGCCGCCCATCTGATTTCGCTGTTTGTTTGGATCGGCGGCATGGTGGCCGTCGCCTTCGCACTTCGCCATCCGACTTTGCTGCACCTGAAACCGCTTAAGGCCTATGACCGCGCCGTGACGACCCCGGCGATGATCCTCGCGCTTCTCTTCGGCATCCTCCTTGGCATTCAAGGCGGCTGGTTCACGTCGATCTGGTTGGGCTTGAAGATACTGTTGGTCCTTGCCCTGTCCGGCCTGCATGGCGCTTTGGTTGGAAAGCTGCGCCGTACCATCTGGGACGGCTGGGAGGAGGGGGCATCGAGCCGCGATGTGTTCCTGCCCGTTGGCTTTGTTTTGTTGGGCCTCATTATTCTTCTAGTGGTCCTGAAACCCTAGCGGGGCCGGTGACTTATCGCGGATTAAGGGGACGCGACTGCAAGCTATCCAGTTCGTCTCTTTCCTTTTTCGATGGTTGGTGATCCTCTTTGTCGAAAGAGGGGATACATCCATGACCACAGAAACCTGGCTGGCCTTCGTCGTGGCAAGCGCCATCGTCGTTGTCATCCCCGGTCCGAATATTGTGCTGACCGTCACCTACGGCATTCGTGACGGCCTCCGCTCGGGCCTTGCGACTGTGCCGGGGCAGGCGCTCGGTGCACTTCTGGCGATGTCTGTGTCACTTGCCGGGGCAGGGGCCATTCTGGCGGCCTCTGTGGGGCTCTTCACGGCGATGAAGGTTGTCGGCGCGCTCTACCTTCTGTGGCTCGCGTATCGGCTTTGGACAGCCCCGGTTGAGGCGATCCGCACCGATGATGACGCACCTAAACGCCCGCTTGGCGCGCTCTTCCGGCAATCGACGCTGATCTCGGCACTGAACCCAAAGGGGCCGGTCTTCTACATGGCCTTCGTGCCGCAATTTGTGGACCCAAGCGGCGATGTGTTGGTGCAATTCGCCGTGCTAACGGCGACTTTTACGGTGGTTGCGGCGCTCAACGGGTTAGGTTGGCTGGTGCTGGCCAGCAGCCTGCGGGAGTATCTGCGCGGACCGTTTGTGCTGCGCCTGATCAACCGGATCGGCGCGGCATGTCTCGGCGTCGCGGGGTTGGTCGCCTTGCGGGCGGGGCGGTCTGCGTCGGGCTGAAATGCGCGCTCAATTCCTTAAAATTGGGTTAAAAATCCCCAGGACTCTTTTCAAAGCAATGTTTTAGGTACGGGTTGCGCGCGTGCAACCGTCCCCTATTCCGGGTCTTGCGACGGGGTCAGCCGGATCAGGCTGCCCGGATCATCGTCGATCACGATCAGGATGGCCCCGTCCGCATCTATGGCCACATCTCGCACCCGCTCACCCGTCCAGACACGCTCCTCGCCGATGACCGTATCACCCTCCATATCCAGCCGCACCAGCGCACGACCTGCCAAGGCACCCAGCAAAATATCGCCCTGCCAATCAGGGAACATCTCGCCCTCGTAGAAGATCAGGTCCGACGGCGCGATGGACGGGTCCCAGTAGTAGCGCGGCTCCTCATAATCGGGCGCATGGGTCTGCTCGCCCGTGCCCACATCCGAGCCGTTGTAATTCACGCCATAGCTCACCTGCGGCCAGCCGTAATTTGCGCCGGGCCGGATGATGTTCAACTCATCCCCACCGGCTGGCCCGTGTTCCAGGGTCCAGATGATATTGGTCTCTGGTTGCACGGCCGCACCTTGGATGTTGCGATGGCCGTAGGTGAGAATCTCTGGCCGCGCGCCTTCGATGATTGGAACCGGAGAGGATTCGCCTTCGGTATCAATGAGGATCGTGACACCATAGCTCGCATCGACCGGATCTTGTGCAAGCTGCCGATTTTCGGGCGTGAAGCGATCCCCGGTCGTCACAAACAGAGAGCCGAACGGCGCGACGATCACGCGGCTGCCGAAATGGGCAGGGACCACGGATGCCGGCGTCTGGCGCCAAAGCTCCGTGACGTCCTCAAGCTCGGTGTGGTCCTCTGAAAACTGGGCGCGCGCCACGGCGGTGGCTGACCCTGCAAGCCCATCGCGGGCAGAATAGGTGAGGTAGAGTTCACGGTTCTCTGCGAAGTTCGGAGATAGAGCCACATCCAGCAACCCGCCCTGCTGCATCGCTCTGACAGACGGAACCCCGCTGATCTCCGGCCCCATGGTCCCGTCGCGGGAGATGTGGCGCAGCGTGCCGCCGCGTTCGGTCACGATGTAACCCGCGCCCTCTGGCAGCACGGCCACGGCCCATGGACGCGCGAGTGCGCCGACGATGACCTCTTCCGCGAAGGTGACACCCGACAGGACTTCGGGCGCATTGGTTTGCTCGGGGAAGGCGGGCACCGTGTCGGGCAAGTTGGGGGTGCCGTCATCCACGGGCGTCTGGGCGGCGAGGGGCGTGGCGAGCAGAAGAAAGGGCAGGGCGCGGAGCATGGGGGCCTCTTGAGTTATGGGCTATTCGTGATATAGGCGCGTGCCGCGGCGGTTCAGCCCCTCCTCCGACCTGCGGTCGTCCTCGCAGCTGTAATCCGCCAACGAAAAAGGCCGCCCCGGCGTGGAGCGGCCTTGATCAATTCTTTGGGAGAGGGGCTTAGTCCTCTTCGCTGTCCTCGGCTGGTGCCTCTTCGGAGGTCTCTTCGGCCGCAGGGGCGTCGTCGCCACCTTCCAACTCGTCGAGTTGTGCCGCGCCGATATCGTCGAACAGTTCCGCGATCTCGAATTCGGCTTGTGCCTCTTCCTCGGCCGCCAGTTCCTGGATCGACTTGCCCGATGCCTGAAGCTCGGCCTCTTCTGGCGAGCGGGCGACGTTGAGTTGGATGGTCACCTCAACTTCGGGGTGCAGCTTAACGACGACGTCGTGCAGGCCCAGATCCTTGATCGGTGCGGTCAGAACGACCTGCTTGCGATCAACGGAGAAGCCTTCCTCGGTCGCTGCATCGGCCGCGTCACGGGTGGTGACGGAGCCATAGAGCGAGCCGGCGTCAGACGCCGAGCGGATCACGATGAACTGCTGTCCATCGAGCTTTTCACCAAGCGCGTCGGCTTCTTTCTTGGTTTCCAGGTTGCGCGCCTCAAGCTGCGCCTTCTGGTTTTCGAACGTGGCAAGGTTCGCCTCGTTGGCGCGGAGCGCCTTTTTCTGCGGCAAGAGGTAGTTGCGCGCGTAGCCTTCCTTGACGGAGACCACTTCGCCCATCTGACCCAGCTTGGCCACACGTTCCAGCAGGATAACGTCCATCAGTTCGTCTCCTTACTTAACGGCATAGGGCAGGAGGGCGAGGAACCGGGCACGCTTGATCGCCTTGGCGAGCTTGCGCTGGTTCTTGGCACCGACTGCGGTGATACGGGAAGGGACGATCTTGCCACGCTCAGAGATGTAACGCTGAAGCAGGCGCGTGTCCTTGTAGTCGATCTTCGGCGCATTCTCGCCCTCGAACGGGTCGGTCTTGCGGCGGCGGAAGAATGGTTTTGCGGCCATGTCTTTATCCTTTCAAAGAATCAGCGGCGCTCGCGACGGCCGTCGCGTTCGTCACGTTTCTGCATCTGGACCGAGGGGCCCTCTTCGTGGGCGTCGACCTTGACGGTCAGGACGCGCATCACGTCGTCATGCAGGCGCATCAGGCGTTCCATTTCCTGTACCGCTTCCGACGGTGCGTCGGTGCGGATGTAGGAATAGTGACCCTTGCGGTTCTTGTTGATCTTGTAGGCCATGGTCTTCACACCCCAATATTCGGTGTCGACCACGTTGCCGCCATTGTCTTTGAGGACAGTGCCGAAATGCTCGTTGAGGGCTTCGGCCTGCGCGTTGGACAGGTCCTGACGCGCAATCATCACATGCTCGTAGAGAGGCATGGGAACTCCAGTTCAGTTTTCAGGGCGCATTTCAAAGGCCGGGCGATTTTCGCTTCGCCCCCGGCCACGAGGGATCACGCCGTTCAAAAATGCACGACGAAGCGATGCGCGCGTATAGGCGCGTGCGTGGCCCGTGTCCACCCCTCGACCTGGCGTCGCGATTGATGCCGGTCCGGCAACGAACTGTCTACATGATTGCCGCCTTTCGCCCCATTTCGACCACGATGTCTTGAGACAAAAGCGTCGGAGAATTCCGTCCATGCGGGCGGAAGAGCGTATTTTGGCCGCGTGTTGCGGCTTTGGTAGATTGGATTGGAGGCCACAGGTGTTCCACCCGTTTTGGACAAAAGACAAAGGTGTCGTCACGATCGACTATGTCGTCGTGATGGCCGCACTTGTGGGGGTCGGCGTTTGGATGGCCGATACGACAAATGCAGATTTGTCAGAGCATTCCGCGGTGATCCGCGGTGAGATGCAGGGTGGCATGTTTGAGACCGCCTGGGATGCGGACCTGGCCGTTCTGCCCGACACGGAAGCTGGCGATCAGTGCAACGGCGCCGATACGTGCGGCACTGGAAACACGGGTGGCGGCAGCACCGGCGGCGGAACGACCGGTGGTGGCACCACTGGCGGTGGGACGACCGGTGGCGGCACCACGGGCGGCGGCACGACCGGCGGTGGCACGACCGGTGGTGGGACGACCGGCGGCGGGACAACCGGCGGTGGCACCAATCCCGACCCGGACCCTGATCCCGATCCAAACCCCGATCCTGATCCCGATCCCGATCCAAACCCGGATCCCGATCCTGATCCCAACGACCCGAATGACCCGAATGCGGGCGGTAATAACGATCCGTTCCCACCGACGGCCAGCCCGGCTGTGGCGGGGTGCCCGAACAATTTCTACGACGGCTCGCCGCTGGTGTCGGATGGCTCGGACTTCGGCAATTCGTATGACCACACGATCACGCATAGCGGATTCACCGATTTGCGGACCTGTGGTGGCGGCATGCCGTATGCACGTGGTTTCTTTGACGCAAACCCGACCTTCACCATGTACCTGAGCGACATGACCCAGTTCGATACGGTGCAGTTCCTCGTGGAAGCCACAAGCTGTGACACGACGCTGTTGATCCGCGACGCGTCGGGAACGTTCCACTTCAACGACGACTACAACTATCCGTCGCACACGCGGTCGCGCTTGCGTCTGACGGATACGGCGGACCTCAACGGTCGTGTCGATATCTGGATCGGTGGGTACTATCCCAGCACCTGCTCCACCCGTTTGGAAGTGCGCGGCTGGTAAGACCGCTCAATTCCCGGACTTGAAGTGTTGGACGGCGTCTCGGAAACGGGGCGCCGTCTGCCGTTGCGCCAATCGCGCCTGTGCTGTAGCCAATCCTGCAACAATTGAGGTTCAGCAGGAGCGCCAAAATGACCCGCGCATTCGTATTCCCCGGACAAGGGGCGCAAACCATCGGAATGGGCCGTGATCTGGCGGATGCCTATCCAGCGGCGCGCGCTGTGTTTGAAGAGGTCGACGCGGCCTTGGGCGAAAAGCTTTCAGCGCTGATCTGGGATGGTGAGATAGAGACGCTGACGCTGACCCGCAATGCGCAGCCCGCTTTGATGGCAACCTCCATGGCTGCAATGGCAGCCCTGAAGGCCGAAGGGGTCGAGGTGACGGCGGCTGATTTTGTAGCAGGCCATTCCTTGGGTGAATATTCGGCTCTGTGCGCGGCGGGTGCGTTGAGCCTTGCCGACACCGCGCGCCTTCTGCGCTTACGTGGTGAGGCGATGCAGGCGGCGGTACCTGCCGGGGAAGGGGCCATGGCGGCCATTCTTGGCCTCGATTTCGATACGGTCACGGCGGTTGCTGCGGAAGCCGCGCAAGGTGAGGTTTGCGAGGCGGCAAACGACAATGATCCGGCGCAGGTCGTGATCTCGGGCCATAAGGCAGCGGTTGAGCGCGCCACGGTGATCGCCAAGGAGAAGGGCGCTAAACGTGCGCTGCTTTTGCCGGTCTCGGCCCCGTTCCACTGCGCTCTGATGCAGCCCGCCGCCGACGCGATGGCTGAGGCGCTCAGCCATGTGGACCTGCAAGCCCCGATTGTCCCGCTGGTTGGCAATGTGATCGCGCGCGCCGAAAGCTCGGCCATGGTGATCCGCAATCATCTGGTTGATCAGGTCACGGGCCGGGTCCGCTGGCGCGAAAGCATGGAGTGGATCGTGGCCGAGGGTGTGACCGAGTTCTACGAAATCGGAGCGGGAAAGGCTTTGTCTGGCATGATAAAACGGATTGAGCGCGCTGCCACGACCGCGGCCGTGGGAACGGCAGACGATGTGCGGGCCGCTGCGGCTGCGATCAACGGCTGATTGGGAAGAGGGGAGACAGAATGACGGATCTAACGGGAAAAGCGGCGCTGGTTACGGGCGCGTCTGGTGGGATTGGCGCAGATATTGCGCGGGCTTTGCATGGGGCAGGTGCGACTGTGGGCCTATCGGGCACACGGGTGGAGCCGCTGGAAGCACTGGCCGCTGAATTGGGTGAGCGGGCGCACGTGCTGCCGTGCAACCTGAGTGATTCCGAAGCCGTCGACGCTTTGCCGAAAGAGGCCGCTGCCGCCATGGGCTCGCTCGACATTCTCGTCAACAATGCGGGCATCACCCGCGATAATCTGTTCATGCGGATGTCAGATGAAGAATGGCAGAGCGTTTTGGATGTGAATCTGACCTCGACCATGCGGCTTTGCCGGGGTGCGTTGCGCGGCATGATGAAGGCGCGTTGGGGGCGGATCGTGAATATCTCAAGCGTTGTTGGGGCCACCGGCAATCCGGGGCAGGGCAATTACGCAGCCTCCAAGGCTGGGATGGTCGGCATGTCGAAAAGCCTTGCTTATGAGGTGGCAAGCCGCGGGATCACCGTAAACTGTGTGGCGCCGGGCTTTATCGAGACTGCGATGACTGACAAGCTGACGGATGACCAGAAATCCAAGATCCTTACGCAGATTCCGGCAGGACGCATGGGCACGCCTGCAGAAATCGCAGCTGCGACCCTTTTCCTGGCGAGCCCCGAGGCGGGCTATTTGACCGGCACGACCCTGCATGTGAATGGTGGCATGGCGATGCTGTGACGCGCTTTCCCCTACGTCAGAAACCCGCGCACGGGGCATGGACATGGGCGAAACATATGCTATAGGCGGCGCGAGAATTGCCGGGGGGCTTGTTCCACCGGTCGGGCCTGACCACCTGATAAAAGGTGCGATGGCACATTGAGCGGCCGGAACGGCAGTACTGAAACAAGGGCAGCCGACACGGGCGGAACCCTGAAAGACCATGAGGACCTTAAAATGAGCGACATCGCAGATCGCGTGAAGAAGATCGTTGTTGAGCACCTGAGCGTTGACGAAGAGAAAGTGACCGAGTCCGCCTCGTTCATCGACGACCTGGGCGCAGACTCGCTGGATACGGTTGAGCTGGTCATGGCTTTTGAAGAAGAGTTCGGCATCGAGATCCCCGATGACGCAGCTGAAACGATCCAGACGTTTGGTGACGCGGTGAAGTTCATCAACGAAGCCCAGTAAGGTCTTCCTTGATTTAGAATTGGCGGCGGTGCGGAGCGATCCGGCCGCCGCTTTTCTTTGGCACAAACGGGTGCCGAGCGAAGCCGATAGCGCTAGGCAAGCTGCTCTTTCCGCCGGAAGCGAAAATTGGAGCGTGCGTTCTTCTTTTTGGTCGTTTCTCGGATGTGCCCGATCTGTTCAGGCGTCATAGGTTCATCAAGAACGACGCCAAAACAGGTTTGGTTGGACCATTTGATAGTCCCGCTCAACCAGTTGTCGCCAACGCGAAACTGAACCCGGTCCTTTTCGATTTCTTTTTCTGGTTGCGTCAAGCAGGCCCCATTTAACGAAAAGTCGATAAGGCGGGTGGCCTGGCATTCAGACCTGTCTGCATCTTCGTCTCGCCCCAAAACCTCGTTCGCCCACCCGACCAGGCCTGTCGCACCTGCGGTCGATATTTCGGTAGGATATTCGCATAATTTGCGCGTTTCTGATCGTTTCCCCCGCACGAAGCGCCGCCACATCCAGAAACTTCCCAGAGCCAGAACAATCAAAAGCAAAAACGTGCCACCAATTGCTGCTGTTTGCGAAATCCGACCTGACGAGGCGCTGTAATTTTGGGTCTCGCGCGCAGGCATTTCTTCGACAATTGAAGTGGCTTCTCCGCCAATTTGTTGCACTTGGGCGGTGGGAAATGCTGGTGTCGTTAATCCTGTGGCGCATTGGTGTCGCGGTGCCGCCAAAGCAAAACGCCCCAACGCGACGATCATGAAGCGCCGTTCTGCGACCGATTGGATGTCTTCGATCCGACCATCTTCAGCAGCTACGGCCATTGTCTCTAACGCCGAAAGGGCGCGAGGTATCCAATCACGTTCCGCGAATGGAAAGTCCTCTCGCAAAACAGTTGCGACACGGTTTTCATCGACTTGAGCAAGGTCACTTCGGATCAATGCAGCGACGCGCTGTAATTCGCGCTGATCGTTCGAGCGGGCCAAGGTCTGACCGTGGGCAGCCAACCGGGCAATTGGTGCAAAGGATTGGCACGCAAGTGCGTTCGTGGGTGAGAGACACAGCATCGCAACAACGGCGGTGAAGGCCCATCGGGCGAAAGACGGAGGGTGTTGAAAAAGGGTGTTCATCGGAAATCTGCGCAGCACTTCGACCTGTAGTACCGCTTGAGTTGTGTTTTTTCGGTTAAACCCGGTGGTTGGCATATGCCCGCCTTATAAATATCTGCCGTGTTGGAAGGCATTGCACCCAACACGCGCTTTCCGGTAACTGACCGCACTGGAAATCGCGGGGGCCGAATAATGCGTCGAGTGGTTGTGACAGGTCTGGGGTTGGTGACACCCCTGGCATGTGGTGTTGAGAAGACCTGGGAGCGGCTTTTGGCCGGGCAATCCGGGGCGGGGCCGATCACGCGGTTCGACGCCGAAGGGTTCGGCACCACTTATGCGTGCGAAATTCCGCATGGCGACGGGTCGGACGGTACATTCAACGCTGACGATTGGATGGAGCCCAAGGAACAGCGCAAGGTCGATGACTTTATTCTTTACGGCATGGCGGCTGCGGATCAGGCGATTGCCGACGCGGGCTGGACGCCGGAAGATACGGAAAGCCTTGAGCGCACGGGCTGTTTGATTGGTGCCGGTATTGGCGGTCTGTCATCCATTGCGGATACGTCCATTGTTCTGAACGAACGCGGGCCGCGGCGTGTGTCACCGTTTTTTGTGCCCGGTGCGTTGATCAACCTGATCTCGGGTCAGGTTTCGATCCGCTATGGCTACAAGGGGCCGAACCATTCGGTTGTGACGGCCTGTTCCACGGGGGCGCATGCCATCGGCGATGCGGCGCGTCTGATCGCGCTGGACGATGCCGATGTTATGATCGCGGGTGGGGCGGAAAGCCCGATCTGTGCCATCGGGATTGCAGGCTTCAATGCATGCAAGGCGTTGAGTACGAAACGCGCGGATGAGCCGGAGAAGGCATCGCGCCCATGGGACGCGGACAGCGATGGCTTCGTGATGGGCGAAGGTGCCGGTATGGTCGTGCTGGAAGAATACGAGCACGCGAAGGCCCGTGGCGCGAAGATTTACGCAGAAATCCTTGGTTACGGTTTGTCGGGTGATGCACATCACATCACGGCCCCACCGCCAGACCATGAAGGCGCGGAGCGTGCGATGCGCGCGGCCTTGAAGCGAGCTGGATTGCAGCCGAGCGACATTGACTATGTGAATGCCCATGGCACCTCGACCATGGCGGATACGATCGAGCTTGGCGCCGTGGAGCGTTTGATGGGCGATCACGCCAAGAACGTGCGCATGTCTTCGACCAAGTCCATGACCGGGCATTTGCTGGGGGCTGCTGGCGCGATTGAGGCGATCTTCTCGATCCTCGCGATCCGGGACAATGTGGCTCCGCCCACGATCAACCTCGACAACCCTGCGGCTGAGACCGAGATCAACCTGTGTGCCAATGCCAAGCAGGAAGGTGAGATCCGGATTGCGCAGTCGAATTCGTTTGGGTTCGGCGGCACCAATGCCTGCCTGATCATGGGCCAGGTGGAGTAACCCGCATATGTGGAAACACATCGCCGCAAACGGCATGTCCTTTCTGATCGTTGCATTGATTGCAGCGGCGGCGGCGCTTGGCTGGGGCAAAAACCAGTGGGACGCGGCGGGGCCGTTGGAGACCGCCGCGTTCTTCGAGGTGGAGCAAGGCGATACGCTGGGCGAAGTTTCGGAACGGCTGGAAGCGGCGGGGGTGATCCGCTCGGCCGCGATTTTCCGGGTTGGGGTGCGGGCGGCAGACAGATCTGGCGATTTGCGGTTCGGGAACTACGAGATCCCGGCGGGTGCCACGATGGAACAAGTCCTCGATATCGTGACGGCTGGCGGGCCGTCTTCGTTCCGGTATCGCGCGACATACGTGCTGCGAAATTCCGGTTCTGGCCAGTTGCGGTTGAGTGAACGGGTACCAGGCACCGGTGAGGTCGAGGAGATCGCGCGGTTCGCATATGAAGACGGTATTCCCGAGGAATATGCCGCCCTACTGGAGCAAGAGGTGCCGATGATCTACCGGCTGGTGATCCCGGAAGGGCTGACCTCTTGGCAGGTGGTGCAGGGGCTTTTGGCGGCGGACTTCCTGGATGGGGAGATTCCTGACATTCCGGTTGAAGGCTCGCTTGCCCCCGCCACGATCGAGGTGAACCGGGGCGAAGACCGGATGGAGCTGATTGCGGAGATGCAGGCGGCGCAGGAGCGGATTTTGGCAGATGCGTGGGAGAACCGCGCGCCGGGCCTGCCGATTTCCACGCCGGAGGAGGCGCTGATCCTTGCCTCCATTATCGAGAAAGAGACGAGCGTGCCGGAAGAGCGTGGGCGCGTGGCCTCTGTCTTTATCAACCGTTTGAATACGGGGATGCGGCTGCAGACGGACCCAACAGTGATCTACGGGGTGACGAACGGGCGTGGTATTTTGGGGCGCGGCTTGCGGCAGTCTGAACTGCGCGGTGAGACGCCTTGGAATACTTACGTGATCGACGGCCTGCCGCCGACGCCGATTGCCAACCCGGGTGCGGACGCGATCATAGCGGCGCTGAACCCGGATGAGACGGACTTCATCTTCTTCGTGGCCGACGGCACGGGCGGCCATGCCTTTGCGGTGACTTTGGAAGAGCACAACCGCAATGTCGCGCGCTGGCGAGAGATTGAGGCGGAACGCAACGACGGGAACTGACGAGCGCCGGGGGAGACGCTGGTCCGCGTGTTTTGCAGGCGCAAAACGCGCGAACCTCGCCCCTCCCACCGTCCCGCAGGGTGTTTTGAGCGCCCGCGCTGCATTAAGGCGTGCCGTTGTAATTGCATATTTGTGGAACAATGAAGGGCGCGCCCGGCTTCAGGCCCCTGCGGAGTGTTGAATTTGCTGCGGAAAATGCGGTCTGGTTAATGATTGGTTAGCGTGCGGTGCGCCCGTTAACCAACTGAAAAGACAAAACTTCTTGACCGATCGAACGGTCCATGGCACCTCTTTAGGCACGCTGGAAGATGTGGGTCAACGGCCCGGGGGTAGCTGCCTCCGACGGCCGTTTTTTTGTGCCGTGTGAGCCGGTGTCGCAAGACGCTGTCGGTTGCAGGAAGTCCGCCCGCATTCTGCTCGTGCCCGAGAGTGATCTACGGACACGGGGTAATGACCATGGAAGATGTGATTGAAACGACCACGCCGGAACCGGAGCGGGCCGATATGCTTGTGGAGCAGGCACAGGAGGCATTCGATGTTGCCGTCGAAGCACTGCGTGACAGCTGCAAGAAACTGAGGGCTGAGCCTGCTGTGGGCGAAGATGAGGTCAGCAAAGCCGTTCGCCAGATGAACGGTGCGTACATGCTGGCCATGACGATGCGGGAGAAAGCCCATGACGCAGGAAGCAAACGGTTCGGCGCAAGTGGCGCAGGGCAACTCGACCTCGGAGCAGCCCGATCTGAGATCGGCCTCCGGCTTGCTTGCCTCCGCGACGCCGTCGCAGGAGCAGGCGTTTCTGGAGAGCCTGGATGACAATGCGCTGGCAGCCTTGCCCTGGATTTTCGAATTCTGGGCGCTGCCGCATCAACTGCCGCCATCGGGGGATTGGCGCACCTGGGTCGTGCTGGGTGGCCGGGGCGCGGGTAAGACGCGCGCCGGTGCAGAATGGGTCCGGTCGATGGTAGAAGGCGATACGCCTGACGCCCCCGGCGGGGCCCGCCGCGTGGCACTGGTGGGCGAGACCTATGACCAAGCGCTGGCGGTTATGGTGAAAGGGGAGAGCGGGTTGATTGCCTGCTCTCCGCCCGACCGGGTTCCGCGTTGGGTGGCGGGTGAGCGGATGCTGGTTTGGCCAAATGGGGCGGAGGCACGGCTATACTCGTCCCACGACCCGGAGGCGCTGAGGGGGCCGCAATTTGATCTGGCCTGGTCCGATGAACTGGCCAAATGGCCCAAGGCGCAGGAGACATGGGACATGCTACAATTCGGTCTGCGGTTGGGGAAACACCCGCAGCAGATCGTGACGACGACACCGCGGAATGTGGACGTGTTGAAGGAATTGCTGGCGCGCCAGGATGTGGCGCATACCCATGCGCCGACCGAGGCGAACCGGGCCTATCTGGCGGATTCGTTCCTGACAGAAGTTCGGGCGCGTTACGGAGATCAGCGGTTGGGGCGGCAGGAACTGGATGGCGTGTTGCTCGACGATGTTGAGAACGCGCTGTGGACGCGCGCCGGTATCGACGCGCAGCGCATGTCGGAGGTGCCGGAAGGGGCCCGGGTGATCGTGGCCGTTGATCCGCCGGTGACAGGGCACAAAGGCTCCGATGCGTGCGGGATCGTGGTTGTGGGGATCATCGAGAGCGGTGATCCGAACCAGTGGGAAGCCGTGGTGATCGAGGATTGCTCGGTCCAGGGCGTCTCGCCGCAACAGTGGGCCGAAGTGGCCGTGGCCGCCTATCACCGCCATGGCGCGAGCCGGATGGTGGGTGAGGTGAACCAGGGCGGGCAGTTAGTGACGGAAACGGTCCGGCTGGTCGATCCGCTGATCAACT
Organism: Gymnodinialimonas sp. 202GB13-11; assembly: GCF_040932485.1. Taxonomy (NCBI): domain Bacteria; kingdom Pseudomonadati; phylum Pseudomonadota; class Alphaproteobacteria; order Rhodobacterales; family Paracoccaceae; genus Gymnodinialimonas; species Gymnodinialimonas hymeniacidonis. The sequence continues at coordinate 2,002,205 of NZ_JBFRBH010000001.1, read as the reverse complement.
TCCGCGAAGTGCGGGCCAGTGTGGGCAAGGTGGCGCGGGCCGAACCGGTCGCAGCTTTGTACGAACAGGGCCGTGTGCGGCATCTGGGCGTGCTGCCCCAGCTGGAAGATGAGATGTGCAAGATGGCCCTATCGGGCTTTGAGGGAAAAGGCTCCCCCGACCGTGTGGATGCGCTGGTTTGGGCGCTGCATGAGGGGATGATCGTGCCGGCTAAGGCGCGACTGAACCCCGGTATTCGCAACCTTTGAAACATGGGCAATTCGCCCCGTGGTCCGGCCTGCCGGATCTCTAGTCATGACCTGAGGAGAGGCCATATGGTTCTGGATTTCTTGAAGAAATCACCGGTGGACGCGCCCGAGGCCAAAGCCTCGGCCAGTGCGAAGGTGGCGGTATGGGGTGCTGCCTCGGGCCGGGTGGTGTGGAGCCCGCGCGATGTCGGCTCACTCACGAAGAATGGCTTTCTGGGCAATCCGGTGGGCTACCGCGCGGTGAAAGTGATCGCGGAGGCGGCGGCCGCGTTGCCGGTCATCTGCAAGGATGCCGAGCGCCGCTATGACACCCATCCCGCGCTTATGCTTCTGTCGCGGCCCAATGCGGGGCAGACGCGGGCGGATTTGCTGGAGGCGGCCTTTGCGCAGTTGATGCTGTCTGGGAACGCCTATGTGGAGGCCGTGCAGCCGGAGGAAGGGTATCCGGCGGAGTTGCATGTGCTGCGGTCGGACCGGATGAGCCTGGTGCCTGGCGCCGATGGCTGGCCCTCGGCGTATGACTATACCGTGGGCAGCCGGAAGCACCGCTTTCCGGCAGAGTTGATCTGCCATATCCGCAATTTCCACCCGCAGGATGATCATCACGGCCTTGCGCCCATTCAGGCGGCAGCGACGGCGATTGATGTGCACAATTCGGCGGCGCGCTGGTCGAAGGGCTTGCTGGATAACGCCGCGCGGCCTTCTGGTGCGATTGTGTACAGTGGTTTGGACGGGGCTGGCACGATGAGCCAAGACCAGTTCGATCGGTTGCAGATGGAGCTGGAAAGCCACCATCAGGGCGCGCGGAATGCGGGCCGGCCGATGTTGCTGGAAGGGGGCCTCGATTGGAAGCCGATGGGCTTCTCGCCCTCGGACATGGAGTTCCAGAAGACGAAAGAGGCGGCGGCGCGGGATATCGCGCTGGCCTTCGGCGTGCCGCCCATGCTGTTGGGCATTCCAGGGGATGCGACCTATGCAAACTATGCCGAGGCGAACCGGGCTTTCTATCGTCTGACTGTGCTGCCGCTGGCGAGCCGTGTCTGGGCGTCGCTGTCGCACTGGATCTCGGGCCTTGCGGGGGACGTGATTGAAATCGCGCCGGACCTTGATGGAGTGCCTGCCCTTGCCGCTGAACGCGAGGCTGCATGGCGGCGCGTGTCTGAGGCCAGCTTTCTGACGGATGGCGAAAAGCGCCGGATGTTGGGCCTGCCCGAGCAACCGGAATGAGCGAGGGGAAGGAAATCGGCGGCTCCCGCTACCTTTACGCGCCTTTTGATGCGGCCAATGCCCGGATCGAAGCCAATGAGCGCGTGATGGAAGAGCGGTGGGCGGCGCTGACCTTTCGCCTGCAGGGGATCGAGACGGCGCTGATGCGCTTGGAAAAGCGCCTGTGGCTGGCGGTATTTGGCGTCGTCTCGGTGATCCTCGCGCAGGGTGTGAACCACCTACTAAACCTCAACATCGGCGGATAGGAGCCTGATATGCAGGGATTTTCCGAAAGCGGGTTGGAAGTGAAATTCCACCGCTTTAATGACGAACTGACCTTGGGCGAAGACCATGTGATCGAGGGTTATGCCTCGCTGTTTGGCTCCGTCGATCAGGGCGGCGACGTGGTGCAGCCGGGGGCTTACAAGGCGTCGTTGGCAGCTGGTCGTCAGGTCAAGATGCTGTGGCAGCACGATCCGCGTGAGCCGATTGGCATCTGGGATGAGGTCCGCGAAGACGACAAGGGCCTCTATGTCAAAGGCCGTCTGCTGGAAGATGTTGCCCGTGCCCGAGAGGCGGCGGCGCTGACCAAGGCGGGCGCCATCGATGGGCTGTCCATCGGCTATCGCACTGTAAAGGCGAGCAAAGATGACAGGGGCCGCAGGCTCCTGAACGAGGTGGAGCTTTGGGAGGTCTCGCTTGTAACCTTTCCAATGCTACCCGAGGCGCGGGTTGGATCCCATGAGGGTAAATCCGACGCGCTCCAAGACCTGGCGCAGGTGTTCGAGGACGCCCGCCGCACTCTGGCGGCGCGCAAGGCCCGCTGATCGAGGGGGCCTTCGGGCCCCCGTTTCCACCAGAAGGGAAATCTCATGACCGAGACCCATGACGGGGGCGCGGACAGCACCCCCATGGCTGAAGTCAAGACCGCGATCGGCGGGTTCTTGAGCGAATTCAACCAATTCCAAGACGACATGAATGCAAAGCTTCAAAAGCAGGAAGAGCGTATCACCATGCTGAATACCAAGACGAATACCTTCGCCCGTCCGGCCCTGTCGACCGAGATCGACAGCCAGGCGCCTCACAAGCTGGCCCTCAAGACTTATCTTCAGTGCGGCGATGATGAAGGTCTGCGCGGCCTTGAGCTAGAAGGCAAGGCGATGAACACCGCCGTCAATGCCGAAGGTGGCTATCTGGTCGATCCTCAGACATCTGAGATGATCCAGTCCGTTCTGCGTTCCTCCTCCTCGCTGCGGTCCGTGGCCAGTGTTGTGCAGGTCGAGGCAACATCGTTCGATGTGCTGATCGACTCCACCGACACCGGTGCCGGTTGGGCCGATGAAGTTACGTCCACCGCCGAGACCGACACGCCGCAGATCGAGCGCATTTCGATTGCCCTGCACGAGCTTTCGGCCCTGCCCAAAGCGTCGCAGCGTCTGCTGGATGACAGCGCATTTGACATCGAAGGCTGGCTGGCCGGTCGTATCGCCGACAAGTTCGCCCGTGCTGAAGCTGATAGCTTCATCAATGGCGACGGCTCTGGCAAGCCGACGGGTCTGCTGAACCATCCGACCGTCGACAACGCGTCGTGGACCTGGGGCAATGTGGGTTACGTGGCGACCGGCACAGACGGTGATTTCGACGGCACCAATCCGGCCGATGCGATTGTGGACCTCGTCTACTCGCTCGGTGCCCAGTACCGCGCCAATGCGACGTTCGTGATGAACTCCAAAACGGCTGGTGCCGTGCGCAAGATGAAGGACGCTGACGGCCGCTTCCTCTGGTCGGATGGTCTGGCAGCGGGTGAGCCTGCACGCCTGATGGGCTACCCGGTTCTGATCGCGGAAGACATGCCCGACATCGCAACGGACGCCATGGCGATTGCATTCGGCGACTTCGGCGCTGGCTACACTATTGCCGAACGCCCCGATCTGCGTGTTCTTCGTGATCCGTTCTCGGCCAAGCCGCACGTCCTGTTCTATGCCACCAAGCGCGTGGGCGGCGACGTGACGGACTTTGCCGCGATCAAGCTGATGAAGTTCGGCACCGCCTAAGCGACGCTTGACCCGATCCAGTCCGGCAGAGCCCGGGCTGGAAGGGGCGTGGAATGCGGGCCTTCGCGGGTCCAGCTGCGCGTCTCTCCGCATGAGCAGCGCGGAGGTCGGCGCCACGCCCCAACATCCCAACCAGATTTTTCCCGGAGAATTCAACATGATGATGGTCGAACTGACCTCCGTCCCGGCGGCGGTATTGCCGATTGGTGCATTGTCGGACCACCTGCGCCTGTCCTCCGGGTTTGCCGATGACGGCAGCCAGGACGCGCAGTTGGAAACCTGTTTGCGCTCGGCCATGGCGGCGATCGAGGCGCGGATCAACAAAGCTCTGTTTCAGCGCCAGTTTGTAATGACCCTGATGCTTTGGACGGACATCGAGTCCCATCCCATGCCGCTGGCACCAATTGTCGACATTGAAGCCATTACGCTGATTTCGCGCGTCGGTGACACGATTGTCGCGGACACAGGTTCTTACACCGTGCAACCCGACGCTCACCGCCCACGTCTTGTGGCGACCGGCGCGCGTTTGCCTGCGCCTGAGGCGGGCGGCTCCATTGAGGTGACGTTCACCGCCGGGTTCAGCGCGGATTGGGAAGGTATTCCGGCGGATTTGAAGCACGGGCTTCTGGCGCTGGCGGCGGAATTCTACAACCTACGCGACGGAGAGCCGCGGCGCATGTCGCCCCATGTGATGGGCCTGATCGAGCCTTACCGCCAGCTGCGGCTGCGAGGTGTGGTATGAGACCGCCGCAGTTCAACCGAAAGCTCATCCTTGAGGCTCCGAGCCGGGTCAGTGATGGGGCGGGCGGGTTTGCGGAAACCTGGGCACCGCTTGGCATCATCTGGGGCGAGGTTCTGCCCCGGGGTGCGGGCCGTGAGGTCGAAGCCTCGGAACTGAAGCTGAAAGTCACCGTCCGTGCTGCGCCGCAAGGCGCGCCGAGCCGTCCAACCGCAGCGATGCGGTTTCGGGATGGCGACCGGATCTACCGCATTGAAGCCGTGACGGAAGCCGAGGCCGAGGGCCGTTATCTGATCTGCTTCGTCAAAGAGGAGGTGGGCGCATGAGCTACGCTGCTACAGCCGCTTTGCAATCCGCCGTTTTCGGTGCGCTGACGGCAGATGTGAATGTCTCGGGCCTGACCGACGGGGCAATTTACGATGCATTGCCCGCAGGTGCGGTGCCGTCCATCTACGTCCGCCTTGGCGCGGAACGTGCGCGCGATGCGTCGGACAAAACCGGCTCGGGCGCGGTGCACGATTTTCCGGTCACTGTGGTCACGGATGCCGCTGGCTATCACGTCGCCAAACAGATCGCAGCGGCGATTTCGGATGCGCTGGTGGACGCGAACCTGACCCTGACGCGCGGTTCGCTGATTGCTCTTAACTTCCTTCGGGCGCGTGCCCGGCGGATCGAGAATACACGCGAAATCGAGGTTTGGTTTCGCGCCCGGATCGATACGACGGACGCCTGAGCGCCCATCGCAACTTATTGACAATACTGGAGAAGCCCAATGACGGCACAAAGTGGTAAGGACCTTTTGGTCAAGGTCGACATGGACGGCAATGGCGTGTTCGAGACGATGGCGGGCCTGCGGGCCAGCCGCCTGTCGTTCAACTCAGAAAGCGTGGACGTCACCAGCCTGGAATCGACCGGCGGCTGGCGCGAATTGCTGCGCGGCGGTGGTGTGAAATCGGCGGCGATCAGTGGGTCCGGCATTTTTCGCGACACGTCCACCGATGAGCGTGCGCGAGATATCTTCTTTGAGGGCGAGATGCCCGATTTCCAGGTTGTGATCCCCGATTTTGGCGTCGTGGAAGGCGCGTTTCAGATCACCTCGATCGAATATGCGGGCACCCATGATGGTGAGGCGACCTATGAGATTTCGATGGCCTCTGCTGGCGCCCTGACCTTTACGGCGGTTTGAGCCATGGCCAACCCTTGGACCGGGGAGGTGGCGCTTGTCCTGAACGGCGAGCGGCATGAGGCGAAGCTGACGCTGGGCGCGTTGGCCGAGTTGGAAGATCGCATGGGGGCGGGGTCACTAACTGAAATGGTGTCTCGATTTGAAGGCGATGGCTTGAAATCGTCCGATGTGCTGGCGCTGATCTGTGCCGGTCTGCGAGGCGGCGGGTGGCGTGGCGACATGATCGACCTGCTCCATGCTGAGATTGAGGGCGGTTTGATCGAAGCGGCGGCCATCGCGGCGCGGCTTCTGGTGCTGGCCTTCCAGCCCGCGCCGGAATGAGCGAGGCCAACGGCTTTGACTGGCCCGCGTTGATGCGCGCGGCTTTTCAAGGGCTTGGCCTAAGCCCTGCTGAATTCTGGGCGCTGACCCCAACCGAATTCCTGATCCTGCTCGGCCCCGAAAGCGGGGCCGCGCCACTCAGACGTGATGCGTTCGAGGCGCTTCTGGCGCGCTTCCCTGACACGAAAGATGAGGACCCAGATGACAGAGATGGATGACACGCTCGGTCGGTTCGATGCCGAAATTGCGGAGCTGGAGCAGAGCCTGAGCGGCGCAACCACCATGGCGGCGGCGTTCCAGGGAGAGCTGCGCGAGATGCAGGGGGCGATGCTTTACACGGGCCGCGAGGTGAACTCGATGAGCCGCGCGATTGGCGGTGGTTTGCGGCGGGCCTTCGATGGAGTGGTTTTTGATGGGATGCGCCTGTCCGATGCCTTGCGCAGCGTTGCGACGAGCATGGTGGATGCAGCCTACAACACGGCGATGCGGCCTGTGCAAAACGCCTTGGGGTCGGCGATTTCCAATGGGATGAACGGGCTGCTGTCCGGCATCATGCCGTTTGAGAAGGGCGGCGCGATCAGCCAGGGGCGTGTGATGCCTTTTGCGCGGGGTGGCATTGTGAACGGCCCCACAACCTTCCCCATGCGCGGTGGCACGGGCCTGATGGGCGAGGCAGGGCCTGAGGCGATCATGCCCCTACGCCGTGGGCCGGATGGCAAGCTCGGCGTCGCGTCTGCCGGGGGCGGCGGGAATGTCAGCGTTACGATGAACATCACAACGCCCGACGTGCAGGGCTTCCGTCGCTCATCCAGCCAGGTGGCTGCCGAGATGCAGCGCGCTTTGGCGCGTGGTCAGCGGAACCGGTAAGGGAGAAAGATCATGGGATTTCATGAGGTTCGCTTCCCCGCCAACCTGAGCTTTGGCTCGGTTGGTGGGCCGGAACGGCGCACGGATGTGGTGGCGCTGACCAACGGGTTCGAGGAACGCAACACGCCCTGGGCGCATTCGCGCAGGCGTTATGACGCGGGTGTGGCGATGCGCTCGCTCGACGATATTTCGGTATTGATCGACTTCTTCGAGGCACGACGTGGCCAGCTGTACGGATTCCGTTGGAAGGACTGGTCTGATTTCAAAACGACCAAACCCTCAGGCACACCCGGTTTCCGCGATCAGGTGATTGCGGCGGGCGACGGAGAGACGAGGACCTTTCAACTCACCAAAACCTATCAGTCTGGCATCAACTCTTACGCACGGCCGATCTCCAAGCCGGTGGAGGGGACAGTTCTGGCCGGGGTGTCGGTGGATGAGCAGGTCGCAGGCGTGCATTTCGACGTGAACTACACCACGGGCGAGATCACCTTTGTCGATGCTCCGCCGAATGGTGTGGAGGTCACGGCAGGGTTCGAATTTGACGTCCCGGTGCGCTTTGACACCGACAGCATCCAGACCTCGGTTGCGTCGTTTCAAGCCGGGGAAGTGCCCAATGTTCCGATCGTGGAGATCCGGATATGAGTGTTCAAGCGCTTGATGAACATCTGAAATCTGGCACCACGGGCGTGTCGCGCTGCTGGCGCGTAACCCGCAGTGATGGCGAAAGCTACGGCTTCACCGACCATGATTGCGACCTGGATTTTGATGGCACCACCTTTCGTGCGGGCACCGGACTGAGCGCGGCTGCATTGAGTCAGACCACCGGGCTTTCGGTCGACAATACGGAGGCCGTTGGCGCGTTGACTGATGCCACGATCTCCGAGGACGACATCTTCGCCGGTCGGTTTGACGGCGCGGAGGTTGAAGCCTGGCTTGTTCAGTGGGGCGCGCCGCAGAACCGGGTGCTGCAATTCCGTGGCTCGCTGGGTGAGATAACACGCGCGAACGGGGCGTTTTCCGCCGAATTGCGTGGTTTGGCCGAAAAATTGAACGTGCCCACCGGGCGTGTGTTTCAACGGTCATGTCCGGCGGTTCTGGGCGATGGTGATTGTGGGTTTGACCTCAACCAGACGGGCTATGTGGGCGAATTCACTGTGACGTCGACCGATGGCCGGGTTTTCACCTTTGACGGCCAGACTGAGTTTGAGCCGCGCTGGTTTGAGCGTGGGCAAATGCGCGTGTTGACGGGCGAGGCTGCGGGCCTGAGTGGCGCGGTGAAGTTGGACCGGATTTCAGATGATGTGCGCACGGTCGAGCTGTGGGACACGATCCGCGCTGATGTGGTGGCCGGGGACTCAGTGCGCCTGACGGCAGGATGCGACAAGCGGATGGAGACATGCCGCCTTAAATTCAACAACCTGCTGAATTTTCGTGGTTTTCCTGATATCCCGGATGAGGATTGGCAAATGGCCCATCCGACCCGCATGTCCGCCCGTGACGGCGGATCACGGCGGTGAGCTTTGTTGTCTCAACTGCGCGGGCTTGGTTGGGCACTCCCTATATCCACCAGGCGTCATGCAAGGGCGCAGGCTGCGATTGCCTGGGCCTTTTGCTGGGGATCTGGCGTGAGGTGCACGGCGATTTGCCCGCCCCGGTGCCTGCCTACACCAATGATTGGTCGGAAGTGTCAGGTGAGGAGCGCCTGCTTGAGGCCGCGCGCGCGCATTTGCCCCAAAAGGCCATCGACGATGCTGCGCCAGGCGATGTTTTGATCTTTCGCATGCGCTCCGATGCGGTGGCGAAACATGTTGGGCTGCAAAGCCTTGTCGCGCCCACGCCCTGTTTTATCCACGCTTATTCCGGGCGCGGTGTCACTGAGAATGCGTTGACGGCCCCTTGGGCGCGGCGCGTGGCGGCGCGGTTCGCCTTTCCGGCCCCCGGCACCTCCTAAAAGGACCCTAACCCATGGCAACCATTCTTCTATCTGCCGCCGGTGCTGCGGTGGGCGGCCTTGTGCAGGCGCCGATCCTTGGCATGACAGGGGCCGTTCTGGGCCGTGCTGCGGGCGCAACCCTCGGCCGTGTTATTGACCAACGGCTTCTGGGAACCGGAAGCCAACCGATTGAAACGGGCCGCACCGACCGTCTTCGGATCACCGGGGCTGGTGAGGGCGCGCCGATTGCGCAGCTTTATGGGCGTATGCGCCTGGGCGGCCATGTGGTTTGGTCCACGCAATTTCTTGAGCGGTCGCGAACCACGGGCGGCGGCAAGGGTGCGCCGCAACAGCCAAAGACAACCACCTACTCCTATTCGATCAGCCTCGCCGTTGCCTTGTGCGAGGGTGAGATTGCGCGCGTCGGCCGTATCTGGGCCGATGGCGTGGAGATTGACCGCGAAAGCGTCACTTGGCGGCTTTACAAGGGCACCCAGGATCAGATGCCAGACCCGCTGTTGGAGGCGGTTGAAGGGGCGGGAAATGTCCCGGCCTATCGCGGCACCGCCTATGTCGTGTTCGAAGATCTGGACCTGACGCCGTACGGCAACCGCGTACCGCAATTCGCTTTTGAGGTTGTGCGTGCCGCCAAGCCAATGGCACCGCATGTGCCCGCCGCTGCGGAAGCTGTGCAGGCGTTGGCTCTGATGCCCGGCACTGGCGAATACGCGCTGGCCACGACGCCCGTTTCGATGCGCTACGGGCTAACCCGCGGCGAAGCCGTGAACGTGAGTGCGGAGGGCGGGTCCACCGACTTTGTGCAATCGTTGGAACAGGCCCGAGAAACTCTGCCCAACCTGAAATCGCTGTCGCTGATCTATTCCTGGTTCGGGGATGATCTGCGTGTGTGCCAGTGCCTCGTAAAGCCCAAGGTCGAACAGACCAGCTTTGACGGCCAAGGCATGCCATGGCGTGCGGGCGGAATCACGCGGTCGTCGGCGGAGGCTATTGCGCGTGTCGATGACCGCCCGGTTTATGGGGGTACGCCGGCCGATACCTCTGTCATTCAGGCCATTCAGGCGATTGCGGAGGGCGGGCAGCAGGTCACCTTTTATCCGTTCTTGTTGATGGAAATCCTTGAGGGCAACGGTCTGCCGGACCCTTGGGGCGGATCGGAGCAGGCGGCCTTGCCGTGGCGTGGGAGGATGACGGGGGATCTTGCGCCCGGTCAAGCCGGCTCGCCTGATGGCACAGCGGCGAACCGCACGGCGGTTGAAGCGTTCTTTGGCACCGCAAAAGCCTCGCATTTCGGCGTATTCTCGGGCGGTGTCACTTACAGCGGGCCAAACGAATGGAGCTATTCGCGGTTCATTTTGCACGGGGCCGCTCTGTGCGCAGCTGCCGGCGGGGTGGAGGCCTTTTGCATCGGGTCAGAGATGCGCAGCCTTACGCAAATGCGCGACGATGAGGGCTTTCCTGCCGTTGAGAAGCTCATCGCATTGGCTGCCGAAGTGCGCGTGCTGTTGCCCAATGCCAAAATCACTTATGCGGCGGATTGGTCCGAATACTTTGGGTACAGGCCACAAGACGGGTCGGACGACGCCTTTTTCCATCTTGATGCCCTTTGGGCGGACAACAATATCGATGTGATCGCGATCGACAATTACATGCCGTTGAGCGATTGGCGCGAAGGTGTGGACCACCTCGACTATGGGAATGGGCCCCTTCATGCACTGGGTCAGCTTAAGTCCAACATCGAGGGCGGAGAAGGTTACGACTGGTACTATTCCGGGTCAGAAGCACGGCTCTCTCAACGCCGCACGAAGATCGAGGATTCTCAGGGGGAAGACTGGCTATTTCGCCATAAGGATTTGCGCAATTGGTGGACGAACGAGCATTACAATCGCGTCGGCGGTATCCGTCCGCATAACCTTTTGCCACACAGCAATTCGTTCTCGATACTTCCTTGGCGGTACCAGGTTGGCGCAAACGTAGATGCGGATGTTGCGCCGGGACCGTTCGACTCCTTTGCGGACCGTCTGAACATCGGCGTACACCCGCTTTCGGCAGCGCGGCAAACTGTTGAATGCGAAGCGGGCACCTATACCATGTCGATCTGGGTAAAGGCCGAAAATGGGGCCGAGCCGTTCCGCATGTTCACCTACAGTGTCGCGGACCACATCCAGTATAGCCCGGAATTCATTGCCACCGACACGTGGCAACGCTTCGAGCATAGCTTTGCCGTGACGGTCGATACCAATTTCCACATTGGCAATGCAATTGACGGGGCAATCCGCTCGATCCTGGTATGGGGCGCGCAAGTCGAAGCCGGATATGCGCCAGCCTCGCCTTACTTTGAAACTGGCGACAAGCCGCAACCGCTTGAGGCCACGCCCTGGGTCCCAAAATCCAAGCCAATCTGGTTTACGGAATTTGGGTGCGCTGCCATCGATAAGGCGACGAACCAGCCGAACAAGTTCCTGGACCCGAAAAGCTCGGAAAGCGATATTCCGTACTTCTCGAACGGGCGTCGCGATGATGTGATCCAAGCGCAATACTTGCGCGCGGTTATGGACTACTGGGCCGAGGATGGGCGAAATCCTCGATCGGACCAATATGATGGCGCGATGCTTGATATGTCGCGCGCTCATGCCTGGGCGTGGGACGCGCGCCCTTGGCCGGCCTTTCCCAATGATCTCGACCGTTGGACGGACGGAGCGAACTGGAAGCGGGGCCACTGGCTGACCGGGCGGCTGGATGCACAGCCCCTTGATCTCGTGGTGGCCGAAATCTGTGAACGGGCTGGGCTGACGCACTACGACGTCTCCGCATTGTATGGCTTGGTACGAGGCCATGTCTCAGCACAAACGGAAACAGCGCGGGCACGTCTGCAATCGCTGATGATGGCCTATGGATTCCAGGCGGTTGAGCGGGACGGCAAGCTTGTTTTTCTGCCGCTACCGGATGCACCGGCCAAGGTCATCGACGCGCCCGAAACAGCGCGAGATGATGATGGAGAAGGCGGTTTCACGCGCACCCGCGCGCCGGAGGCTGAAACCGTGGGTCGTTTGCGCATCGGGTTTGCAGAGGCGGAGGGCAGCTACGGCGACAAGGTCGCTGAGGCCGTTTTCCCAGGCGACGGTGCGGATCAGGTGAATGACGTGGATCTGCCGCTGGCATTGACCAGCGCAGAAGGCCAGGGGATGGCCGAACGTTGGTTGGCGGAGGGGCGCGTGGCGCAAGACACGCTGCGCTTTGCGCTGCCGCCATCGGACCGTGCGTTGGGCGCGGGCGCTTTGGTGGCCACGGAAGATGGCCATACATGGCGCGTCGACCGGGTCGAAGATCGCGGGTACAGGCAAATCGAAGCCTCCCGCGTAGAACCATCGACGGTCATCCCCTCCGACGAGGTGGAAGAGGCGGTGCGGGTCGAGCCGTTCGTGCCGCCGCTTCCCGTCACGCCCGTTTTCATGGATCTTCCGCTTTTGACCGGGGACGAGGTCGAACACGCTCCCCATCTGGCCGTGGCCGCCAGCCCGTGGCCGGGCAGCGCCGCCGTCTATTCAGCGCCTGGAACGGACGGCTTTGCGCTGAACAAGATCGTGGAGCAACCCGCCATCATCGGCACCTTGCAAACGCCTCTGTTCAAACAGAAATCCGGGCTTTGGGACCGATCTGGTTTGCTGCGGGTTGAGCTTGAAACAGGGGCCTTGTCCTCGGCTGAGATGGCGTCGGTTCTGGCTGGCGCCAACGCGGCAGCCATCGGGTCGGGTGAAGACGATGTGTGGGAGGTGATCCAGTTTGCTGAAGCAACACTGGTCGGCCCCGGAACGTGGGACATCGGGATGCGCTTGCGTGGACAGTTGGGCACCGATGGCGTCATGCCGGAGGTTTGGCCGGAAGGCTCGATCTTTGTGCTCCTGGATGCGGCTGTGACCCAGGTGGACCTGCCAAGTTCCGCTCGCGGGTTGGTGCGCACATGGCGCGTCGGACCGTCGCGCCGTGCCGTTGATGATGCGAGCTACACGGAAAAAAGCATCGCATTTCAAGGTATTGGCTTGCGTCCCTACAGCCCGGTCCATCTGCGCGCGCCTCGTGACGGTAGCGCGCGGCAGGTCAGCTGGATCCGCCGATCCCGCATTGATGCCGACAGTTGGGGCGGCACGGATGTGCCGCTAGGCGAAGCGTCTGAGCAATACATCCTGCGGGTCGTGGATGCCGGTGCGATCCGGCGCGAGGAAATCCTGACCACGCCCGCCTTCACGTACACCGATGCTATGCGCACCACTGATGGGACGCAAAGCACCTATTCCATCGGGGTCGCCCAAGTCTCCGAACGCTTCGGGGCGGGGCCATTTGCAAGGACCGAAATCAATGACTGAGACCGCAAATCTGGCCCTCCCGCTGCTGGCCCCGGCGCAAGCGCAAAAGCACGTGACGGTGAACGAGGCGCTGGTGCGTCTGGATGGCGTAACGCAGTTGCGCCTGACCTCGGTGACAGAAACGACACCGCCCGCAGCCATTGACGGGCTGGCCTATGCCGTGCCCACCGGTGCCGTGAATGCATGGTCAGGGCAGGAGGGGAATGTCGCCGTCGCCTCGGGCGGCGGTTGGGTCTTCGTGACGCCGTCGCGCGGCTGGCAGGCGCTGGTGATGGATGCCGGGGCGCTGGCCATTTTTGATGGGGCGGCGTGGCGCGTTGGCGCCGTGACGATGACGCCAAATGGTGCGTCGGTTGCGATGAGATCGGTTGAAGTCGATGTGACCCTCACCGCAGGCGCGAGCGTCACGACGCCCGTTCTTTTCCCAGCACGTTCAATTGCTTATGGCGTGACGGGCCGCGTGATCACGGCGATCACCGGTGCGGTTTCCTCATGGGATCTGGGCGTTACCGGCGATTTGCAGCGCTTTGGCTCTGGCCTCGGGCTGCCGCTCAACTCCTGGGTCAACGGCCCTGGTGCGCCGCAGGTCTTCTGGTCGCCAACGGCGCTGGAAATCACGGCGCAGGGCGGCGATTTTGCGGGCGGTACGATCCGCCTCGTGGCTCATTACGCGGAGCTGTCGCTGCCGGATCCAGTGTGATCTGTAAGCTGAACTGACAACTCTCACATTATCGTTGCATGGACCTTTGCCTGCCGCTGCCTTATCTTGGCGATGACGGTAGGCAAAGGAGGCCAGCCATGGCCCGCACGCAATCCCATGTAACCGAAGTCGATCCGGTTTGGCGTCGGATCACCGATGAGGCATCCTCTGCCATTTCCGACGAGCCACTGCTCGGCGGTCTGGTCCATGCCTGCGTGCTGCACCATCCCACATTAGAGAATGCACTCGCCTATCGCGTGGCGCAAAAGCTGGCATCGTCCGAGATGTCCGAACAGCTTTTGCGCGAGATCGCGGATGAGGCCTTTGCGACGGACCCGGCCCTTGGTGCGCAGGCCCGTGCCGACATCGTGGCCGTTTACGACCGCGACCCGGCCTGCCACCGCTTCCTGCAACCCTTGATGTATTTCAAGGGCTTCCAGGCGATCACGGCCTACCGCGTCGGCCATTGGCTTTGGCGGACAGGCCGTAAGGACCTTTCCTACTTCATCCAGATGCGCGTCTCCGAGGTCTTTGGTGTCGACATCCACCCCGGTGCCCGTGTGGGGCAGGGGATCATGATCGACCATGCCCATTCCATCGTCATCGGTGAGACTGCGGTGGTGGGTGACAACGTATCTATGCTGCATTCCGTGACGCTTGGCGGTACTGGCAAGGAAGAGGAAGACCGCCACCCGAAAATCGGCAATGGCGTTCTTATCGGTGCGGGCGCGAAGGTGCTTGGGAATATCGAGGTCGGCCATTGCTCGCGCATTGCCGCCGGGTCGGTCGTGTTGGAAGCCGTACCGCCGATGAAAACGGTCGCCGGTGTGCCCGCCAAGATCGTAGGCGAGGCCGGCTGCGCGCAGCCGTCGCTTACGATGGATCACCTGTTTGGTGGTAGCGCGACTGAGCTTTGACGCGCAAATGCCTGAGGATAAAAAAAGCCGCGGTGATCGCCGCGGCTTTTTTTCTTTAGAGGTAGCGGAAATTACCCCGCCCGCGCCTGACGCTTCCGTTCATGGGGATCGAGGTAGCGTTTGCGCAGCCGCACTGCGTTTGGCGTGACCTCAACCAGTTCATCATCGTCGATATAGGCAATCGCCTGCTCGAGCGACATCGTAACGGGTGTGGTCAGCTTCACCGCTTCATCCGTTCCGCTCGCCCGCACGTTGGTCAGCTTTTTGCCTTTCAGCGGGTTCACTTCCAGATCGTTGTCGCGGGAATGCTCACCGATGATCATGCCGGTATAAACCGGGGCCTGCGCGCCAATGAACATCTTGCCGCGATCTTCCAGGTTCCACAGCGCGAACGCAACGGAGGAGCCGTTTTCCATGGAGATCAGCACACCCTGACGACGGCCCGGAATGGCACCCTTGTGCGGGGCCCATTCGTGGAACACGCGGTTCAAAACGCCGGTGCCGCGCGTGTCTGTCAGGAATTCGCCGTGGTATCCGATCAGTCCGCGAGAGGGGACATGCGCGATGATCCGCGTCTTACCTGCGCCCGCCGGTTTCATCTCCACCAGCTCACCCTTGCGCGCACCGGTCAGTTTTTCGATCACCGCGCCGGAGTAGTCGTCGTCGACGTCGATGGTGACTTCTTCGACTGGCTCATGGCGAACCCCGTCGATCTCGCGGAACAAGACCTGCGGACGAGAGATGCTGAGTTCAAAGCCCTCGCGCCGCATATTCTCGATCAAAACGCCCATCTGCAATTCGCCGCGCCCGGCAACCTCAAAGGCCTCCCCACCCGGCGTGTCGCTGATTTTAATGGCGACGTTGCTCTCCGCCTCTTTCATCAGGCGTTCGCGGATCACACGGCTTTGTACCTTCTTGCCGTCGCGGCCCGCCAGCGGGCTGTCGTTGATGCCGAAGGTCACAGTGATGGTGGGCGGGTCAATGGGTTGCGCTTCCAGCGGCTCATCCACGGCGAGCGCGCAGATCGTGTCGGCGACGGTGGATTTCGTCATGCCCGCGATGGAGACGATGTCACCGGCAAGGGCCTCATCGATGTCCTGCTGCGCAAGGCCACGGAAGGCCTGAATGCGCGTGACGCGGAATTGCTCAACCTTTTCGCCGAGGCGAGAGAGCGTTTGCACGGTTTGGCCGACCTTAAGGCGGCCCGACTCCACACGGCCCGTCAGCAAGCGCCCCACAAAGGCATCCGCGCCGAGGGTTGTGGCGAGCATCCGGAAGTCATCGTCCTGCTTAGCGATCTGCTTCGGCGGGGCGACGTGGTTCACGATCAGGTTGAACAGCGCGTGGAGGTCCTTGCGCGGCCCGTCGAGCTCATGGTCGGCCCAACCGGAGCGGCCCGACGCGTACATATGCGGGAAGTCGAGCTGATCTTCGTTGGCGTCGAGATTTGCAAACAGATCAAAGACTTCGTCCAGCGCGCGGTCAGGCTCGGCATCTGGTTTGTCGACCTTGTTCAGCACCACGATGGGGCGCAGGCCTAGAGCAAGCGCCTTCGAGGTCACGAATTTGGTCTGGGGCATTGGGCCTTCAGCGGCATCGACCAGCAGCACAACGCCATCGACCATGCTCAAGATCCGCTCAACCTCACCGCCGAAATCGGCGTGGCCGGGCGTATCCACGATGTTGATCCGCGTGCCCTTCCACTCGACGGAGGTGGGCTTGGCGAAAATCGTGATACCGCGTTCACGCTCAAGATCGTTGGAATCCATCGCACGTTCGGCGACAGCCTGATTTTCGCGGAACGCGCCGGATTGCTTGAGAAGCTCGTCCACAAGCGTGGTCTTGCCGTGGTCAACGTGCGCGATGATCGCGATATTGCGGAGGTCCATGGGAGATGGCCTTTAGGTCAGGAAACAGGAGTTGCCGCGCGCTTAGGCGGTTTTGGCCGGGATGGCTAGGGTGAAAGGGGGGCTTGGGCAAAACTCTTGCCAGGAATTGCGCAGTCAGCGGCGGATTGTGTTTACCAATGCGATGACAAACAGCGTGGCAAAGATGATTGCCATGGGGCCCCAGACGAACCCGCTCGTTGTGTAGTTGATGCCGTCCTCACTGACCCAGCAGTTTCCCCGATCATTGAAGCAATCGCGGTGCCTCCAGTAGCGATCATGGAAGGCGAAGGTGAACAGCGCTGCGAAACAAAAGCTGATTGCAGCCGCCACCCCGGCTCCGATGCGGGCCTTCATGCGTTTTTCAACACGCGCATTCGGTGCAGGACGTACAGGCAAGCCAGCCCCGTCAGAACGGCGGCGGGTCCATATCCGAAAGAGCCCGAGGTGAAGGTGGCACCTGCCACTGGATCGTAGCACACGCCCGTTTCGTCAAAACAGTCCCGGCGCAGCCAGTAACGATCAATGAAAAAGCCCGCGCACAGCACGGAGCCGAGGCCCAGGGCCGTCGCAAGGTAGGCCAGAGCCCCCCGGTTCACGTGTCGGTTTTGCGCAGCCGTATGACGACGTCCACCTTGGCGATTTCATAGCCGGGCGGGACGGATGGCAGCGACTTGATCTCAAGCTCCGCCGCCGGTGCATCGGTCAGGGCGTTGCTTTCTTCCATGTAGAAGTGCGGGTGGTCATCGACGCGGGTATCGAAATAGCTGCGGGAGCCATCGACGGTGACTTCCTGCATCAGGCCCGCGTCGCAGAAGGCACGTAGCGTGTTGTAGACCGTTGCCAGCGAAACACGATCGCCCGTTCCCAGCACAGCCTCGTGCAAGCCTTCCGCCGTCACATGCCGATCCTGCCCGTCGCCCACCAGAAGTGAGGCCAGCGCAAGGCGCTGCCGCGTTGGGCGTAGGTCAGATTGGCACAGCCACGTCTTTGAGCGTTCGAGGGCTTCGGGGGTCATCTTCCCGGGGCTTTCTACTTTGGTCTGGCCTTATATATGGCCTTTTGAGACTGCTTTGCAAATCCCGTGAACGTTCATGCGATATGATGCACGATCCTGTGTCCTGGGCCACCCTTGCACCTGAAATGGCACGGGTGCTAGACGGGGTGAACGCCTGAAATGGCAGGGACAAACGACCGGGGGGCATATGGCCGACTTTCCAACGAGCTTCGACAAGGACGATCTGCTGCGCTGCGCGCGGGGGGAGTTGTTTGGCCCCGGGAACGCGCAACTGCCTGAGCCGCCGATGCTGATGATGGACCGGATCACCGACATTTCCGGCGATGGCGGGGCCCATGGCAAGGGCCATGTGTTGGCCGAATTCGACATCACGCCCGAGCTTTGGTTTTTCGACTGCCACTTCCCCGGCAACCCGATCATGCCCGGCTGCCTTGGCCTTGATGGGCTGTGGCAGCTGACTGGCTTCAACCTCGGCTGGCGCGGCTGGACAGGGCGTGGCTATGCTTTGGGTGTGGGCGAAGTGAAGCTCAAAGGCATGGTGCGGCCGGACCGTAAGATGCTGACCTATAAGATAGATTTCACCAAGGCGATCCAGACGCGGCGGCTGACCATGGGTGTAGCCGACGGCATTGTGGAGGCCGATGGCGAGGTGATCTACGAGGTCAAGGACATGAAGGTGGCTTTGAGCGAGAGTTGATGACCTACCTCCGCGGCCATTGGCAGCTTTTCGCGATCACGGTCGCTCTGTTCTTGCTGTGGAACACGCCCATTGTCTTGCCGCTGAAGCTGCTGGTCGTCTTCTTCCACGAACTCTCCCACGCCATTGTCGCCATTCTGACTGGCGGCTCGGTTGAGAGTTTTTCGGTCAACTTCCAGCAGGGCGGTGAAGTCTGGACGCGGGGCGGCTCGCGGTTTTTGACGTTGACGGCGGGGTATCTCGGGTCGCTGCTGATTGGCGCGGGCCTGCTTCTGATCGCGCTGCGCAGCCGGATGGACCGGGCCATTCTAAGCGGACTTGGCGTGCTTATGTTGATCGTCCTGCTCCTCTACGTCCGCGATATCCCGGCCATCCTGATCTGCGGGCTGACCGGGGCCGCGCTGATCGCTGCATCACGCTACCTGCGTGAGGAATTCTGCGACCTGATCCTGCGCGTCATTGGGCTCGCCAGCCTGATCTACGTCCCTTACGACATTTTCGACGATACGATCCGCCGGTCGGAATTGCGATCTGACGCGCGGATGCTGGCCGAAGAGATCGGCGGGACCACGATGATGTGGGGCGGATTGTGGTTCATTGTCAGCCTAGCCGTGATCTACTGGTGCCTGCGCCATGGGCTGGGGCGCGACAGCAACCTGTACTTCGCAAAGCGTTAACTGGTTGCGCGGATGGGGGGCGAGGGCCTAGATACCCAACCATAGGCTCAAGGGGGACCGCGCATGCGTCGTGTCGTTGTGACTGGGTTGGGAATTGTCTCACCCATCGGGAATAATGCCGAAGAAGTTGAGGCCAGCCTGCGGGCCGGGCGCTCGGGCATTGAGGCGAGCCCTGAGATGGTCGAACACGGGTTCCGCAGCCAGATTGCGGGCACCTTGAAGATCGACACATCCGAGCATGTGGATAAACGTGCGCTGCGGTTCATGGGACCGGGCGCGGCTTATGCGCATATCGCGATGGGTCAAGCGATTGCCGATGCGGGCCTTGAAGATGGTGACGTGGTCAACGAGCGGACGGGCCTTGTGGCTGGGTCCGGCGGGCCGTCGACGTCTGCGATGTTTGCAGCACATCAGACGGTTCTGAAGACGGGCGCGACCAAGCGCATCGGGCCGTTTGCTGTTCCAAAATGCATGTCGTCTACGATCTCCGCCAACCTTGCGACGGCCTACAAGATCAAGGGCATCAATTATTCGATCACCTCGGCTTGCTCGACTAGCCTGCACTGCATTGGAAACGCCGCTGAGCAGATCATGATGGGCAAGCAGGACGTGATGTTCGCGGGCGGCGCGGAGGAGTTGGACTGGACGCTCTCGTGCCTGTTCGATGCGATGGGCGCGATGAGTTCCAAGTACAACGACACGCCCGAGCGCGCGTCCCGCGCGTTTGACGCGGACCGCGACGGGTTCGTGATTGGCGGCGGCGGGGCCATTCTGGTGCTGGAAGAGATGGAGCGCGCCGTGGCGCGTGGTGCGAAGATCTATGCGGAAGTGACTGGTTTTGCAGCGACGTCTGACGGCCACGATATGGTGGCCCCTTCAGGCGAGGGTGGTGAACGGGCGATGCGGCTGGCCCTGCAGACCCTGCCTGAGGGGCGTTCGGTCAGCTATATCAATGCGCACGGCACCTCCACGCCCGTGGGCGATGTGGGCGAGGTAGAGGCCGTGCGGCGGGTCTTTGGAGACGGCTCCACACCGCCGATTTCATCCACGAAATCCATGACCGGCCACGCGCAGGGTGCTGCTGGCGCATTGGAGGCCGCGTTCTGCCTGCTGATGCTGGACGGCGATTTCATCACGCCGTCGATCAACGTCGAAACCCTCGACCCGGCGCTGAAGGCCGAAGAGATCGCGACGGCCTATGTGGAAAACGCGGGCCTCGACAGCGTTATGACGAATTCTTTCGGGTTCGGGGGCACGAACGGCTCCATGATCCTGAGCCGATTTGAGAAGTGAGATTGCAAGATGGCTGATTTGATGAAGGGCAAGCGGGGCCTCGTGATGGGCGTCGCCAATGATCGGTCCATTGCCTGGGGCATTGCCAAGGCGCTGCACGCCGAGGGCGCGGAACTGGCCTTTTCCTATCAGGGCGAAGCTTTCGGCAAGCGGGTTGAGCCATTGGCCGCCTCGCTTGGCAGTGACTTCATGGTCGACGTGGACGTGAACGACGATGACAGTATGGACGCCTGTTTCGCGGCCCTGAAAGACCGGTGGGGTAGCCTCGATTTCGTGGTCCACGCGATTGCTTACTCAGACAAGAATGAGTTGACCGGTCGTTTCACGAACACCACGCGGGCGAACTTTCAGAACTCGATGACGATCTCGTGCTTCTCGTTTATCGACGTGGCCCGCCGTGCGGCGGAGCTGATGCCCGACGGCGGCGCGTTGCTGACGCTGACCTACCAGGGATCGAACCGCGTGACGCCGTTCTACAATGTGATGGGCGTGGCCAAGGCGGCGCTGGAATCTTCAGTTCGTTACCTGGCGAATGATCTGGGTCCGCAAGGTGTACGGGTCAACGCAATCTCTCCGGGTCCAATGAAGACATTGGCCGGGGCCGCGATCGGCGGTGCACGCAAGACGTTCAAGGCGACGGAAGCCAATGCACCGCTGCGGTCCAACGCGACGCTGGAGGCTGTGGGTGGCACGGCGGTCTATCTGGCGTCGGATTATGGGGCCTGCACGACAGGCGAGATCGTCGTGGTGGATGGCGGCTTCCACGTGCTGAGTATGCCGCAGCCCGAGAACCTCTGATCAAATTGCGCCGTTGGCGCGGCATTCGGTTTTTTAGAGTGTGGGGGCGCTGCCCCCGTCGCGTACCGCGACTCCCCCGAGGTATTGTGAAAACCAGTAAGGGTGGCGTTGCAGGGCCTTTGGGGCCGTGGCAGTGTCGTCTGACAGGGGGATGAGATGTCGGAAATCAAGGTCTGTGTGTTTGATGCCTATGGTACGTTGTTTGATGTGTCAGCGGCCGCGCGCGCGCTGTCGGAAGAGCCGGGGCGGGCGGCGTTTTCCAAGGTTTGGCAACAGGTTGCCGCCGATTGGCGGGCCAAGCAACTAAGCTACTCGTGGCTGCGCGCCGTGGCACGGGACTACGTGGACTTTTGGCAGGTGACGCAAGACGGGCTCGACTGGGCTTTGGAACGGGCGGGCCTCGCGGACCCCGAATTGCGCGAGGCGCTTTTGGGGCTTTACTGGCAGTTGGCGGCTTATCCTGAGGTGCCCGCGATGTTGGCCGCGCTGAAACGCGGGGGATTGCAGACCGCGATCTTGTCGAACGGATCGCCTGCCATGCTGGAAGGGGCCGTGGAGAGCGCAGGAATTGGCGCTGATCTGGATGCTGTTCTGAGTGTTGAGGATGTTGGCATCTTCAAACCTGACACGCGCGTCTATGACATGGTGGGCGCGCGGTTTGGCTGCACATCGGATGAGGCTTTGTTTGTGTCGTCCAACGGCTGGGACGCCGCGTTCGGCGCGGCCTATGGGTTTGACACGTTGTGGGTGAACCGGGCGGGCGAGCCGGTGGACCGGTTGGGCAGCGTGCCCGGGCGGGTGGCCCATGATCTGACGGGCGTGCCGCAAATCGTGGGGCTTTCATGATGGATTATGTGACGGCGGCAGATGGCGTTCGGCTGGCCTATGACGATCAGGGGGACGGGGGGGCGTTGCTGTGCCTGCCAGGCTTGACGCGGAACATGGATGATTTCGAGCCGGTGCTTGAGCACTATCGGGATCGCGCGCGGGTGATCCGGATGGATTTTCGAGGACGGGGGGCATCGGATTATGCCGATTTTTCCACCTATTCGCCGCCGCAAGAGGCGCAAGATGTTGTTGCGCTGCTAGACCATCTCGGGATTGAGAAGGCCTGCATTCTGGGCACGTCGCGAGGCGGGCTAGTTGCGCTGATGCTGGCCGTGATGGCGCGGGATCGGCTGTCGGGCGTGGTTTTCAACGATATCGGTCCGGACATCATGGCCGAAGGTCTTGGCGCGATCATGGAGTATATCGGCAAGCCTCCGGCCTTTGCCTCGCTGGAGGAGGCGGCGGCGGCCATGCCTGCGCTCTATGACGGCATCTTCCGCAACGTGCCCTCCGCTACGTGGGCGGCCTTTGTGCGCCGCATCTGGCGGGAGGAGGGCGGTGCGTTGCACCTGCGTTACGATCCGAAGTTGCGCGATGCGGTGGCGCCTGCCTTCGCGCCTGATTTCGAGGCGCCGGATTTGTGGCCACTGTTCGATGCTTTGGCGGGCCTGCCGCTCGGCCTGATCCGAGGCGCGCAGTCGAATATCCTGTCGGTTGAGACCGCCGCCGAGATGCGGCGGCGCAGGCCGGATATGGCGTTTGTAGAGCTTGGTGACCGGGGCCATGTGCCTTTCCTTGACGAGACGGGCGCGCGCGCGGTGATTGATGCGGTTTTGGAGAAGGTGGCGACATGATCGGGATTGCGGATATCGAGGCGGCGGCGAAGCGGGCTGAGGGCGTTGTGCGCCGCACGCCTCTGTTGTCGTCTCCCTTTCTGGATGAGATCGCGGGGCGGCGGGTTTTCCTGAAACCAGAGGTTTTGCAGCACACGGGGTCATTCAAGTTCCGTGGCGGCTGGTCTGCCTTGTCGGCGATGGAAGACGGGGTGCGCGCAAAGGGCGTCGTGGCCTTTTCCTCGGGCAATCATGCGCAGGGTGTGGCGCTTGCGGCGAAGATGCACGGCGTGCCTGCGGTGATCCTGATGCCTGCTGATGCGCCCACCTTGAAGATCGAGAATACGCGCGCGTTGGGGGCGGAGGTTGTGCTTTACGACCGTGCCGGTGGTGAAAGCCGAGAAGAGATTGGAGAGGCGTTACGTGCGGATCGCGGGCTGACGCTGGTGAAGCCCTATGACGAGCCGATGGTGATCGCGGGGCAGGGCACGTGCGGGCTGGAGATTGCGGAACAAGCGGCGGAGCAGGGCGTGACCGAGGCGACCGTGTTGACGTGCTGCGGCGGGGGCGGGCTGACCGCTGGGATCGCGACCGCCTTGGCCGCGCGCGCGCCGGATATGGTGGTGCGGCCCATTGAGCCGGAGGGGTTCGACGATGTGGCCCGTTCACTCGCCTCGGGCGGGATCGAGGCCAATAACGGGCCGGAGGTCGGCTTGTGTGATGCGGTTCTGACGCGCGCGCCGGGGCAGATCACCTTTCCGATTATGGCATCGCTGTGCGGTCCGGGGATTGTGGTCACCGATGAAGAGGCGAAATCCGCCATGCGCCATGCCGCCAGCCGTTTGAAACTGGTCGTAGAGCCCGGCGGGGCGGTGGCGCTTGCGGCGGCTCTGTTCCACGGGGACAAGCTCGCCGATGGCCCAGTGATCGCAACTCTTTCGGGCGGAAATGTCGACCCGGCGCTCTACGCGCAAATCATGGCCGAGGGTTAAGCGCGCGCGGGTGATCCACTGCGCCGGGTGGCGGCGAAAATCGCGAATGCCCCCGCCATCAGGATTGCGGCCAACAGGAACGGGGCGCCGGGCAGGTAAGGGTCTGCGCCGTCGCGGGTGAACCAGAAGAACGCTTGCGTCATCATCACCGGGCTCAGGATCATCGACAGCGATGAGATGGAGGCCAGCACGCCCTGCAATTCGCCCTGTTGGTCCGCGCCGGCCGCCCGGCTCATCACGCCTTGCATCGCCGGTGCGACCAACGCCCCGCAGGCCGAGATCGGGATCAGCACCCAGATCATCCAGGGCTGGCCTGCAAGGCCATAGGCGAGGAGGCAGACGGTGTTCAGGATCAAGCCAAAATAGACCGCCCGCGCCTCCCCCAATCGGGCCAGAACGGGCCGGATCAATCCGCCTTGGACCAGCGCAATCGAAACGCCGTAGACGGCCAGGGAAAAGCCCACGACGCCGGTGCTCCACCCAAAGGCGGCTTGCGTGAAATAGGCCCAGATCGCTGGGTAGACGAAGTTCGCCGTCTGGTAGGCCAGCATGACGCAGAGCAGGGCGAAAATACCGGGTAGTTTGCCGATGAAGATCAGCCCGCCGATCGGGTTCGCGCGCAATAGTCTGAAGGGGCGACGGCGGTCTTTCGGCAGGCTTTCCGGCAGGACGAAATAGCCGAAGGCGAAGTTCGCGGCGGCGAGGCAGGCGGCGGCAATGAAGGGCGCGCGTGGGTCGAGATCCCCCAATAGACCGCCGATCAATGGCCCCAGGATAAAGCCCACGCCGAACCCGGCGGAGATCAGGCCGAAGTTTTGTGAGCGTTTTTCAGGCGGGGAGATGTCGGCCATATAGGCAAGGCCCGTGGCGTGGGTGCCTGCGGCAATACCTGCGATGATGCGCCCGATCAGCAAAAGCCAGATGGTCGATGCGACGCTCATCACCACGTAGTCGAGGGCGAGAACAGCCATTGAAATCAACAGGACGGGTCTGCGCCCAAAGCGGTCTGACAGATTGCCGAGGGCCGGCGCACATGCGAACTGCATTACCGCATAGGCAAAGGAAAGCGCACCGCCCCACGCCGCCGCTTGCGCGAGGTTTCCGCCGCGCACATCGGCGATCAGGTCGGGCATCACCGGCAGGATCAGGCCAATGCCCATGGCGTCGATCGTCACGGTGATCAGGATGAAAAGGGTGGGAAGGCGCATGCGGCTCTCGCGTTGGTTGTGTCAACCTAGATTGACACACGCTTTACGGCAAGAGGGCAGCGCGCGCGGCTTTAGCGAAGGTGCGGGCGTCTATG
This sequence comes from Gymnodinialimonas sp. 202GB13-11, assembly GCF_040932485.1. Lineage (NCBI taxonomy): Bacteria > Pseudomonadati > Pseudomonadota > Alphaproteobacteria > Rhodobacterales > Paracoccaceae > Gymnodinialimonas > Gymnodinialimonas hymeniacidonis. The sequence continues at coordinate 1,977,324 of NZ_JBFRBH010000001.1, read as the reverse complement.
GGGGCTTGGCCGAGGTTGGCCAGATCCGGCATCTGCACATCTGGGTGCGCCTTTGCGACCAGATCAGGCAGGAACGTGCCAGTCGCCGCAGCCTCGTTCGCCAGCTCTTTCAGAGCGGCTTGCGCTGCGGGGCGGCCCATACCTTTTGCCAATGCAAAGGAGAGCGCTTCGGCGTGAAGAGTTCCGTTTGCTGCTTCCAGCTTGGCGGCCATTGCGTCCCGATCTGGAGTAAGCGCTTCCAAAACCCCGGACATCAGGGCCGCTGAGCGGGCGGCGGCCATGGCAAGTTGGGGCAGGATCAGCCATTCGGTGAACCAGCCCGCGCCGTCGCGTGCCTCTGTATGGGGGTGGGTTAGTGCTACGGCTTGTGCGGGTGCAAAACGTGACAGCGCCACCAGCACCGAGGGGCCAACCGGGTTTTGCTTTTGCGGCATGGTGGAGGAGCCTCCGGCCCCGTCCAATCGCAATTCCCCGATGTCAGATCGCGCACCGATCATAATGTCGGTCCCGATCTTGCCGCCGCATGAGCAAAGGCTCTCAAGCCATTGCGAAAGCTCGATAACGCGGCTCCGGTCGGCGTGCCAACTTGCACCCGGATCGGTCAGGCCCAATGCCTCGGCCAACGCAGCGCGCAACGCCGCCGGATCTTCGCCCAATTGGCTGGCCGTGCCCGCCGCACCACTGAGCGACACCGCCAGAGCGTGCGCGCGCAGGGGCTCCAATCGCTCTAACACCCGCAACACTGGCCATCCCCAAGAGGCAACTTGCGCCCCGAAACTCGAAGGCACTGCCGCCTGCCCATAAGTCCGCGCGGCCATCGGCGTCTCGGCCTCGCTCTCCGCCAGGTCGGCAAGGCGTGCTAGGGCGCCTTTCAAGCGGGCTTCGATCAAGGTCAGCACCTGCCGCATCCGCAGCATTAGAGCTGTGTCCTGGATATCCTGGCTTGTCGCGCCCCAATGCAGGTATTGCCCATGCTCCGGCGCGTCGAGGGCCTTGCGGAAGGCCGCGACGAGGGCGGGAACGACGACGCCATTTGCGCCCCCAAGCCCGTCCGGGTCGACCTGAAGCTCCATGGCGGACCGGTGCAGAAATGCGCCGGAGATTTGCGGGATCACGCCCGCTTCACCCTGCACCTTCGCGAGCGTGCCGAGCACCAGCATCATTGCGCGAACCTCAGCCGTGTCGGTAAAAAGCCGCCCGACCTCAGCATCGCCGAACAGATGCCGGTGCATAGGGCTGTCGAATGGAGATACACTCATGGCAAATGCCCAATATCATTAAGAAACCCGGTCAAAAGCTTGGCGTATTCATCCGGTTTCTCCACGCAAGGCAAATGCCCGACATTGCGCATCAATTCGAACCGCGCGCCCGGGATCAGCTCGGCCAGTTCGCGCACCAGATCAGGCGGCGTCGCGCCATCCCTGTCACCCGCGATAACCATGGCGGGCAAGCGCAGGGCGGCTGTTGTGGTGTAAAAATCACTTCCTGCGATTGCGGCGCTGCAGCCGGCATAGCCCTCTACTGGGCAGGTCTCGACCATCCGCCGCCAGGGCGAGACGGCGTCTGAGCTGCGGAAGGCTGGAGCGAACCAGCGCTCCATGATTGCATCTGACATCGCAGCCATTCCGCCCGCGCGCAGCGTTGCAATGCGCTCTTCCCACATCTCCCGCGTGCCGATCTTGGCACCCGTGTTCGACAGAACCACCGCACGGATCAGGTCCAGCCGCTTCGCCGCCAGCCCCTGCGCGATCATGCCCCCAATCGACAGGCCCACAAACACCGCATCACGAACCTCGAGCGCATCCATCACTCGCTCCGCATCGCGCACGAGCGCGCCCATGCCGTAGGGCGCGGGCGGACAAGTGCTCAGCCCATGGCCGCGTTTGTCGTAGCGGATCAAGCGCAGGCCTTCGGGCAGCGCGTCCACGACGCCGTCCCACAACCGCAGGTCCGTGCCGAGGGAATTGGCAAACACAACAGGCGGGCCATCTACCGGGCCATCGACCTGCACATGCAGGGCCACATCATCGAAGGTCAACACATCCATGGCCCCATCTCCGCCAAAGCAGCACCCCTGTGCAAGCCCCTCTCGCAACGGCAAGGTCGCAAACCTACTGTGCCATGACGCGTTCCGGCCCGCTTGCGCACCGCCCCCGCGCGATGCTTAGGTGCAAAGAAAAGGGGGAGGGGCCAGATGCCCAAACAGATCCGCGCCGCCGTGTGCCATGCCTTTGGCGAGCCGCTGAAAATTGAGACGCTGCATCTGCGCGATCCCGGTCCTGGTGAGATTGAGGTCAGCCTCGATGCCGTCGCGATCTGTCATTCCGACATTTCCTATATGGAAGGGGCCTGGGGCGGCGCGTTGCCCGCAGTTTACGGGCATGAAGCGGCAGGCCGGGTGACGGCGCTTGGCGATGGCGTGACGAGTGTGGCGCTTGGCGACCGGGTGATCGTGACGCTGGCGAAATCCTGCGGTGGCTGCGCCTCCTGCGCGTCAGCACAACCGATGTATTGCTCGGGCAACACGCCCGAAGCCCCCGTGCTGACCACCGCCGATGGCGGCGCCGTGACCAAGGCGATGAACTGCGGCGCGTTCGCTGAGAAGGTCGTGGTCGACCCCAGTCAAACCGCACCAATTGGCGACAATATCGGATCGGAAGTTGCTTGCCTGCTGGCCTGTGGCGTACCCACTGGCGTCGGTGCAGCAATCAATACCGCACAAGTGCGCCCGGGCGACCGCGTCGTCGTGATTGGCGCGGGCGGCGTGGGCCTGAACGCCATCCAAGGCGCGCGCATCGCAGGGGCGGCGCGCATCGTGGCCATGGATCTTGAGGAAAAGAAGCTCGCCGACGCGCTCGAATTCGGCGCCACCGATACGCTTCTTGCCTCCGAGCCCAAACCACACAAAGCGCTCACCAAAATCCTTGGCGGTCACCTCGCCGATCACGTCTTCGTCTCCGTCGGGGCCATTCCCGCCTATGAGCAAGCCCTGCGCCTTCTGGCCCCACGCGGGACTGCCTATGCCGTGGGTATGCCCCATACCGGTGACACCACCCCATATGAGCCCGTCATCTTTGCAGCCACCGGGCAGGGAATCCGCGGCTCCTACCTCGGTGAGATCGTCCTCAAGCGCGATATCCCGTGGATGGTCGATTTGCACAGCCAAGGCCGCCTGAAACTCGATGAATTGGTCTCGCGCACCTGGTCCTTCGATCAGATCAATGAGGCCATTGCGGATACCAATTCCGGTCAGGCCCGCCGCAACGTGATCGTCTTCTGATCCGCCCTCAAAGGTCACGCCGCCCATGAAGCTCGACACGCTTGAAATCTTTCCCGTTGCCCCACCGCCACCCGGCTGGGGCGGGCGCTATTGGCTAATTGTGCGCGTCACCACGGCCTGCGGCATTACCGGATTGGGCGAGGTCTATGCCGCCGGCGTCGGGCCGGATGCGATGGAGGCCGTCATCACCGACGTCTTCGCCAGGCACATGCACGGCGAAAGCCCGGAAGATATCGAGTTGATGTCACGAAGGGCGCATTCGTCGGGCTTTACGCAACGGCCTGACCCGACAGTCTTCGGCGCATTTTCAGGGCTTGAGATGGCTTGTTGGGACATTCTCGGCAAAGCGCGGGAACGGCCGGTCTGGGCTATGCTCGGCGGGCGCATAAATGACCGGCTGCGGGCTTATACCTATCTCTATCCCGAACCGCACCACGACCCGGCGGGCTTCTGGGTTGATCCCGATGCGGCGGCGGAGGCGGCGGCGGCCCGCGTGTCGGAGGGATGGACGGCTGTCAAGTTTGATCCTGCCGGGCCCTATACGATGCGCGGCGGCCATATGCCTGCGATGTCCGATATTGATCTGTCGGCGCGCTTTTGCGCCGCGATCCGCGCGGCTGTTGGTACCCGCGCCGACCTGCTCTTCGGTACCCACGGGCAATTCATTCCCGGTGGCGCGATCCGGTTGGCCAAAGCCATCGAGCCCCATGATCCGCTATGGTTTGAGGAGCCGATCCCGCCAGACAATCTGCCCGGCCTCGCTGAGGTTGCGGCACACACATCCATTCCTGTTGCCACAGGCGAACGCCTGACCACCAAAGGCGAATTCGCCCTCGCGCTGCGCTACGGCGCGCGTATCCTGCAACCGGCTTTGGGGCGCGCGGGCGGTATTTGGGAGGGTAAGAAAATCGCCATCCTCGCCGAGGCGGCGGGCGCACAGCTGGCCCCGCATCTTTATGCTGGTCCCGTGGAATGGGCGGCCAATGTGCATCTGGGCGTCAGCTGCGCGAACCTTCTGATGGTCGAAGCGATCGAGACACCCTTCCACGACGCGCTCGTGACGGGCCGCCCAACGGTCGAAGACGGGTTTGTAGCGGCGCCAGACTCGCCGGGCCTTGGGATCGAATTTAATGAGGATCTGGCGCGGGCGCACCGCTACGCGGGGGATCGCCTGCATCTCGAAATGCAGGATGCGCCCTGTGACTGGCAAAACGGGAATGCCTTTGCGGGTGGCTCTGCCGATTAGCGCTCGCGCTCCTGCGCGTAGCGAAGCCGCGCGACTTTCTCGTTCTTTTCCGAAGCTTTCAGCGACGAAAGCTCTTCCGTCACGTAATCAAGATGCGCAGTGACAGCGGCCTTGGCCTGCGTGGGCTCGCGCGCCTGAATGCCCTCGTTGATCGCCCGGTGCTGGTCCAGCAGCATGTCGCGTGTCGTGCGGTTCTTGAACATTTGCTGGCGGTTGTAGAACACGCCTTGCCGCAGCAAATCGAAGCTGGCGCGCATCATGTGCAGCAGGATCACGTTGTGGCTGGCCTCGATAATGGCAAGGTGGAATTCGGCGTCCAACTCGGCCTCGTCAGACGGGTTTCGTTTGCGATGCGCCACTTCCATTTTGCGAAAGATGGTGTCGATCACTTTCAGATCCGTGTCCGAGCCATGGATGGCGGCGCGTTCGGCCGCGATCCCCTCTAGGTCCTTGCGAAAGTCGATGTAGTCAAAAATCGCGTCATCATGGGCGCTGAGCAATTCGATGAGGGCAGGGGAAAAAGCCGAACCCAAGACATCGGCCACGTATATGCCTGCGCCCGCGCGCGTTGCCAGCAATCCCCGGCTCTGCAATTCTGCAACCGCTTCGCGCAGTGATGGGCGTGAAACACCAAGCCGCTCGCTCAACTCGCGCTCGGACGGCAAGCGATCCCCCGGCCGCAGGATGCCGCGCAGGACAAGCTGCTCGATCTGTTTGACTACAGATTGGGAGAGCTTTTCGGCTTCAATGCGTTGGAACGGCATGGGACCCCTCGGAAATTGGTCAAATGGTATGACCACTTTACCATGCCTGTCTAGGGAGGTGCCTCAGCCGATGGCAACAAAAAAGGGGCCCCCTGACGTCAGAGGGCCCCGATATTCTCATGGTCTCAGCAGTTTACCGCGGGCGGATGATAACCTCGACCCGGCGGTTTTGCTGACGCCCTTCAGGGGTCAGGTTGGTTGCGACCGGGTCATCTTCGCCGCGTCCGACGGACCGAACGCGGAACGGTGCAACGCCGGCCTCTAGCAGAACACCTGCCACGGCTTGCGCGCGGCGCGTGGACAGGTCCTGGTTATAACCGGCCGAGCCGGTATTGTCGGTATGGCCTTCGACGATCACATCCGTGTCGGGATACTGGTTCAGGTTTGAGGCCAGTGCACGCAGATCGCTTTGCAGACCGGCGCGGATCGCAGCCGAGTCGATGTCGAACAGAATGCCTTCGGGCATGGTCACGATCAGCTCGGACCCAGTGTTCTCGATCAGGATGTTCTGGTTGTTGAGCGAGCCGCGCAAATCTTGCGCTTGGCGGTCGAGCGCATTGCCGATGGCACCGCCCGCCGCTGCCCCGATGGCCGCGCCAAGAACCGCGTTGCGGCCCTGGTTGTCGTCGTCAGCGGTTGCGCCGAGGAAGCCGCCCAAAATGCCGCCGATCACGGCCCCGTCACGGGTGCGATTGGCGTTGGGATCAGCCGGAACGCCGGGGCTGAGCGTGTTGCCCACGCAGCCCGAAAGCGCCAGCGCGCCCGCGCCTGCTAGAAGGAGGGGTTTGAAAAGATATGCCATTGCCTTGCCTTTGTTGTCGCCTGTGCCCCGTTTCCGGAGGGGTCATTGCGCGCCAGTATAGCGAAGGCCGTGTTGTGGGATAGGGGGAAACGCGTGCCCTGTGTAGCAGAGGCGGAGGCGCGCCTAGGCTGCGCCTTCCGTGCTGTCTTCGGTTGTGGCCGCTTCCCATGCCAACATCGCACGTTTGACGGGAAGGCCCCAGTGATAGCCGCCAAGCCCGCCGGACTTGCGCAGGGCGCGATGGCACGGGATCAGCCAGCTGATCGGATTGCGCCCCACTGCTGTTCCAACAGCCCGCACGGCGCGCGGCTTTCCTATGGCGCCCGCGATTTCGCTGTAGGTCGTGACGTGACCTGTTGGGATGTTCAGCAACGCCTCCCAGACCTTGATCTGGAACGGCGCTCCGATCATAGCAAGGCGTACGTCCCCGCCCGCGCCGAATGCGGCATCTGCGAGAGGGCGGATTGCCTGAGGATCTTCAACAAAGGTTGCGTTCGGCCAACGGCTACGCAGGTCCGCCATCGTTGGTTCTGGGCCGGTTTCGGCTGCGAAGCCAATACCGCAAATACCCTTGTCCGTGGCCATGACCAGCGCAGGGCCAAAGGGGCTTTCGAACCAACCCCAGCGGATGGTCAAACCTTCGCCGCCGGAGGCATAGGCGCCGGGGCTCATCGCCTCCCACCGGATGAAGAGATCGTGCAACCGTCCGCCCGACGTAAGGCCGGTCTCGTTTACCGTGTCGAGCACCGTGAAGCGCTCGGTCAGAAGGTGGCGGGCATGATCCAAGGTTAGGTATTGCTGATACCGCTTCGGGCTGACGCCCACCCAACCCGAGAAGGTCCTCTGGAAATGCGCGGGGCTCATGTTCAGCGCTGCTGCCAGATCATCGAGCGATTGATGCGGGTCCGCGTCGATCAGATCGAGAGCGCGGCGCATGACCTGAAAATGGTAGCTGCCGGACGGGTCGAGTTGGGCGTGATCGTTCATGGGCTGACATCTCCTTGCCGGTCAATTTAGGCGAGGCGTCACAGACGCGCGACCCGGAAGATGCGGTTAAGGGTCAGGGCTGGTATCACGCGTGATGCGCAGGGTTAAGATGATGATATTAAATGGAAAGGTTTCCTACGTTTACCATGTTTGGATGTATTGCTTACGTTGGCGGCTGTCCTACGCAATCGCCGCCCAAGCATCATCAGTGCCATTATTCTCCATCTGCTCGGGCATGGCAAAGCGTGCTGGATAATACCCAGGTCGAAGGGTGCGTGCCTCTCGTGCAGTAAGGCAGCGACGTGCGGTTCGCGCGTGACCTTCCGCCAAGGCACGCGACATCCACCAGGGCGGGGCAGGGCGCAAGATGCGGATTTGATCCCCCAGATACAGACTCTCGAGAGCAAAATTCCTTGCGGCCACAACCTCGTGTCGATCGAAGAGCAGATGGTGATAGGCATAGTCCGCATCGAGCGCGACTTCAGTCACACCCGGCCAGTGCAACAGATGCTTTGCGGCCACGAGCACTTCATTGGCACCAAAGAAAAGCTCACAAGCAGCATTGCATAGCAGCACGCGATGCTGCGGCGACAGACGCACAACCTCTGCCGGTGTACCAGAGCCGAGGGCGCCGGGCTGAATTTCAACAGGACGCGGCAGGTCCGGGCCGTCATCGAAGGGGCGCAATCCGTGCCAGCGGACGGGCTGCCATCCGTGATCCAGTGTCCAGACTTCATCCCCAACACTGATCCAATCAACTGGCGTCATGCCGTCGCGGGTCAAAAGCAGCGTGCCGGACACGAAGCAGGGCACCGATTGCGCCTGATACTGGCTGTAGGTCATCCGGTTGTCGGCGCTTGAATCTCCGCCCGGCGCATTGTCGATATCGGATCCGCCCACATAGGTGTAGGACACTCCCGGTGTCAGCTCCTGAGAGGGGGAGTAACCAATCAACTCTCCGTCGATCTCGATCCGATCAATGTAGATGTAGGATCCATCGGGGGCCTGAAGGATCCCGTATTGCTCTGCATAGATCTGGCCAGATGAAATCGGAGTGCCGTCTGCCGTGGTCGCCACGCCAGTCTGATTTGCGTCCTCTCCAACCTCGTCAGCCTTTTCATCGCCGTCCAGGTAGACGTCGTCATCGGTGATGGAGAGTTTCACCCTATCTTCGGAGGCATCGTAGTTTTGGTCGAAGGTGAAGCTGCCCGTATTTGGATCGTAGGGCAGCGCATCGCCGGAATAGATATAGAAATCGTAAGTGGGCATGGGCGGTCCTTGCATGTGAACCGGCACATTTGAGCCAAAGCCTATGAGTTGGCGGTTAAGCGGGTTCGGATAAATTCCGACAATTCGATGAGAATTGCGCCCTTGCCGCGCCGCGGGGCTGCCGCCAAAAGGGGGCATGGCCAAGATTTCTGCAAAACCGCTTCCCTATGCCACGATCCACGAGATCTTCACGCGGTTCCGGGATGCCGAAGATCTCCCGAAGGGCGAGCTTCACCACGTCAACGCCTACACGCTTGTGGTCGCCGTAGCCCTTTCGGCGCAAGCCACGGATGCGGGTGTGAACAAGGCCACGGCGGAGCTGTTCAAGATCGCGGATACGCCGCAGAAGATGCTTGATCTGGGTGAGGAAAAGCTGATCGAGCATATCAAGACGATCGGTTTGTTCCGCAACAAAGCCAAGAACGTCATGAAGCTGAGCCGTATTCTGGTGGAGGAATATGGGGGCGTGGTGCCGTCTAGCCGCGCGGCGTTGCAATCACTGCCTGGCGTGGGGCGCAAGACCGCGAACGTGGTGCTGAACATGTGGTGGCAGCACCCCGCGCAGGCAGTCGATACGCATATCTTCCGGGTGGGGAACCGCACGCGGATCGCACCGGGCAAAGATGTCGATGCTGTGGAGCGCCAGATCGAGGACAATATCCCGGCTGAGTTCCAGCTTCACGCCCATCACTGGTTGATCCTGCATGGCCGCTATATCTGTGTGGCGCGAAAGCCGAAATGCGGCGCGTGCCTGATCCGCGACCTGTGCGTGTTCGAGGAAAAGACGGACACGCAGTAAGGCGTCCGCCGGTTTAGGGTCGCTTTGGGTGCTTGAGGCGCGAGTTGCGAGCCTCTAAAGACCTTGGAACTCTTGCATTTCAGGACCCTCAGACATGACCCAAACCTACGACCTTGTTGGCATCGGCAATGCAATCGTCGATGTGATCAGCCATGGCGATGACAGCTTCCTCGACAATATGGGGATCGAAAAAGGCATCATGCAGCTGATCGAACGGGAGCGGGCCGAAATCCTCTACGGTGCGATGCAGGATCGGATTCAGACCCCGGGAGGCTCGGTTGCCAATACGGTCGCGGGAGCGGGCACGTTGGGGCTCAAGACCGCGTTTCTCGGCAAGGTGAAAGACGACGCGTTGGGCCGCTTCTATGCCAAAGAGATGGTGGATGAAGGGATCGCGTTCCCAAACCCGCCGACCGATGGCGATGTGCCGCCAACGTCGCGGTCGATGATATTTGTCTCGCCCGATGGGGAGCGGTCGATGAACACCTATCTGGGCGCGGGCGCAGATTTTGACGAAGGCGATGTGGATAGCAACGTTGCTGGCGACACGCGGTTCCTGTTCCTTGAGGGCTATCTCTACGACAAGGACGAAGGCAAACGCGCCTTCACCGCTGCCGCGCAAGCCTGTCACAAGGGCGGCGGCAAGGCGGGCATTTCGTTGTCTGATCCGTTTTGTGTGGATCGCCACCGCGACGATTTCCGCCGCCTGATCGCGGAGGAAATGGAGATCACACTGGGCAACGAGGAAGAGTGGCTTTCGCTTTACCAGACCGATGATCTGGACGCAGCTCTGGGGCAAGCGGCCGAGGTGTGTGAGACGGTCGTTTGCACCCGTTCCGGCAATCCTGTTGTGGCCATCCACAAAGGCACGCGGGTCGAGGTGCCGGTCACGCGCGTCACGCCGGTGGATGCGACCGGCGCGGGCGATCAGTTTGCGGCCGGGTTCCTCTACGGTCAAGCCACGGGGCAGACGCTTGAGACTTCGACGCGCATGGGCGTGGCGGCAGCCGCCGAGGTGATCGCCCATGTCGGCCCGCGCCCGAAACGGTCCTTGCGCACGGTGTTTGCAGAGGCTGGTCTGATTTGATCCATTGGGTCCGGCATCGGCGAGGGGCGGGACCATGCCCGACCTGATGGATAGCCTGACCGTGGGCGGGGGATCGCTTTGGATACTCGCCATCGGGTTGGTGTTCAAACTGACCGGTTTCGCCGTTCGCGACGAATTGCTTCTGCGATTGTTAGTGGTTTGCGGCTTCATTTGTGATGCGGGCTACTACTTTTTCCGACCCGATCCGATTGTGCCGTCCGTCCTGTCGAACATCGCGCTTCTCAGCGTGAATGTGGTCCTGATCGCAGCAATCCTGTTGGAACGCACGACATGGCGGATGACGCCTGATGATCGTGAAGTTTTCGTGCTGTTTCCCACGCTGACGCCCGGCCAGTTCCGGCGCTTGCGAAAGATGATGCAAACCGAGCAGGTGGGCCCGGGTTCCGTGTTGACGCAGGAAGGGAAGGGCGTGGACGAGCTTATGCTTGTCTTCACTTCGGAGATCACCATTGAGAAGGGCGGGCAGAGTTTTCCGATCGCCGGCCCTGCCTTTGTGGGCGAGATTGCCTTTCTGACGGGCGAGGTCTCAAGCGCTACCGTTACGCTGCCCCATGGTGGCACGGTTCTGCGCGTGGAAAGCGCGGCATTGAAGAAGCGCATGGCACGCTCGCCCGCATTCAACAATGCGATGGTTGCCCTGTTCGGGCACGAGCTGGCGCGAAAGGTAGCCTATTCTGCCCCGATGGGCCGTGCCGCGCCGTGACCTGCAGCGATGCGATTGGCAAGGTCGATCTTGCGCTGCGCCTCTACCTGCAACGCGCCTGAGACTGCCAACGAAAAGTCGTGGTCAGCTTCCAATTCGCGGATTAAGGCAGCGCGGGGCAGGGTGAAAACGCGCGCTTCTTCCATCACTTCGACATCTGCCGTGGCATCTGCGCCGTGCATAATCGTGAGTTCCCCAATCAAAGCGCCAGGGCCGAGCGTGGCAACGTCGCCGCCATGGGCGCTGACCCGCGCCTGACCGGTGGCGACGTAAACCAATTCGTGCACCGCCTGTCCCTGGCGGGTCAGAACCGTGCCGGGGCTGATGGTTTGCCAGCGGCCCAGTTTCAGGAATTTCCGTGCCAGATGCGGCGGAAGGCTGGCGAAATGGGCGCTGAGAAACACACGCTCCTCCTCCGAGAAACGCATATTGCTGCGCTCCCACGCCATGCGGGTCAGGCCGATGATCGACAGGATGATCCAAGACAGGCTGATCAGCATCTGCGACAGGTTGAAAGCGTCAACCAGGCTGAGCAGTACGCACACTGCGCCGGCCATGTTCAGGGCCGTGTAGGTCACGGAAGAGCCGCGCAGCAGGCCGAATTGCAGGGCTGCATAGGCCGCAAGGTACAGGGCGACGCCCAGAAGGCCCGCAGCCGTCCAGATCGAGAAATCCATACCGTAAATCCTTTGCAACGGTAGAAGGGGCGCCCGTGCCAGCCGGAACTGTGGCGCGCAAACCCGCCCCGAGTCAAATGGGGAAACGACAGGCGAAGGGTTTGCTACGACACAAAAATTCGGCCAATGTCCCGCGATAGCCCCGCCAGGAACCGGAGACCGGGACCCGTGATCATTGATCTGCCAAGCCATGCCAGGATCGCGCCATGCACCGCCTGACCTTTGCGCTTGGTTTGATCGTGACTGTCATCATGGTTTTGCTGACCGCATTTCCGCCGCCGATCCTGGACCGGGCGCGCGATGCTGTCTTTGACGGTTACCAACGAACAGAGCCGCGCGCCTACGATCCCGAAGCGCCGGTGCATATCATCGACATCGACGAAGCTGCGTTGGACGCCTATGGCCAATGGCCCTGGCCGCGATCCTATTTGGCGGAACTTACCGACCGGCTGTTTGAACATGGCGCGGCCGCCGTGGGCTTTGATGTGCTGTTCCCGGAACCGGACCGGACCTCACCGGATTTGATTACTGAATCCTGGGTGCGCTTTTCCGACCAGGTGCCCCCAGCCTTGCCCGACCTTGGGCTGGAGCCGCACGACGCTCGCTTTGCCACCGCCATGCAGGGCCGCGCCGTGGTGCTGGCCATGGCGGGCGGGTTGGAGGGCGAACCTGCAGAACCGCTGGCGGGCTTCGCCGTAACCGGTGAGGTGCCCAACACGCTTACGCGTTACCCCGCCGCCATTGGTAACCTGCCAGAGCTGACTGCTGCCGCCTCAGGTCTTGGGACAATCAGCCTGGGTCGCAATGCCGACGGGATCACGCGCACCGTTCCGATGGTCTCTGACTTCGGCGGCGTTCTTGTGCCCTCGCTGTCGGCAGAGCTGTTGCGCGTGGCGCAAGGGGCAGGGGGGCATGTATTGAAAACCTCTCAGGCCTCGGGCGAAGTCTCGGGCGGCACAGTGGCCGCAACGGCGATGCAGACTGGCGTTCTGAGTTTCCCCTTGGAAGCAGACGGGCGCTTCCGCATTTACTTCTCAGGCTTCCAGCCCGACCGGGTTACACCGGTTTCCGACCTTTTGGAGGCCGATGGGATCGACCCTGACCTTCAGGCGCGTTTGGCTGGCAGGATCATCCTTGTTGGATCCTCCGCGCAGGGGCTTTTCGACATTCGCACCACTCCGCTCGACGGGCAAATTGCAGGCGTCACGCTGCACGCCGAGATCATCGAACAGGTCATCGCGCAGGAGTTTCTGACCCGCCCCGACTGGATGCGTGGGCTCGAGATTCTGATCGTCGCACTGGCTGGATTGATCCTGACGATTTTCAATCGGTTGGAGCGGCCCTTAATCGGGCTTGCAGCGGCGCTTTCGTTCGGCGGTGGTTCGGTCGCGGGCGGGTTACTTGCGTTTATGCAATGGGGCCTGCTGTTCAGCCCGGTCATGGCGGTGCTGACCACGGTGCTTGTGTACCTTCCCGGCACAACTTTGGGTTATCTGGCCAAGGAGCGTGCCCGCCGGTCGATCCGCGAACGGTTCGCCCGCTTCCTTCCCCCGCCCTTGATCGCGGAGATTGAGAAGAACCCTGCTGCTGCGCTGACGCCTGAAGGGGCTGAGCGCGACCTGACTGTCATCTTCGTGGATATGCGCGGGTTTTCGACAGTGACGGAGGGTATGCCGCCGGATCGGGTCGTAACCTTGGTCAACACATTCCTGAGTTCCGTGGCTGAGGCGCTGGTCGACCATGGGGCAACCATCGACAAGTTCATGGGCGATGCCGTGATGGCGTTCTGGAATGCGCCGATCATGCGCGATGACCATGCCGCTGCCGCGCTTGGCGCTTTGAACGCGGTGAACGAGGCGGCAGAGCAGGCGAATTTCTACCTGACCTCACAAAATCTGCCGCGGATCAATCTGGGGATCGGGGTGAATACGGGACCGGCCTCCGTCGGGTTGATGGGGTCGCGTGACCGGCTGTCTTACACTTGCATTGGTGATAGCGTGACTTTGGCTGCACGGCTGGAGGGGCTCACGCGCATCTACGGCACACGCAACTGCGTAGGGCCTGCGACCGTGGCAGCCTGTCCGGATCATATGATTGCTGTCGGGCTGGACCTGATCGCGGTGAAGGGCTTTGCCAATGCGGTCGAAGTGTCGACCGTGCTGCCCCGAATGAGTGATGGCGCGCAGGAATTTGCCGCAGCCATGGATGCGGCACGCGCGGCTTATGTGGCACGGGACTGGGCAGGGGCTGAGGCGGCGTTCGGACGGGTTGCTAAGCTGAACGCGCCGTTCTGCAACACGGCCCTGTTGGCGCAGCTTTATCTGGATCGGATCAGCGAATACAGAAAAACGCCCCCGCCAGGAGACTGGACAGGGGCGTTTATCGCAACTTCTAAGCGGTGACCTACGCCCTCAGAAGCAAGCTGAGCTCGTGAACGGCGGCAGACATAGTGTTGGATCGACAGGCGTTTGCGGTGTTTCTGGCAACCACTCAATCAGATCATCGAATGTGAAATCGTCGTCGAAGATATCGGGGTCGAATTCCTCACCGGTTGTGGAAACCGGCCCACGATCCGACGGGTTCGGGTTGTCGACACCTGAACCAAGGCCCGTGCCACCGCCACCGCGCGGGACACCGTCAATCAATTCCAAAACGCGCGCGAGGAAGGTCGGATTGATGCGGCCGACATAGCCATCTTCGGTCAGCACGCCGCCACGACGGCTGGTGCAGAATTGCTGCCCGCCTTGATTGGTCAGGCACAGACGTTCCCCTGCGAGGAAGATCGTGATCGTTTCGCCCCGCGCGCGGATGATCAGCGCGGAAGAGCCTCGGATACCGATGGTGGCCGTTGGCGTGGCAACGGTTGCCTCCTGCTCACGGCTTAAGCTGCCACCGATGAAGCGCAACGCGCCTTCGGTCATTTGCAACCCCATCTGGCCGGAGCCGTTCGGGTTGAAGACGAACTGATCCAAAACGATCGTGGTGTTCGGCGCCAGCGACAGCGTGGTCTGGTCGATGAACAGGATTTGTCCGCGACCCGAGGCTGACGACGCGATGCGTTCATCTTGCACAACGCCTGTGCCAAGGCTCAGCGCGCGGGTGCCGCCACCGGGCGGTGTGCCGCGCAGGGTCGGCTCAGAGCTGGCGACGGTGCCGATGCTTTGGGCCATTGCCGGAAAGGCCAGCGCCAAGGTTGTCACAGCAGAGATAAGAAGCGGTTTCAAAGACATGGATTAAAACTCCCAACCCAGTTGGACGGACAGGATGCTTTCTTCGCTGCTGCCGGCAACGCCTGAAATGACATTGTCCTGCATCACCTGCGTCCAAGCGGTTTCGACGTAAATATCTTCATAGACAAAGGCCCGGACGAATGCGCCGTGGGATTGATCTTCAAAGCTGCTCATCGTGCCGGAGCCGCTGCGATCGGTGTTCTGAAGTTGCACAAAGCCACCAGCGACCCAGCGGTTGGGCAGGATGTTGAAATTCGGGTTGAACGCGTGTTGGGCGCTCAACCGTGCGCCTGAGATGTTTGTCGCCAGCGGCGTTGCCACATCGACATCGCGCTGTTCTTCCACCCAGGCGGACAGGCGGAAGCGCGTGTCGCGGGACGGGCGATAGGTCAGGCCGAGGGAGGCTTCGTGAAACTCGAAATCCACGCCCGTTGCATCCGTTGCGTTTGCGCGGCCGAATTGCAGATCACCATAGGCTGTGAAGCGTTCGTTGATCGGGTTCTGATAGGCCGCACCGACCGCCACAGACGTATAGCTGATCGTCAGCGTAGGGTCGCGGTCCAGCCATTCCAATTCGATGTAAGGCTGAAGGCGTGGGCCGTAGGCGTCGCCCGAGATGCGGAATTCCGGGCCCGTACGAAGCCGGGCGCTTTGACGGGCATTCAGGCTACCATCATCGGGCTGGTAGTTGGTGTAAGCGAATTCGGTGACCCACATCGTCACGTTCGCATCACCCAGATCGAACCGGTAGTCGAGATTAGCATTGAAGAATGCGCCATTGTCACCGCTTTCCTGAGGGAAGGCGAGGCCGGCCTCGATACGGCCATCCAGCTCGGTCCCATCGCCGCGCTCGGTGCTTTCTTCCTGATAGCGGGCCACTCGAGCGGCTTGGTCGGGGCTAAGCGCACCGGAGGCCTGTGCAGCGGCCAGATGATAGTCTGCGACCGCGTAGGAGCCGAGCGCGAAATACGCGATGGCAAGTTCGACGCGAGCCGCCGTGTTGTTGGGTTCAAGGTCGATCAACCGCTCTAGCGTGGCGGCGGCCCCTTCGAAATCGCGCATCTGCACAGAAAGCTGTGCATATTGCTGCATCAGGCTTCGGTTCGACGGGTCGGCCAGCATCTGCTGGAATACAGCGTCGCGTTGCGCGCCCAGTTCGGCGTTTTGCGCGGCAAGCGGCAAAGAGAAGAGGGCAAGCGCGGCCACAGAGGCCAGAAGGGGGGCGCGAAACATTTGTAAAGCCTCGGCTAAAATCAGGTTTATGAACGCCGTCAGGCTAAACTGCGGTGGGCGTCCGTTCAATAAAAGCGGCACCAGCAGGCACCGCACTCAAAAAATAATGCGTCTTTGTAGCAACGGTTCAGGCGTCCGGCAACGGGCGGGTTCAGTCGCCCAGTTTTGCGTGCACTTCATCCAGATCGATTTCACCTATGGGCATCTTGTTGCCCGGATTTTCGAAATCGTATTTGAACAACTCAAAATCGCGCTTGTAGATCTCATAAACCAGATGCATCGACAGATCGTCGAAATAATCCTCGACCGGGTGCGCACGCTTTGGGCCGTGGCCTTCACTTTCGTTGAAACGTGGCACATCCTTGAGCTTGATGGGGTTGGCATTTTCTGTAGCGTCCAGAACGCCTTGCATGCCGTCGTTAAAGCTCTCTGTCCAGAATATCCGGTCATACCGACCGCCATTCACAATGAACGTCGAGACGTGGCCTGACATGGCCGACCAGTGAATGTCGGGGTCCATCGGGCGGCGCCAGCGGATGGTGTCGCGGGCAAACAGCAGGAACCGACGGAAGCTGGCGATCTGGTCGAACTCGCCCTTGCCATCATCGCCGCCCACTTCGATTCCGTATTTCTGGATCAGAAGCGGGACCAGATTTCCGCGATACCGACGGCCGTTGCGTTGGATCCCGCAGATTTTGTCGAAAAACGATGACAGGATGCGCGTGTAGGGATTGCGCACGCAAGTGAACGCAAAGCTCTTGTTCGCTTTTACGTTTTCGCTGATCAACGGCTGGCTGTTATCAAAGGCCCATTTGTGCATCCCGCCTTTGGCATCGTGGATGTCACCGTCGAAAAATTCACCGTTATCAGTGTAGTACATGATCTGTCCGATCGTCGAGCAGGCGCATTTGGGTACCACGCGGTACACCATGCTTTCGCTCGTCGTCATCCAGGTGCCTGGGAAACCCATCTGCTCGTCACCTTTACCTGTGCCCGGTTCAACCACCGGGTCTTAACATGCGTAATTTACAAAGAATTGGTGTCGCATCAACGCACATTATTTATTAAGAGTGGGATAATAAGCCTCCACAAAGGGCAAATGTTTCGAGCATGGCAAAAATCGCCTTCATTCTCCTGTGTCACAAGGATGCCCCGAGCATCATTCAGCAGGCTGAGCGTCTGACGGCGACAGGTGACTATGTGTCGATCCATTTCGATGCCCGCGCGAAGGCGTCGGACTTTGCTGCGATTACCGAGGCACTCAAAGACAATGCGGGCGTCACCTTCGCGACCAAGCGCATCAAGTGCGGCTGGGGCGAGTGGTCCCTGTGCCAGGCCACGCTTCACGCGGTTGAAGCGGCAGTTGAGGCGTTTCCGAAGGCCTCTCATTTCTACATGCTGTCGGGCGATTGTGCCTCGGTCAAATCGGCGGCCTACGCGCACAAATTCCTCGATGATCGCGACGTCGACTATGTCGAAAGCTTCGACTTCTTCAATTCCGACTGGATCAAAACCGGCTTCAAGGGCGAGCGTCTGTTCTACCGCCACTGGTTCAACGAACGGCAGAACAAGAAATTGTTCTACGCCTCGTTCAACCTGCAGCAAAAGCTTCGGCTCGAGCGCAAGATCCCCGACGATATCCAAGTCATGATCGGCAGCCAATGGTGGTGCCTGCGCCGCAAGACGATTGAGGCGATCCTCGACTTCTGCAAGCAGCGGCCCGATGTGATCCGGTTCTTCAAAACCACGTGGATCCCGGATGAGACATTCTTCCAGACACTCGTGCGTCACCTTGTGCCTAGCCGGGAAATCGAAAGCCGGACGCTGACCTTCAAGATGTTCAGCGACTATGGCATGCCGGTGACGTTCTATAATGACCAGTACGACCTCCTGATCAGCCAGGATTACCTGTTCGCGCGCAAAATCTCACCCGAAGCGACGCTTCTGAAGGAAAGGCTTGGCGCTTTGTGGAATTCTGAGCGCAAGGATTTCGCGACCTCACAAGAGGGGCCGAAGCTGCACGCCTTCCTGACCGGGCGGGGCCGTGTCGGCAAACGGTTCGGCACGCGCTTCTGGGAACGCGAAAGCACGTTGGGAGCTGACCGCGACCTTTACATGCTGGTCTGCAAGAAATGGCACGTGGCCAAGCGGCTTCTAAAGGCCTCGGCTGAGAAGCTGGATGTGAAGGGTATAGAATACCTGTTTGATGAAGCGGGCTGCCGCGTGCCTCATCTGGGTGGGATCGAGCGCACGCTTGAAAAGCGCAACCGCCATCGGCGCGCGCTGATGCGGATGCTGTTCGACTATTACAGGACCGAACAGTTGATCATCTGCCTCGATCCCGCGAACCTCGACTTGATGCGCGATTTCATGTCAGATCGTGCGAACGCTCGTATCCTTGAGCTTCAGTGCCATTTTGACGACCAGTATCTTGTGGGTCATGCCCATCGCGTCGGTCTCGCGACGGAGGATACGCCGGGCGAAGTGATCGGGCGCATGCTGCCAACGCTCCGCCACGAATTCCTCGATGAACAGACTGCGATCCGCGAGGCCGAGTTCAAACAGCATTGGCGCCTGAAAGAGGGTAAGAGTACGGATGAGAATGGCACCGTGCTTGCGGAATTCTTTGGGATCGACCACGACATGGGGCGGGAGCTGGCAGAGACCCAGCATCTGTTCGCGGACTAAACGGGGATGACAATGGCCTATAGCTACGACGATCAGAACATATTCGCGAAAATCCTGCGCGGCGAGAGCCCCAATCAAACCGTGGAAGAAACCGAACATACGCTGGCCTTCGCCGATATTTACCCGCAGGCCCCTGTCCATGTGCTGGTGATCCCCAAAGGGCCTTACGTCTGCTTCGATCATTTCGCAGCCGAAGCCTCAGATGCAGAGATCGCGGATTTCCACCGCGTGGCGGCGAAGATCTGCGCCGACCTGAACGTTTCGCCTGGCGGGGGCGGTGATGGGTATCGCACGATCTCCAACGCTGGGGAGGCCGGGGTTCAAGAAGTACCGCATTACCATATGCATATTCTCGGCGGGCGGCCCCTTGGCCGTATGTTGCAGCCCGCATCTTGACGTGCTGCGTGCGAAAGGCGCGTCATAGCATCCACTTGCCCGGATTTCGGCAAGGTGCGATAGAGCCATCGGATTTGATGTAAGGACGACCGGACAATGAGCATCGACGCCCCCGAAACTGAAATTGTCGACCAGTGGCGCGTGGCCTGTGACGGCGGCGAAGGTGCACTTGGGCATCCGCGTGTTTGGCTATCGCTGAGCCGTGTGACGGGCGAGGTCGAATGCGGCTATTGCGACAAGAAATACGTGCACCGGGATTTCGCTGACGCGTCGAAGTGATGCGTGCAGCCGTGCGTTTAGTGGGCCGCCTCACCGGGGCGGCTCTCGTCATTCTGACTGTTTATCTTGTGGCGGCGACGGTTGGAGGGGTTCTGCCGGGCCGGACAACGGAATTGCCGCCCGGCGATGATGTGGAAATCGGTCTACTCTTCGGGCCGATCCACGTGGATTTCCTACTTCCCGCCGATGAAGAGACCCGCACGGCTTTGGCCTTCGCCTCGCCCGCGGGTGTGCCAGTGGAAAACACGGGCGTGGCCCATTTTATCGTCGGCTGGGGCGCGCGGGATTTCTACACCACCGCAGGCACGTATGCCGATATAACCGTGTCCGCCACCTTTCGGGCCGTCACTGGCGATGAGTCTGTTCTGCGGGTCGATGTAACAGGCCCAATTCTCGAGGGGGCAGAATATCCGCGCCTCGCCCTCAGTCAGGCGCAATACGACGCATTGCTGGCGGAGATCACGGCGACGGTCGGCGGACCGTCGATCCCGGGCGCGGGGTTCACAACGACCGATGGGTTTGTCGAAGCGGAAGGGCGGTTTCACATTTTGCGCACCTGCAACACCTGGGTGGGGCGCGTATTGCGCGCCTCAGGCGTGCCGGTTGGCGCGTGGACGCCCACCCCCTACAGCCTGCGCCTGTCACTTTGGCGCGCGGGCCTTAGTTGAGCGTGACGCTGTGTGCGCCACAGGTCAGTTCGCGCGCGCCTGTGGTCTGCGCGATGTAGGCCGCCAAATCCGCGCCCGACCATGCGTTGATCGGCAGGCCAACAATCGTCTGCCCTGCGCCGACCGCGACATTGGTGTCCGGGTCCTTGAAGGAGTAGGTCACGATCCCCGTCATGCCATCCTCGCAGGTGAAATTCGCGACATTCTCAATATTGCTCCAGACTCCGGTGCAAGTCGTGCCCGACGACATCTCGCCCTGCAGCAGGCCCTGATCCCAACCAATTGCTTGCCCCACCAGCAACAAATCGTCGCCGATACAGGCCACAGCGTGAGCGCAAGAAGTCTCTGACCCCTCGACCTCGACACAGGTTTCATCGAGTTGCATCTGGGCCGCGGCGCCATCGGCAAAAATCACGGTCGCAGCCGCAAGCAGGGCAGGGTAGAACGGAGCGCAAACAGGGAGGGCGCGCAAATGGCATTCGGAAAAGGTCATCATCTTCACCTCGTGGATGGATCGGCGTTCATCTTCCGCGCCTACCATGCGCTTCCGCCGCTCACCCGTAAATCCGATGGCCTCCCAATCGGTGCGGTGAGCGGATTTTGTAACCTGCTGTGGAAGATGATCAACGACACCCGCGATGCGCCGACCCATGTGGCGGTGGTCTTCGACAAAGGCTCCCACACGTTCCGCAACGACCTTTACGATCAATACAAGGCCAACCGCGAGGCGATGCCCGAAGATCTGCGCCCGCAGATCCCGCTGACGCGTGACGCCACCCGAGCGTTCAACCTTGCCTGCATCGAGTTGGAGGGGTTCGAGGCGGATGACATCATCGCCACGTACGCCCGACAGGCCCGCGAGGCCGGGGGCCGTTGCACCATCATCTCCTCTGACAAGGACCTTATGCAATTGGTCGGCGGCGGGGTCGAAATGCTCGACCCGATGAAGAACACCGTGATCGACGTGGAAGGGGTGGAGGCCAAGTTTGGCGTTGGCCCCGACCGTGTGGTCGATGTGCAGGCTTTGGCGGGCGACAGCGTCGATAACGTTCCCGGAGCGCCGGGAATCGGTGTGAAGACGGCAGCGCTTTTGATCAACGAATACGGCGATCTGGACACGCTTCTTGAGCGTGCCGAAGAGATCAAGCAGCCCAAGCGCCGCCAGACCTTAATTGATCACGCAGACCAGATCCGTCTTTCGCGGCAATTGGTGCTTCTCGACGATCAGGTGAGTCTTGATGAAACGCTCGACGATCTCGACGTGCGCGAGCCCGAGGCGGACAAACTGTTGGAATTCTTAGCTGAAATGGAATTCCGGACGCTGACGAAACGCATCGCGGAACACCTCGGCGCTGAGGCCCCGGTCATCGCCGAACCTGAGCCGGAAGCCGCACCTGACGCCCCTGAAATGCCCGACCTCAAAGACGCGACCTACGATACAGTGCGCGACTTGCCGACCCTACTGCAATGGGTCGACCGGGCCATCGCACGCGGAGAAGTGGCGTTCGATACGGAAACCACTTCGCTGAACGAAATGGCCGCCGAACTTGTCGGCGTGTCGCTGTGCATCGAGCCCGGCCATGCCTGCTACATCCCGCTACAACATCGTGGTGGTGGTGATGATTTGTTCGCTGACAATTCCCTCGCCGACGGCCAAATCCCCCTCGACGATGCGCTCGCCGTCCTCAAACCGCTCCTTGAAAATCCAAACGTCCTCAAGATCGCGCAGAACGCCAAATACGACGTCAAAGTGCTGGCCCGTTACGACGTGGACGTCAGCCCAATCGACGACACCATGCTGCTCAGCTACGCGCTCCACGGCGGCCTGCACGGCCACGGCATGGATGCGCTATCCGAACGCTACCTCGGCCATTCTCCCATTCCGATCAAGGAGTTGATCGGCTCCGGCAAATCCGCAATCACCTTCGATCAGGTCGATATCGACAAGGCCGCGCCCTATGCCGCCGAAGATGCCGACATCACCCTCCGCTTCCACAAGCTCTTCAAACCGCGCCTTCATCAGGAACAGGTCACGACGGTCTACGAACGGCTTGAGCGCCCCATGGTTCCGGTACTCGCGCGCATGGAACGCTCCGGGATCAAGGTCGACCGCGACGTCCTCAGCCGCATGTCCAACGCCTTCGCCCAGAAAATGGCCGGGCTTGAGGCCGAAATTCATGAGCTTGCGGGCGAAAGCTTCAACGTTGGCTCCCCCGCGCAGCTTGGCGAAATCCTGTTCGACAAGATGGGCCTCGAGGGCGGCAAAAAGGGCAAGACCGGCAAATATTCCACCGGCGCTGACATCCTCGAAGATCTCGCCACCGAACACGAATTGCCCGCGCGTGTACTCGACTGGCGGCAGCTGTCGAAACTCAAATCCACCTACACCGATGCGCTGCAAGAACACATCAACCCCGATACGGGCCGCGTCCACACAAGCTATTCCATCGCAGGCGCGAACACCGGGCGTCTCGCCTCCACCGATCCGAACCTTCAAAACATCCCCGTCCGCACGGAGGAAGGCCGCCGCATCCGCGAGGCCTTCGTCGCTGAACCCGGTAAGGTTCTGGTCTCGCTCGACTATTCGCAGATCGAGCTACGTATCCTCGCCCATATCGCGGGCATCGACGCCCTGAAAGAGGCCTTCCGCGATGGTCAAGACATCCACGCCGCCACTGCGTCCGAGATGTTCAACGTGCCGTTGGAGGACATGACACCTGACGTCCGCCGCCAGGCCAAGGCGATCAATTTCGGCGTCATCTACGGCATCTCGGGCTTCGGCCTCGCGCGCAATCTCCGCATCCCCCGGGCCGAGGCGCAGGGCTTCATCGACCGCTACTTTGAGCGCTTCCCCGGCATCCGCACCTATATGGATGACACGAAGAAATTCGCCAAGGATCACCTCTACGTCCAAACTCTATTTGGCCGCAAAATCCACACGCCTGAGATCAACGCCAAAGGCCCCGGCGCAGGCTTCGCAGGCCGTGCGGCGATCAACGCGCCCATCCAGGGGACGGCGGCTGACGTCATCCGCCGCGCCATGATCCGCATGGACGACGCGATCGCCGATCTGCCCGCGACAATGCTGTTGCAGGTCCACGACGAACTTATCTTCGAGGTCGACGAAGACGCCACCGACCGCCTAATCGAACGCGCCCGCGACATCATGCAAGGCGCCGCCGACCCGGCGGTGCGCCTCGACATTCCGCTGGTCGTCGATGCGGGGCAGGGGGCAAATTGGGCGGAGGCGCACTGATGGTGAATTACCCCCCACCTGAAACATACTCCGTCCCACTTTTTAGCGGCCGCGACCTCACGCGCTGGGACCCTGAGCCTTTGCCACCCGACGGGCAGGCCGCGTTCGACCGCTTCATGGCCCTGACACCGGCGGCGTTAGGTCCGGTCAGTCGACATGTCTTCGCCTACTACCAAGACATGATGCGCCATCTGGACGGGACGGGGTGGCCCGGCGTGCCGCTTCCCAAGATCGACAGGGCTGAAGACGTCTGGGAACACGTCACGCCCGAAGCGCTGTCTATCGAACGCGCCACACCGAAGTCCGGGCCATGGTTCGTTGGGATAGAGGCAAACGTTCCATGGGAGGTCGAGCATGGCCTGTGGATGACTTGGGAAGATGGCGACCGCATTGCCTATGTAGGCCAAGTCCTTGGGCATCTCACCAATGTTGCCACCTATGCGGACCCATCCTTGGAGCATGTTGTTTTCGCTGGCATTGAGGGCAAGGAATTCACGACGTACCGCGATACAGCATGACTGACCCCATCCAAACCTGGCCAGATCTCCGCGCCTTCGCCCTCTCCCTTGACCTGCCGCAGGTCGAGGACGCCGTCTCCTGGGGCAATCCCACCCTCAAGGCCCATGGCAAACTCTGGTGCTGGTGGTCGCCTTACGTCGACGCCGCGATCTTCAAAGGCTCCATCGAAGAACGCGATATGCTCCGCGCCGCCGACCCCGACACCTTCCTGCTCCACGACCATTATGCCAAACACGGTCTGATCCTCGTCGCGGCAGGCCGGATCGACCGCGATTGGGCCGAAGCGCGCCTGCGGCGCACATGGCGGGACCTTGCCCCGAAACGCTGGTTGGCGAGCTACGACGCAGGGCAGGGTGACTGATGCAAATCCTCTACATTCTGCGCGGCTGCTTTTTCGCTTACTTCGTGGCTGCCACACTGTTTGGAATTCTCGCGGCCATTGACGGGCCTGTTGACCCCTCCGGTGCGATCTTCCTTGCTTATATGTTCGGTCTCGTCGCCGCACTGCCCTTTGCGCTGGCGGCGCTGCTGATTTGGGGCGTTCTGGCTTGGCGCGGTGTCACAGCTACACCAAGAAAGACCGCCATGATCTGCGCAGGCGTGTTCTTCTTCGCCGGTCTGGCCCTCGCCATTGCTGATGGCGAGACCATGGTCATTTGGATTTCACTTGTCGTGGCCCCGCTTTTGGGGGCGGGGCTTGGGCTGGCATTCTGGTTCGGGGCTTTCGGATGTGCGCGTGAGATGCCCATGGGTCGTGAGATGCCCATGGAGTGGTGGGACCGATGCTGATCGCGTTCAATAAGCCGATGAACGTGCTTTCACAGTTTACATCCGAGGGTGGCTGGCCCGCTTTGGACGGTTTTGGCCTGCCAAAGGGCGTCTACGCAGCGGGGCGGTTGGATCGTGACAGTGAGGGGCTCTTGCTACTGACGGATGACGGCGGATTGCAGGCGCGAATATCGTCCCCGAAGTTCAAGAAACCCAAGGTCTACTACGCGCTGGTCGAAGGTGTGCCAGATCAGACGGCATTGGATGCGCTGCAAAACGGTGTGCGCCTGAAAGATGGGCAGACGGCGCCATGTAAGGCTGAGGCGGTGGACGTGCCCGAATGGATTTGGGACCGTGATCCGCCGGTTCGCGTCCGCAAATCTATCACTGATACTTGGGTGAGATTGTCGCTGAGCGAAGGGAAAAACCGTCAGGTCCGCCGCATGTGTGCCTCCGTCGGGTTTCCTGTGGTCCGGCTTGTGCGGTGGTCCGTTGGCCCGCATGATCTGACGGACCTCGCCCCCGGCAAATGGCGAGAGGTCGTGGGTGTCTGAGGATGAAATCGTCACCGTGCGCACGCGTGCGCAATTGCGTAAGTGGTTGGAAGAAAACCACAATGTGAAAACGGGCAACGTCTGGCTGGCCACATACAAGAAGCACCACCGAGATTACCTCCCGTGGATCGAAGCGGTAGAAGAACTGCTGTGCTGGGGCTGGGTCGACGCGCAAGTGGCTGGCCTTGATGCCGACCGGATGCGGCATCGCATCGCACCGCGCAAGGAAACCTCCGCCTGGTCCGCGGTGAACAAGGATATCGTCACACGCATGCACGCGTCTGGTCAGATGACCCCGGCAGGGGAGGCAAAGATTGCGGCAGCCGAAGCCAACGGCATGTGGGAATTCCTCGACGATGTGGAACGGCTCGAAGTGCCGGAGGATCTTGCGTCGGCTTTGGGCCCCTCACGAAAGACTTGGGATGATTACCCTCGGTCGGTAAAGCGTGGTACCCTGGAATGGATCAAAACCGCCAAAACCGCACCCACACGCACCCGCAGGATTGACGATGTCGCCCAAAGCGCCGCAGCAGGTCTGCGCCCGTCGATTTTCCGCAAATGAAATGGGGCGCTGACGCGCCCCTAAAACATTTCACTTAAGCTGCTTGGGTTAGGCCAGCATCACCATCGGGTTCTCAAGGTTCGACTTGATCGCTTCAAGGAATTGCGCACCCAACGCGCCGTCGATCACTCGGTGGTCGACCGACAACGTGGTCGACATCACCGTTGCAACCGTCAATTCGCCATCTTCGCCCACGACCGGCTTCTTCACACCGGCGCCAACGGCAAGGATCGAGCCATGGGGCGGGTTGATGACGGCGTCGAAATTCTCGATGCCGAACATGCCCAGGTTCGAGATTGCGAAGGACCCGCCGACATATTCATGGGGGGCCAATTTCCCGTCCCGCGCACGGCCCGCGAGGTCTTTCATTTCAGCGGAGAGGGCAGACAAGCTCTTGGAATCGCTGTCTTTTAGGACCGGTGTGAAGAGGCCGCCTTCTACGGCCACGGCCACGGCCACGTCCGATGGCTTCAGCTTGATCATACGGTCCCCCGCCCACACGGCATTGGCGTCTGGCACAGCTTGCAGCGCCAGCGCGCAGGCCTTGATGACGAAGTCGTTGACCGACAGCTTCACGCCACGCGGCTCAAGCTGCTTGTTGAGCTGGCTGCGGAATTTCAGAAGCGCATCCAGCTGAATATCGCGGCGCAGGTAGAAGTGCGGGATGGTCTGCTTGGCTTCGGTCAAGCGGGCGGCGACCGTCTTGCGCATGCCGTTGAGTTTGACCTCTTCGAACTCGCGTCCCTCGTACATTTTGAGGACTTGTTCGGCGCTCGGTCCCGTGGGCATAGCGCCACCGCCCGAAGCCGCTGCTTTCGGCGCATCGGCTGATCCTGCAGGCGCGTCGGCGTTGGCAGCGCCGGGCTGCGCGCTTTCGACATCCGCTTTCACGATCCGGCCGTGGGGGCCGGAGCCCTTGATCTGGCTGAGATCGAGGCCTTTGTCCTTGGCGATCCGGCGCGCCAGCGGCGAGGCGAAGATGCGCTTGCCGTCGGAGCTTTGGCCAGCAGCTGGGGCAGGGGTCGCATCGGTTTCACCGCGACCATGCCCTTTGGCCGGTGCCGTGGCGTCCGATGCTTCAGCGGGTGCCACGTTCGACGACGCCTCTTTTTTCGGAGCCTCGCTTGCCGCTGCCGAGAAATCCTCACCCTCTTCGCCGATCAACGCGATGGGTGTGTTTACCTTCACGTTCTCGGTGCCCTCGGCCACGAGGATCTTGCCGATCACCCCTTCATCGACGGCCTCGAATTCCATCGTCGCCTTGTCGGTTTCGATCTCGGCCAACAGGTCGCCGGAATTGACGGTGTCGCCTTCTTTCACAAGCCATTTGGCCAGCGTGCCTTCCTCCATCGTGGGGGAA
Organism: Gymnodinialimonas sp. 202GB13-11; assembly: GCF_040932485.1. NCBI lineage: Bacteria > Pseudomonadati > Pseudomonadota > Alphaproteobacteria > Rhodobacterales > Paracoccaceae > Gymnodinialimonas > Gymnodinialimonas hymeniacidonis. The sequence continues at coordinate 1,950,176 of NZ_JBFRBH010000001.1, read as the reverse complement.
AGGGCGGGCATCAGAAGTTCAATGGGCATTGGGTCGGTCTCCCGCAAGCAGTCGCTTATTCGAGCGTGATATGTGTGAAGGGCGCGCGCGGTGCGGCGCCCTTGTGCAAGGCTGTGATGGCGTCGTTTAGGTCGTGCTGTTGGGCGGCGATCCACTCGTAAGCCTGATCGTGGCTCACTTTCTCATCCGTCCCGTATTGCTGCGACAGAAGTGCGTCAGAAACGAGGGCCACAATCTCCGTGCCGCCAAGGTCAATGGCGACACGGTAGGCGTCAGCAGAGCTGTTTTTGCCAAGAATGCGCATCAGCGGTAGGTGACCTGTTTGACGGCATCGACCACCTCGTCAGTGGTGATCAGCGCGTGACGTTCCAAGTTGGCCGCATAGGGCATAGGCACGTCCTTGCCGGTGCAATTGATGACGGGCGCGTCGAGGTAGTCGAACGCGTTCTGCATCAGGTAGGCCGACAGGTGGTTGCCGATGGAAGAGACGGGGAAGCCTTCCTCAACCGTCACGCAGCGGTTGGTCTTCATGACCGAGGCCAGCAGCGTGTCATAGTCGAGCGGGCGCAGCGTACGAAGGTCGATCACCTCGGCCGACACTCCGTCTTCGGCCAGCTTATCCGCGGCCTCAAGGGCGTATTGCATCCCGATCCCAAAGCTGACGATGGTCACATCCGTGCCCTCGCGCCAAACCCGTGCCTTGCCAAACGGAATGGTGAAATCATCCATATCCGGCACTTCAAAGGACCGGCCGTAGAGGATCTCATTTTCCAGGAAGATCACCGGGTTGGGGTCACGGATGGCTGTTTTCAACAGGCCCTTCGCGTCGGCGGCGGAGTACGGCATTACAACCTTCAGGCCTGGGATCTGGCTGTACCACGCCGCGTAATCCTGGCTGTGCTGTGCGCCCACGCGGGCGGCGGCGCCGTTGGGGCCACGGAACACCATGGGCGCACCCATCTGACCGCCGGACATGTAAAGCGTTTTGGCGGCGGAGTTGATGATGTGGTCAATCGCCTGCATGGCGAAGTTGAAGGTCATGAACTCCACAATCGGCTTTAGCCCGCCGAAAGCCGCGCCCACACCGATCCCGGCAAAGCCGTGCTCAGTGATCGGCGTGTCGATCACGCGCTTGGCGCCGAATTCGTCCAGCATGCCTTGGGTGACTTTGTAGGCACCGTTATATTCGGCAACCTCCTCACCCATGACAAAAACGCCGTCGTCGGCGCGCATCTCTTCTGCCATCGCGTCGCGCAAGGCTTCGCGGACCGTTTGGGTCTTCATCGTGGTGCCTTCGGGCCAATCCGGTGTCTGATCTGGCGTAGGGGCCGCAGGCGCGCTTGGGGTTGCCGCTGTGGCCGGGGCCGGATCGGCCTTGCCCTCAGAGGTTTCCAGCGCGGCCGGGGCAGGGGCGCTTTCGGCGGATGCGGCGGACATATCCTCGCCGTCCTCACCAATGATCGCGATGGGTGTGTTCACCTTCACGCCTTCGGTGCCTTCCTCGATCAGGATCTTGCCGATCACACCTTCATCGACGGCCTCGAATTCCATCGTCGCCTTATCGGTCTCAATCTCGGCCAGAATGTCGCCGGAATTTACGGTGTCACCTTCTTTCACCAGCCACTTGGCCAGCGTGCCTTCTTCCATCGTGGGGGAGAGGGCGGGCATCAGAATTTCTACAGCCATTTACACAGCCTCCCCTTGCGGGACTTCGTCCGCATAGATGTCGGTCCAAAGCTCCTCCAGCGCGGGCTCGGGGCTTTCCTTTGCGAATTCAGCGCTTTCGTTGACGATTTCCTTGATCTCCTTGTCGATCGCCTTGAGATCCTCTTCGGAGGCATGGCCACCGGTCAAAAGCATCTGGCGGACGTGTTCGATGGCATCGCGTTTTTCACGCATCTCCTGCACTTCCTCGCGGGTCCGGTACTTGGCCGGGTCCGACATGGAGTGGCCGCGATAGCGGTAGGTTTTGATTTCAAGGATGTAGGGGCCCTTGCCAGCGCGGCAGTGGGCGACGGCCTTTTCACCGGCGGCTTTCACGGCCAGCACGTCCATGCCGTCCACTTCCTCGCCCTCGATCCCGTAGGCCGCGCCGCGTTCCCAGTAGGAAGGGGACTTTGTCGACCGCTGGGTCGATGTGCCCATGGCGTATTGGTTGTTCTCGATCACGAAGATGCAGGGCAGGTCCCATAGCTCGGCCATGTTGTAGGCCTCGTATACTTGGCCCTGGTTCGCCGCGCCGTCGCCGAAATAGGTGAAGGTCACGCGGTCATTGCCTTTGTACTTGTCGGAGAAGGCAAGGCCCGCACCGAGCGGTACTTGCGCCGCAACGATGCCGTGGCCGCCGTAGAAATGCTTCTCTTTCGAGAACATGTGCATCGAGCCGCCCTTGCCCTTGGAGTAGCCACCCTCGCGGCCCGTCAACTCGGCCATGACGCCCTTGGGGTCCATCCCACACGCCAACATGTGGCCGTGATCGCGGTAGGAGGTAATGCGCTTGTCGCCTTCCTCAGCCGCAGCCTCGAGACCCACGACAACGGCCTCTTGCCCGATATAGAGGTGGCAGAAGCCGCCGATCAGACCCATGCCGTAAAGCTGACCGGCCTTCTCCTCAAAGCGGCGGATCAACAGCATTTCGCGGTAATACTTCTTCAGCTCGTCGGCTGAAACGTTCGGCTTGGCGTCTGCCTTCGCCGTGGCTTTGCGTGCGGCCATTCTTCGTTTCTCCTCCCCCAAAACGGGAATAGTTTAACGTTGAACTATTCCTTAACAGCATTGTTCCAAAGAGTCTTCCCGTCAACCTGACGCAGGGGAACAGTCCCGTTATGCAACGGGTGCAGGGCTTGACGCGGGGTCAGAGAGTTAGGGGAGGATCAGCTCGTCTGGCCGAGCATAGCCCAGAACGTTGCGCACCCGTTCGTCCAGCAGGTCAATGTCGAGGTAGTCGTCCGATAAGCGGCGGGTCAGGATCTCCATTCGATCGACCTGTGCCTCCAGCCGCGCAAGTTCGTCCTCCAGCCGGTCACGCTCAGCTTCCACCTGAATGCGCTGGAACAAGCCATTGTTCCCCTGCACCGCGGTGAAGGTGAAATAGAAACCGATCAGGAACAGCATCCCCGGAACAATGGCCCGGGTCAGCGATAAGGTACGCCACATGGTTCTGCCTCAAACGGGCCGGGACGGCCCACAAGTCGTGTCACCCCTCAGGGCGGATAGCTCGAAACGCCTCTGACGGGCGCATTGGGGGGAGATTCGCATATTCGGACGGCTTTGGGAATCCCCCGTGACGAAACGCGATTCGCGGGCCTAAACTTGCCCCATGGAGCCGCGCTCAAACCTGCCAACGCATGACGTGACCAACCAGCCGCCTGGGCGCGGGGACGGGGATTTGTGGGCCTGTGACCCGGTTCTTCAGGACCATGCGCACGGTGGCGATACGCCTCTGCTGCAACGGCAGGCGCAGGCGCTGGGAACGGCGCAGATGGCCGAGGCCGCGCGACAGGCCAACCGACAGTCGCCCGAGCTTCGGCTGTTTGACGCGGGCGGGCGGCGGTTGGACGAAGTGCGTTTTCACCCAGCATATCACGACTTCCTCCATCTGGGGTTAGGTAGTGGCTATGCGTCTGGCCCGTGGACGGGCGGCAGCCACCTCACCCACGCGGCAATGGTCTACCTGCATTCGCAAGTTGAACCAGGCACCTGTTGTCCGATGACGATGACCTACGCCGCTGTGCCGGCACTGCGTGGCGTGGGGGTACTGGGCGATCTTTGGGCATCTAAGTTGAGCAAGCCCCTCTACGACCCGTCAATCGCGCCGTTAGACGCAAAGGCCGGGGTCACGCTTGGCATGGCCATGACCGAGAAACAGGGCGGGTCAGATGTGCGGGCCAACACCACAAGTGCCGCGCGCACGGCGGACGGTTGGCGGCTTACGGGCCATAAATGGTTCTGCTCCGCGCCTATGTCCGATGGCTTTCTAACACTGGCGCAAGCCCCCGGCGGCCTGACCTGTTTCCTTGTCCCGCGTTGGTTGGAAGGCGGGCGCAACGCAATCCACATTTTGCGGCTGAAGGACAAGCTGGGGAACCGGTCCAATGCTTCGGCTGAGATCGAATACCACGGCGCGCTGGCCGAGAGCAATGGCGATGAAGGCGACGGCATCCGCACCATTTTGCAGATGGTTCATCACACCCGCCTCGATACAGCGACGGCGCCAGCGGGGTTGATGCGCGCCGCCCTAGGTCATGCCCACCATTGGGTAAGTCACCGCACGGCGTTTCAGAAGCGTTTGATCGACCAGCCCTTAATGCGATCTGTCCTCGCCGATCTGGTTCTGGATTGGGAAGGGGCAACGGCGCTGGCGTTTCGCGTGGCCGGGGCCTTTGATGATCCAACGCAGGCGGGCTTTGCGCGCATCGGCGTGGCCCTCGCCAAGTTCCTCAACAACAAGCTTGCCGGGCGAGTAATCAGTGAGGCGATGGAGGTAATGGGCGGCATGGGCTACGTCGAAGACACACCGCTACCAATGCTCTACCGCGAAGCGCCGCTCAACAGCATTTGGGAAGGCTCCGGCAATGTGATCTGCCTCGATATCCGGCGCAGTCTGGCGCGTGATCCATCCTGCGCGGAGGCGCTTGAGGCGGCATTGGAGGAGGGGCGGGGGCGCATCAAAAGCTACGATCTTGCCCTATCGCGATACCGCGAGGCTTGGCCCGGCTCTCCCTCCGAGGCGGAAGCGCGCCGGTTCGCTGCCCAGACGGCGCAGTTGCTAACGGCGGCAACCCTCATGCAGGCTGGCCCTCACGAAATCGCCGAAAGCTTTTGTGCGACGCGGCTATCGGGCAGCAGTTCAATTGCCGGAAGCGGGCCTGCCATCGCCCCAGCCCCGATCCTTGCGCGGTTGGGGCCGGAAGTCTGAGCGATCAGGTTATCGAAGCCGCGTGGATCTCGTCGATCGTGCGGCCGATCGCGTCGTTGAACGCAGTGTCGTCCTGCTGCGCCGACAAGCCCTCCGTCAGGGCCCGGCTGAAACTTGCTATGACGCCGTGGTTCTTTGCGAGCCGACCATTGGCCTCTTCCCGTGAATAGCCACCTGAAAGTGCCACAACCCGCATTACGCGCGGGTGGCTCACCAGGGGCGCGTAGTGGTCCTCTGCCTCCGGCAGGGTCAGTTTCAACATGATCTGGCGGTCGGCGGGTACGTTTTCCAACTCAGCGAGGATCGCATCCAGCAGCATCGCTTCCGCCTTTGCCTTGTCTGGCGCGGTAATCGAAACCTCGGGCTCAATGATCGGCACCATGTCGGCACCAAGCACCTCATCCCCGATGCGGAATTGCTGCGCGACATTGGCCTTGATGCCGGTTGCATTCGCCTCCCCAATCACCGAGCGCGCCTTGGAGCCGAAGATACCTGCCGCCTGCGCGCGCGCCAGCTTGTCGGCCAGCGTCTTGATCGGCTTCAAAAGCTGCACCCCGTCCTGCGCGTCAGCCAATCCATCGTCGATCTTCAGGAACGGCACCACCCGGCGCTCTTCCCACAAATACTGCGTCGACGGTTGACCTGCGATCTCACGATCCATGGTCTTCTCAAACAGGATGGCGCCGATCACCTTCTTGCCGGTAAAGGCCGGGGCCGAGGCGATCCGTGTGCGCATCTGGTGGATCAGGTCGAACATCTCGTCGTCCGACCGGTATGCATCCTCCGCAACGCCATAAAGCTTCAGCGCCTTGGGTGTGGAGCCCCCCGATTGGTCCAGCGCGGCGATGAAACCCGCACCCTTCTGCATCTGTGCAATCTGCTCTGCATTCGGCATCGGGGCCTCCTTCCGCTTGGGTTGAAGGCGGTTTAGGCCGTGGGGGCAGGGGCCACAATCATGGTTGCGCTATCAGTCGTTCCGCTTCAACGCGGCGACGCCGGGCAGGGTCTTGCCCTCCATCCACTCCAGAAACGCGCCGCCTGCCGTGGAGATATAAGTGAAATCGTCGGCCACACCCGCATGGTTGAGGGCCGCGACCGTGTCACCGCCACCGGCAACGGAGATCAATTGACCAGCCTGCGTGGCCTCGGCTGCAGCTCGCGCAGCAGCAACCGTGGCGGCATCGAACGGGGCAATCTCGAATGCGCCAAGCGGGCCGTTCCAGACCAGCGTTTTCACGCGATCCAGCACTTGGATGATATGCGCCACGCTGTCGGGCCCTGCATCGAGGATCATCGCGTCAGAGGGCACGTTCTCGGTCATCACAACCTCAGACGCTGCGCCCGCCTTGAACTCCCGCGCGATCACGACGTCACGCGGCAGAAGGATCTCGCAGCCTTGCGCAGCGGCCTTCTCGGCGATCTCACGGGCGGTTTCGGCCAGGTCGTGTTCGCACAGCGATTTGCCCACATCCACGCCCTGCGCCGCAAGAAACGTGTTCGCCATCCCGCCGCCGATCACCAGCACATCGACCTTTTCCACAAGGTTGCGCAGCAGGTCGAGCTTGGTGGAGACCTTCGCGCCTCCGACCAGCGCCATCACAGGCCGCTCTGGCGTGCCAAGCGCCTTTTCCAGCGCACCCAATTCTTCGGCCATCAATCGCCCGGCGCAGTTCGGCAAGAGTTTCGCCACGCCTTCCGTCGATGCGTGCGCCCGATGGGCTGCCGAGAACGCATCGTTGCAAAAGATGTCGCCAAGCGACGCAAGGAATTGCGCCATCTTGGGGTCGTTCGCCTCTTCCATGGCTGAAAAGCGCGTGTTCTCGATCAAAACCGGACCTTTAGCGGCCTCCAGCGCCGCGCGGTCCGGGCGTTCGATGAAAGTCACGCTTTGACCAAGGGCTGCCTCCAGGGCGGGCAGAGTGATGCGCAGCGACATCTCCGGCACATACTGCCCCTTGGGCCGCCCGAAATGGGCCAGCATGACCGACGTGCCACCGGCGGCGAGGATGTCCTTGATCGTGGGAACGATCCGGTCGATACGCGTCGTGTCCGTGACTTTGCCGTCCTCAACCGGAACGTTGATATCCACACGGGTCAAGACGATCTTGCCCGCAAGGTCCATGTCGTCGAGGGTGTTCCAGGTCATGGCTGTGTCTCCGGGCTGTGATGGCAATGCTGTGGCAAGGTTTGACCGCCCGCCGAAAGAGACGCAATGCCTCCTTCGGGTATATTTATGGCACATGGAAGACAGGGCATGCGGTTCACGGATCCGCTGCGAGCACGTCCCTGCAGGGGGCGGAGGAGGGGCGCGCCCTCCTGATCAGATCAGCTTGCCCATCGCAACAGCGGTATCGGACATCCGGTTGGAGAAGCCCCATTCGTTGTCGTACCAGCTCAGGATGCGGACCATATTTCCGTCCAGCACCTTGGTCTGGTCTAGATGGAAGACCGAGGAGTGGGGATCGTGATTGAAGTCGCTGCTCACCAGAGGCTCATCGGTGTAGCCAAGCACGCCCTTCAGCGGACCATCGGCGGCGGCGATGATGGCGTTGTTGACCTCTTCAACATTGGTTGCTTTGGAGGCTTCAAAAGTCAGGTCGACCACGGACACGTTCGGCGTCGGCACGCGGATCGCGACACCGTCAAGCTTTCCGTTCAGTTCTGGCAAGACAAGACCGACGGCCTTGGCGGCCCCTGTAGAAGTCGGGATCATCGACATCGCGGCGGCGCGGGCGCGGTAGAGATCCTTGTGCATCGTATCCAGCGTCGGCTGGTCGCCGGTGTAGCTGTGGATCGTCGTCATGAAGCCCTTGGTGATGCCCACGGCGTCGTTCAGGACCTTGGCCACCGGCGACAAGCAGTTCGTCGTGCAGGATGCGTTCGAGACGACGATGTCGTCCGAGGTCAGGCTGTCGTGGTTGACGCCGTAGACGATGGTCTTGTCGGCATCCTTGCCCGGTGCGGAGATCAGCACACGGGACGAGCCGTTTTCGAGGTGTGCCTGGCAGGCCTCTTTTGAGGTGAAGATACCGGTGCATTCCAGGACGATATCAACGTGGCCCCAGGGCAGGTCGGCGGGGTTGCGGATTGCGGTGACCTCCATCGGGCCACGGCCCACGTCGATGGTCGTCTCGGTCGTCGTGACGGTCGCAGGGAAGCGGCCATGGACCGAGTCGTAGCGCAACAGATGGGCGTTGGTTTCCACCGGACCCAGATCGTTGATGGCCACAACTTCGATATCGGTGCGGCCGGACTCGATAATGGCGCGCAGCACATTGCGCCCAATGCGACCAAATCCGTTGATTGCGACTTTGACGGCCATGTCTGAGCCTCCTGACTTCCCATGTCTGCGCGGGGCCGCGTGCCTCGCGGCTATCCCTACGCTTGTGTTAGCGGTAACAGAGGCTCCTTACCGCGCCTTGCACAGGTTTGGAAGGGCCGATCATTGCGAGGGTTCGGTGCAATCCGACGGCGGCGGGGGCGGCGGCGAAGCCGGGATGCGCGCGGTGTCGATGCCGACATTGTTGGCACGCGCATCTGCAAGTTCAGCAAAGAGCGCGCTGTTTTCAGGCAAAGCCGTGCCGCAGACGCGGGCAAGACGCTCGTAATCGTCGTGGGTTGCTTGGCGTCCAAGTCCACCTGCACGCAAGGCGGCATTCGGGCGATAGACCGACAACTGACCATCTGCCGCAAAATGAAACGTGATCCCGGCACGCAGATCCTCGGGGTGATCAATGACCATTTGCGCGGTCCAGGCTTGGCCCGTGGCCCACTCCATCCAGCGTACGTCGACCTCGATCTCGGACCGGTTGAACAGGCTCCGACGTGGGATGCTCCCCGAAATCGTGCCGCCGCTCGCATAGCTCGTGTCCCCAGTCCAATCGGCGATCTCGAAACCCCAAGGGATCATGTCTGCGCCGTTGAGGTGCAGATCGTAGAGGACCGGCCAATTTCGGGGTGCGCCCGTGTCGTAACTGATTGACCGGGATGTGTTGAAAACAAAGCTCCCGCCGAACCAAAGTGCAGCCCACAGCACAAGGCCTGCCAACAGGCTAAATCCAAGCCTCAGCGCCAAAAGGCCATCCAGCGCAGAAGCTCCGCGAATTTTCGGGCGAGGAACAGGGAATTCGACCAGTCGAACAGGACTGCATCAACCGCGAGGCAGGCGGCGAGTACAATCCCGATCCATATGGCAAGTGCGTTCGTCATCGCGGCGGACCCTGCCACGCGGCGCAGGCGGGCGGAAGGCTATTTCTTCGCGCCCAGAACAGGATTGGAAATCGCATCAATATCGACCAGCCCATAGTCCAGCCCCTTGTTGCGGAAGATACGTTTGCCCTGCCGCAAATAGTCGCCCACATCGTGATCCAGCCGCTGTCCCATCACCAGAATACGCAGCACTTCATCGCCCGTGTTGACGATCGTATGCCCCAACCCGCCCGCACGGTAGCCGATGAAGTCACCCGGCCCGATGGCCTGATCTTCTTCACCGATGGTCGCTGTTCCAGTGCCTGAGAGGATGTAGACCGCCTCATCCTCATGGTAATGGACGTGGTATTCGGTTGTCTCATCGCCCGGAGCGACCTCTATCAAGTGAATGCCTAGACCCGTTAGCCCTGTGGCATCGCCAAGCGATTTGTTGATCCGTTTTGCGTTCGGATTGCGGAAATGGACCTTCTCCAACCCTTCCATCGCTTCGATCTCGGCGGCCTTAATCAGGTAGGTGTCGGTCATGGGCTGGTATCCTCTGGTCTGAGCGATCAAGTTGCGCGGTAGGGACAGAAAGGTAAAGGGAAGGCGCAATGTCACCTGACACGATCATCGACATGGACACGCATCCTCTGGGTGAGGGAGCCTTCCGGGCGCTCTGCCGCGATACGCTGGAGCGGGATGGCGTCTTGGTACTTCGGGACTTTATCCGGCCGGACGCCCTCGCTTCGATGCAAGCGGAGGCTGAAGCCGGCGAAGCGCAGGCGCATTTTTGTGTGCAAACCCATTCGGTCTATCTGACGCCGCAAGATGCCGCCTTACCGGAAGATCATCCAGCGAACCGGCAGGTCGTCTCATCCAAGGGATGCATCTGCGACGACATCGTGTCCGCGAACTCCCACCTGCGTACCCTTTACGATGCGCCGGAATTTCGGGAATTCATCATGTCTGTCACGGGCGAGGCAGCCCTGCACCCCTATGCGGACCCCCTGTCATCCATCAACATCCACTATGCCCGACGCGGGCAGGAACTGGGCTGGCATTTCGACAATTCGTCTTTCGCGATAACGCTTCTGATCGAAAAGCCGGAGGCAGGCAGTTGCTTCGAATACATCAAGGATTTGCGCGACGCCGATGCGGGCGAGATGAACTACGAGGGCGTGCGCGCTTTGTTGGATGATGAGATTGCGCCTGATGTGCTGGAGATGGCCCCGGGCGCGCTGGTTCTGTTTCGGGGACGCAATTCCATCCACCGCGTCAGCCCGAATGAAAGCGACAAGACGCGGATGTTGGCTGTTCTGGCTTATAATGCGGAGCCGGGGGTGGAACTTTCCGAAAGCGCCCGGATGACGTTTTACGGGCGGCTTTCTTGACCGTTCCGTTTGCAAACGTTGACCGACCGATAAGTGTGTGGAACGCTAACCGGTAACACCAACAAACCGGTCAACACCGTGACCCTTGAAGACTTTTTCCGTGAGAAAGCGCGCCTTTACTCGGCTGGCAATGTGGCCGGGTCTGTCCGCAACGTTCAAGTTCCGATGGTGGCCCATGTGGCCGGGTCCACCTTTGCGGCAAACCGTCTGGACGATGTGATCCTTGCGCTCGAGATCTACCGAAACAACCTATTGGTTGAAAGCTACGTGCGTACCGAGATCACGGAATTCCATGAAACTGCCGCGGTCGACGGAAAGGTTCAAGCGTTCGTCCGATACCGCAATGTAAATGACAAGGGCGGTGAGATCAGCAGTTTCGACGCGACATTCATATGCCGTCAGACCAATGGAAATGGCTGGGTGATCTGCGAAGCGGAAAGTATACCACCGGTGAAAGAACGGTTTCTGGCTGGGATTGCGTTGGCTTAGTGCATCAACCGACCCATGGCGCCCGCCACATCGGCCATGCGCACCGAGAAGCCCCATTCATTGTCGTACCACGCCAGCACCCGCACCGTGCGCCCGCCCACAACCTTGGTCTGGTCAGGGGCGAAGATGCTGGAATGCGGCGTGTGGTTGAAATCGATGGACACCTTCGGCTCCGGATCATAGGCCAGAACCGCCCCCATATGACCTGCCGCCGCTTCGGCCACGACCTCGTTCACGTCTGCGACGGTCACGTCGCGCGCAGCCTCAAAGGTCAGATCGACCGCGGAGACGTTGGGCGTGGGCACGCGCAGGGCGGTGCCATCCAGTTTGCCTTCCATCTCGGGCATCACTTCGGACAGCGCCTTGGCCGCGCCAGTCGAAGTGGGGATCATCGCCATCGCAGCAGCCCGCGCGCGGTACAGATCCTTGTGGCGGCGGTCCAGCGTCGGCTGATCGCCAGTGTAGCTATGGATCGTCGTCATGATCCCGCGTTCAATGCCAATCGCCTCGTTCAGCACCTTGGCCAAAGGCGCGAGGCAGTTGGTGGTGCAGGACCCGTTCGAAATCATCCGCTCCTCGGCCCGCAGATCGCGGTGGTTCACACCATAGACCACGGTTCGATCCACGTTCGTGGCCGGGGCCGAAATCAGGACCTTCTGTGCGCCACGCTCCAGGTGCACAGCGCTTTTGTGGCCGTCATTGAATTTGCCGGTGCATTCCAGAACGACATCGCAGCCCTCCCAATCCAGCTCCTCCGGCTCATAGGTCGAGAACACCTTCATCGGCCCGCGTCCCAGATCCATCGTGTCGTCTTCAACCCGAACCTCGCCGGGGAAGCGGCCATGCACACTGTCGTAGCGCAGCAGGTGGGCGTTGGTCTCAATCGGGCCAGTGGCGTTGATCTTGACCACCTGCACATCATTGCGCGCGCTTTCAGCGATATGGGCCAAAGTGGCGCGCCCGATCCGGCCGAAACCGTTGATGCCGAGGGTGATGGTCATGTCGTGGCCTCCTCTAATCGATGCCATTTCGATAGGGGCTGGAGCCGAGTCTGGAAACCCAAAAGCCCGGTAATTTCCGCATGTTAGCGTAAACGGTTGCGCAAACATTTCGTGGTTGCGCTAACAGCATGCGGAACCCGCCACGGGTGGACGTCGTTGGCCATCATTGTATATGGCGACACAAAGCAAGCGCGTGGAGACAGGCAGATGAGCGGACTTCTGGCCCTTTTGGACGATGTGGCAGCCATTGCGAAAGTGGCAGCAGCCTCCGTCGACGATGTGATCGCACAGGCGGGCAAGGCCGGGGCCAAGGCCGCGGGCGCAGTGATCGACGATGCGGCCGTAACGCCGAAATACGTGCATGGGTTCGAGGCCAAGCGCGAATTGCCCATCGTGTGGAAAATCGCGCGGGCGTCCATCTTCAACAAACTGGTGATCCTGCTGCCCGCCGCACTGGTCCTGTCGGTGTTCGCGCCGTGGTTGATCCCCGTCTTTCTAATCTTTGGCGGGGCCTATTTGTGTTTTGAGGGGGCCGAGAAGGTTCACCATTGGCTCTCGCCCAAGCACCACGATGTAGAAGAACTCGTGGCCAAGAAGATGTCGGCCGAAGACAGCGCGCATCTGGAAGAGCAAAAGGTAAAAGGTGCGATCAAGACCGACTTCATCTTGTCGGCCGAGATCATGACGATTGCGCTCGCGGCGCTTGAGACGGACTCGTTGTGGTTCCGCGGCGCAGCACTGGCCGTTGTGGCCGTGGGGATTACCGTTCTGGTTTACGGTGCAGTGGCGCTGATCGTGAAGGCCGATGACGTCGGCCTGCACATGGCGTCTAACGGGCGGCTTGGCGCCACACAAAAAATCGGCGAGGCGATTGTGCGCGGTATGCCGACCTTCCTGAAGGTGCTGACCTTCGTGGGCACCTTGGCGATGCTGTGGGTCGGTGGCTCGATCATTCTTCATGCCGTGGCGGAGATCGGCTGGCACGCGCCAGAGGATTGGGTGAAGGATGTGGCCGAAAACCTTGCCGGTGAGCAGGGCTTTGGCAACTGGCTGGTCAAGGCCGTGATCGACGGCATCGGCGGCCTGATCCTTGGCCTGCTGTTGATCCCTGTGGTCACGAAAGTCATCGGTCCGCTGATGCGAGCCGTGGGCCTTGGCGGAAAGGCCGAAGAGGCCCACTGAGCGCAAAGGCAGCAGAACCCGTAGAAGGCTGTTGGTGCGCCACACTCCAGCCATAGAATTGCGATAGCCACCTCCCATGAGGGTATCGCGTTTTGGTTTTGTGATCACTGCCTGCCTTATTGGCGTGGCTTCGCTTTGTGGGTTTGTGACCCAACCCGCAGATCAACCGTTGATGCAGCGCGCAGCCGTAGCTGAGCCTGTTGATCTAGAAGCTGCGGATTGGGCAGAATTCTGCGAAACAACAGATTGTAGCCAAATCCCAGAGGGTTACACGACCTATGTGCTGGCACCCCACACGTATTACTTCCCCAGTAACGAGGTGCTGTCGGAACAGTTTCCTCAGATCACGCTTGGCTTTGCCGTTCCGCGTGATTTTGTCGATCGACGGGCAGACGGCAGCATCCGGCGCTCGTTTTCGCACAGCAGCCGCCTGAGGATCCGCGCGTGCTGCAACGCGATGCTGGCCCATTACGGCCTGATCGATGCCGATGCGCTCAGCGAGAATTCCGTGGGTCCGGGTGTATCCGGATGGATGCGCCTGTACGCTCAAAGCTGGTTCGCGGTTTCAGATCACTCCGGCGGGCTGCTTTCAGACTTCATTTCCGCAGATCAGCGTTCCTATAACGACGATTTCTGGCTGATCGAGATCGGCGATCTCACTGGCCCCCGGCAGGTGCGTAGCTTCACGGTTCTGTCAAAAACTCCGCTGCTCAACGGCTACCGCGTCCTCGCGCATTGCACGACTTATTGTGATATCGAGACGGTGGCGTTCGAAGCGGACGCTGAAAATACGCGCCCGCATGTCGTTATGGATATCAATCCCCGTCAGGGATTGGGCTCAGCCGCCCGGCTAAGGCCAGATTACGAGTGGAGCCTGTTTCGGTGTGCGCCAGAGGCACTGGGCGACGGGTGTGATCCCGCCGTAGCGATATTTGACGAGCTTCCTCGGATGCTAGGCCTTCTCGATACGATGTTCGAGATGGCCCAGGTGCATCCGTCTGGCTTGACGACGTCAGATTAGAGCAGCGATTTTACCTTGTTCGCCACAGCTTCTGCCGTGATGCCGAAGTGTTCGTAGAGCTCTCCGGCCGGGGCGGACGCGCCGAAATCATGCATCCCCACAAAGCCCGACTTCTCGCGCTTGCCGCGCTCACCGAACAGCCAGCGGTCCCAGCCGAACCGGATCGCGGCCTCAACAGCCACACGCACCGGCCCGCCGGGCAGCACGCGCTTGCGATAGCGCTCGTCCTGCTCCTCAAACAGTTCCCAGCAGGGCATGGAGACAACGCGCGTTCCGATCCCTTCGGCCTGCAGCAGGTCCCGCGCGGCCATTGCAATCGCCACTTCCGAGCCCGTCGCCATCAGGATCGCCTGCCGTTTCCCCTCTGCATCGGCCAGCACATATGCGCCTTGCTCGGTCAGGTTCTTGGTCTTGTGCTCGGTCCGCACCGTCGGCAGGCCCTGACGGCTCAGCGCCAGCGTCGACGGCGTCTCACGGCTGGAAATCGCGATTTCCCAAGCCTCTGCCGTTTCCACCGCGTCGGCGGGGCGGAACACGTTCATGTTCGGCGTCGCGCGCAGCATGGCAAGGTGTTCCACCGGCTGGTGCGTCGGGCCATCTTCGCCCACACCAATCGAGTCGTGGGTCATCACGTAGACCGGCGCGATTTTCATCAGGGCCGACAGCCGCATCGACGGGCGCGCATAATCGGTGAAGGTGAAGAAGGTACCGCCATAAGGCTTCACGCCACCGTGCAGGTACATGCCGTTCATCGCAGCGGCCATGGCGTGTTCGCGGATGCCATAGTGGATGTGGCGGCCTTTGCGATCGTCCGGGCCAAACACGCCAAGATCGGGCGTGTTCGTCAGGTTTGAGCCGGTCAGGTCAGCCGAGCCGCCGAGCGTCTCAGGAATGACGCCATTGATGACCTCAAGCGCCATCTGGCTGGCCTTGCGAGTGGCGACCTTGGGCTGTTCTTCCGAAAGTTTCTTCTTGTGCGCCTTGATCGCCGCGCTCAGCTTCTTGGGCATTTCACCTGCAAAGGCGCGCGTGAAATCGGCCTGTTTGCCAGCCGAGAGGGCGGCGAAGCGGTCTTCCCAATCCTTACGGGCTCCCACGCCGCGCTGGCCCACGCTTTCCCACCAGCTTTTCAGCTCAGACGGGATCTCGAACGCGCCATGGCTCCAGCCGTAGGCGGCCTTCGTATCGGCGACCAATTGCGGATCGGTCAGCGCGCCGTGGCCTTTGGCCGTGTCCTGCGCGGAGGACCCGATGGCGATATGCGTCTTGCAGGCGATCATCGCAGGCCGTTTGGAGGCCTTCGCCTCGGTCAGCGCGCGGTCGATATCCTCAGGATCGTGGCCATCGCAATCGAACACATCCCAGCCAGACGCAGCAAAGCGCGCCTTCTGATCTGTCACGTCGGACATGGAAACGTTGCCGTCAATGGTGATGCCATTGTCGTCCCACATCACGATCAAGCGGCTGAGTTCCTGACGACCGGCTAGCGCAATCGCCTCTTGGCTAACACCTTCCATCAGGCAGCCATCGCCCGCGATGCAGTAGGTGTAGTGGTCGATCACCTTCTTGCCCCAGCGGGCGCGCAGGCTCTCCTCGGCCATCGCGAAACCGACCGCATTGGCGATACCTTGCCCCAGCGGGCCGGTCGTCGTCTCAACGCCCTTCACATGACCATATTCCGGGTGGCCCGCGGTGATCGCGCCCAACTGGCGGAAGTTCTTGATCTGCTCCAGCGTCATGTCGGAATAGCCGGTGAGATAGAGCAGGGAATAGATCAGCATCGAGCCATGGCCCGCCGACAGGATGAACCGGTCGCGGTTGGGCCAATCCGGCGCGGAGGCGTCGAAGCTGAGGTGCTTGTCGAACAGAACCGTCGCTACATCAGCCATACCCATCGGCATTCCGGAATGCCCAGAATTCGCGGCGGCCACGGCATCCAGCGTCAGTGTGCGGATGCAGGCGGCGCGCGCCCAATGGTCGGGATTGCGGGCGGCGAGGGCGGCGATATCCATGATCTGGGAATCCTTTTGGCAGCAACGGGCGGAGGACCCCCTCCGCGAACTCGCAGCGGTGATAGCATCGCGCGGCCTGAGTGCAAGGCGCTGGAAGGCCGATCTGGGGCCGAATTCTGCGTATTTTCGCCATCCACGCTTGGAAAACCTTGCAAATCGGCGCGGTTTGACCCCCAAATGTAGATGTGTCAGAGGCAGGACACGCAATCGGTGCGCATCAGATCGGGACAGGCCCGGCATGCATCGGGGCAAACCATACCAGGACCGGCGCGACCAATGACGCGCGCGGCGACGAGGGGGCAAAGGCAGCCATGGGCGATAGTGCCGAGTTCGAAAAACTCACGGAATTGGAAGCGCGTCTTGCAACGGCGCTTGACCGGATAGCGGCGGGGCAGGCCGCGATGGCCGGCGGCGTGGCGGCGACGCCGTTCGACACTGGCGCGGCAGATGCCGCTCGCGAAGAGGCTGAGGCCCGCGCAAGCGAATTGTCTGAGCGGGTCAATATGCTGGAGGCGCAACTGGCCGAGACGCAGGATGCCCTCAGCGAGACCACCGAAGACCTGACCCGCGCGAAAGCGGAGCGGGATGAGGCGATGGCTATGGCCACAACGCCCGCCGAGATGCCGGAGGACTCATCTGACATTGAGGCGCGTCTGGCGGAGGCCGAGGCCGCGCGCGATGCGGCGCAGGCCGAACTGGCGGACAAAGAAACGGAACTGACCGCCCGCGCGGCAGAGCTTGAAGAAAAGGACGCCGCGCTGGCTGAGGCGCAAGCCGCCTTGATCGCGACATCCGAACCGACTGCGGAGGCTACGCCCGAAAGCCCGCCTTCTGAGGATGATCCCGACGTCGAGGATATGGAAAAGGCGCTGGCTGTGATGACGCGCCGTGTGGAACGCGCGCGCGCCGAACGGGACGAGGCGCGCAAGGCCTGTGACCGGGCCGTCGATATGGCCGAGGAACTACGTGAAGCGATGGGTGAGACGCCGGAAGAGCGTGTTCTGGAGCTTCGCCACCAGCTTCGCCTGATGAAAACGCGGGCCGAAGATCTGGCCGCTCAGCTTGCCATTGTGAACAGCGGGGCAGATGCCAGCGAGGCCGAGCAGGGCCTTGTCACCGAATTGGAAGCGTTGCGCCAGTTGCGTGCCGCCGATGCGGCAGAACTGGATCGCATCATCGCGGATGTTGAGGCTGGACAGGCCGCCGCCGGAGCAGGAGGGGCCCATGCCTGAGGTTGAAATCGAAATAGGTGGTCGTGCCTTCAGCGTGGCCTGTCAGGATGGCGAAGAAAGTTATCTGCGCTCTGCCGCCAAGATGCTGGACACGGAAGCCGCTGTGGTTCTCGGCCAGATCGGGCGTATTCCGCCCGAGCGGATGCTGTTGATGGCGGGTCTGATGCTGGCGGACAAAACGGCAGCGCTCGAGGATGAATTGCGTGGTTTGAACGACAAGATCGCCAATCAGGACAAGGCGTTACGGTCTGCCGAGGAACGGCTGGCCGACCGCGCGCGCCGAATTTCGGAACTGCAAGAAGCCGGGCCGCGCACAGAATTGCCGGATGCTCTGACAGACGGTCTTGTGGAACTGACGGCGCGGGCCGAAGCGATGGCAGACGCCATGGATGCCGCCGCGAGCGACCCCAACAGCGCGGCCTAACCGAGTAGGGCGGGGGCCAGCAGACGCGCGGCCTCTTCCTTCGGATCAGCCAGTTTTGAACGATCCTCACCCGGATAGAAGCGGGCGCGTGTCGCCGTGGGCATTGGGTTCGGGCGCAAAAGATGCACGTTCAGTGGCGCTTTGACCGTCTCGGCCTGCCAGCACTGGATCAAAGCCCGTTGCGCGGCTTTCGACATGGCATAGCCGCCTGCGAACTTCTCATCCCACTGGTCATCGAAGAACACCGCATGCGGCGCATCTGACGGTAGGATCAGCGGCTCAACGTTGCTGACCAGCCGCGAGAATGCGCGGATGTTGGCACCAATGACCTTGTCGAGGTCCTTGGGCTGGATATGCGGAGCAGGGGTCAGCGCCGTGACGTGGATCATCGCGTTCACCCAGATGTCCGCGCGACCCCAACGGTCGTGGATGGACCGGCACAGATGTGCAATCGCACCGTCATCGGTCAGATCCATCGGCGCAAGCGTTGCCTGCCCACCTGCGGCCTTGATGCGGTCGTCGAGCTCTTCCAGCCCGCCGATTGTGCGGGCGACGGCGACAACATGGGCCCCTTGTGCGGCCAGCCATTCGGCAGAGGCGGCACCAAGCCCCCGGGAGGCGCCAGTGACAAGGGCGATGCGGTTTTCAAGCGGCTTATCTGTCATAGCGCGCCCATAGCCCGCGTGTGCGACCAAGCGCAAGGGTAACGCTACCTGTGTTGACTTCGCCGCGCCGCAGAGGAATACCTTTGAGCAAGGGGCAGACATGCCTGATCCACTGGGACAAGGAGGCACTGAAATGGGCCGTGACACGACACTTCTTTCCGCAACGCTTGGGCAAGAAAGCCTGTGGCGCAAGGTTTTCGCCGTTTTGGCGGGCTCCCTTCTGATCGCCGTTGCCGCACAATTCAGCGTGCCGATTGGCCCGGTGCCGCTGTCGCTGCAAACCCTCGCGATCCTTACCATCGGGTTGACCTATGGCTCGCGCCTCGGTGCGATCACGCTTCTCGCCTACCTTGCCGAAGGTGCAGCTGGCCTGCCTGTCTTCTCCAACGGCGGCGCGGGCATCGGCTACATGATGGGGCCGACCGGCGGCTTCCTGATCGGCTTCGTTGCCACCGCGTGGATCGCAGGTCTGGCAGCAGATCGTGGCTGGACGTCCAACATCGCCAAGACCCTGCCGCTGGCCCTGATCGCGGCTGTTGTCCTTTACATCCCCGGTCTGCTTTGGCCTGCGGCCATGCTCGGCACGGATTGGTCCGCTCTGTGGTCCGGCTGGATGGCGCCGTTCCTGACTGGTGACGTGATCAAGGCAGTTTTGGCAACGCTGGCTGTTGCCGGCGGTTGGGCTGTGCTGAAGCGCCGCTGATCGAGCGAACAAACGCGGGTTTCCCGCCGTTGAAATAAAGCGACCGGTCCTCAAGATGGGACCGGTCGTTTTTCTTTTGGATCGCCCCATCAATGCGCTGTGCTTTGTTCTGCCTTTCGCTTTTGCTCGCGACTTCTGCCCAAGCGCAAACACGGCCCGGCGGGGGGACGGCAGGGCTTGGGCTGAGATTGGAACAAGATGGCGCGCCCGTGGCCTTCTCGTTTGAGGACGGGGCCTATATCGCCACGCTCAACGCAGCCCCTTTTGCCTTCGTGCTGCCGGACCCGCTGCCGGATGTGTTCGGCGTGACTTTCGGGCGAGAGGATTTGTTTGGTCTGCTGGATTTGCCTGCGGAAGCCGGGCTATTTGGCCCCGGAAGCGGCTATGCGCGAGAGGAGGGGCTTTTGGCCGCCCATTTCATGACCGACCCGATTTGCGCGACCGAGGGCCTTGGGCCGGGTCACAACTACCTCGATCCGGAGCGGCGGACAGGAAATGCCTATCCGGTGGCCGCGATCCATGTCGATGCCGCCTCGCGCCGGTGCAATGACCCGGACAGATTGCCGATGGAAACCAACCTGATCGGCGTCATTGCCCCGATCTATGTCGTGGTACGTGTCGATGATGTGATGGAGCGGCTGATCCTGCGGTTCGTCAGCGGCTGATCAGGCCTTGAGGTGCTGAACGACCTCACCGCATCCAAGGGTCTCGTATAGCTCAAGGATTTCGCCAGCGCGCATTCCTTCTTGCTGCCCTTGATAAAGCGGGTGCTTTTCGTCTGTGATCCAGTAAAGCGGTGTACGGCCCTCGGAATAGGGCACAAGC